>NZ_JAQZSH010000009.1:0-31801 GCF_053902585.1 Longispora urticae
GGGCGACGACGCGCGTCCCCCCCCACGGCGCTACGCCCGGACGAACGTCGACACCGTGCCGGTGTCGAAGGACCACGAGTCGACCAGTGCGAAGTGGTTCGGGGCGAACGGCGCGCCGAACATCGGGATCCCCGAGCCGGCCACGATCGGGTACCGCTTGACGATCAGCTCGTCGATCTCGCCGAGCAGCTGGCCGGCCAGGTTCCCGCCGCCGCACAGGTAGATGCCCCGCCCGTCCTGCTCCTTGAGCCCCCGGGCGAACGCCACCGGGTCGCCGGCGACGATCTCCACGGCCGGATCGGTCGAGGCCAGGGTCCGGGAGAACACGTACTGGGTGAGGTGCGCGTACGGGCTGGGGTTGCCCGCGTCCAGGGCCGGCTCGTAGCTGCCGCGCCCCATCAGTACCGTGTCGAACTTCTCGTTGGGCGCGTCGGCCACCCCCACGAGGCCGCGGACCTGGGTCGGGATCAGCTCGGGGTACTCCGCGATCATCGCCGTCATGAGGTCGCCCTCCAACGGGAAGAAGTCGAACCGCCCGTCGGGGTCCGCGATGTACCCGTCAATGGTCGCGCCGACGTAGTAGGTCAGTTTTCGCATGATTTCCTCCTGTTCCCGATCCTGCCGGTCTACCACCCGCGGCCGCCCGGACGCCGGAGCGACGCGGCCCCACCCGCCGCTCGCTACGCTGGGAGGCATGAGTGGTGGCGTGCCTGACCGGCTGTGGCTGGTCGAGTCGTTGCTGAACTCCGTCGAGATCTACCAGTCCGGGGCGGACGAACTTCGCGATCTCGGAACTTTCCGGCAGTGGCTGACCGCGCACGCCCCGCTGGCCGCCGACCGGGGCCGCCCCGACACCGCCGCCCGCCTGGCCGCCGAGCCGTCGGAGGCCGACCTGGACCTGGCCCGCCGGCTGCGTACCGAACTGCGCGCCGAGGCCGTCACCCACCACCGGGGCGGCGCGGCCCGCGACCAGACCGGGCTGCGCGCCGTCGCCGCCGAGCTGCCCCTCGTGGCGCAGCTTCCCCACCTGGTGCCGGCGGGGCACGGCACCCGGGCCGCGCTCGCCGAGGTGCTGGCCGATATCGTGCAGTCCGGCCCGGAATGGCACCGGGTGAAGATCTGCCCGGCCGACGACTGCCAGTGGGCCTACTACGACGCGTCCAAGAACTCGTCGCGCCGCTGGTGCTCGATGGAGCTCTGCGGCAACCGGAACAAGACCAAGAAGTACCGACAACGACAGGCCGCACATGCCCCAGCCACTGACTGACGCCCTCGACGAGCTGCGCGGGCAGCTCACCGACCCGGAACGGCTCGTCCGGGCGGTGGCGGCGGGCAAGCGCCGGTCCGGTACCCCCCAATGGGTCCGTGCCGAACTGCGGCCCGTCACCCTCAAGGGGGTCCGGCGGCTCCAGGTCGTGGTGACGTCCGACCGGCCGCACACCCGCAACGTGGACTTCACGGACCCGGTGGTCGCGGAGCTGCTCGCGGAGCCGTTCGGCAACTGGCACGTGGAGACGGTGTCGGAGACGATCCAGCTCCGGGTGACGAAGAAGGGCGAGGCCCAGGTGTCCCGGCACGCCGCCGCGCACACGGCCGTGACCAGCCACGACCGGGCCAAGGAGCACCTGCTCGCCCCCGACGACCCGATCTACCGGCTGATCGGCGGCAACGCGGCCAAGCGCCGGCAGGTGGACGCGTTCCTCCGGGCGCTCGACGCGACCCTGGGCCGCCGACCGGCCGGCGCGCGCCCCGGGGAGACGGCCACCGACGCGGGATCCGGCACCTCATCGGACCTGGCCACCGACCCGTGGTCCGGCGGCTCTCCGGCCCCGGCCGCCGGCGCCGCGAGCACAGAGCTGGCCCCGGGCACCCCCGGACGGCCGTTGCGGATCGTGGACCTGGGCTGCGGCAACGCGTACCTGACGTTCGCCGCCTACCGCTACCTCACCTCCCAGGGCATCGACGCCGAACTGGTCGGCGTGGACGTGCGCGCCGACCAGCGGGACCGCAACACCGCCCTCGCCGAGGAGCTGGGCTGGGCGGACAGGGTCCGGTTCGTGGCCGGCACGATCCTGGAGGCCCCGGTCGAGTCGGCCGACGTCGTCCTCGCGCTGCACGCCTGCGACACGGCCAGCGACGAGGCCCTGGCCCGCGCGGTCGGCTGGGGCGCGGAGCACATCCTGGTCGCCCCGTGCTGCCACCACGACATCGCCACCCAGCTGAAGAAGCACCCGTCCCCGCTGGTCGGGCAGCCGATCCTGCGGGAACGGTTCGCGGACGTGCTCACCGACAGCCTGCGCGCGCTGATCCTCCGCCAGCACGGCTACCGGGTCGAGGTCACGGAGTTCGTCGACTCCGCGCACACCCCGCGCAACCTGCTGCTCCGGGCGACCCGGACGGGCACGGTGTCGGGCGGGCCGGAGTTCGCGGCGCTGGTGGACGAGTGGCACGTGGCCCCGCACCTGGGCACCCTGCTCACCGCCTGACCGACCCGACGGCCGGGGACACCGCCGAGCACCGGGCACGGCCGGGGCCAAGGCACGGCCGGGGCCGCGGCCGGGGTCTGGGCACGGTCGGGGCCGGGGCTCGGTCTGGGCACGGTCGGGGCCGAGGCGCGGTCGGCCAGACCGAAGGACAGTTCGCGACGGGTACCGGGGCGGGGCACCGGAATCCGCCGCCGCCCAGCCGTGTCGTAGGCGTGTCGTACCGTGTCGCCATGCCTCCCTACGTGCTATTCGTGCCCACACCGGACGGTGACCGTTTCGCGCTCCTCGACCGCGCCGGCCGACTGCTGCGCGCCCCCGACCTGCTGGCCGTCTGGGCCTACGACGAGGACGGCGCGGGCGACTGGACCGCCCCGGCCCAGGCCCTCGACGGCCGCTGGGGCTACCTGGACGCGGCCGGCCGGTGGCTGGTCGAGCCGACCCTGCTCGCGGCGCAACGGATGTCCCCGGACGGCCTGGCCCGGTTCCGCGCGGAGTCCGGCTGGGGCTTCGTGGACCGGACCGGCAGGGTGGTCGTGGAGCCCGTGCACGACGCGGTCGGCGGGTTCTACGAGGGCCTGGCGTCGGTGGACGACGGGGGCCGGGTGCGGTTCGTGGACACCACGGGGGCCACCGCCATCGAGGGCCCGTTCGCGCAGGTCGGAGGGTTCTCCGGGGGCCTGGTCAGCGCGCGGTGGGTGGCGGACGGGCCGATCGGTTTCGTGGACCGGTCCGGCACGGTGGTCATCGAGCCGCAGTTCGACGGGGCGCGGCCGTTCTCGGCGGACGGCGCGGCGGCCCCGGCCCGGGTGGGCAAGCACTGGGGCCTGATCGACCGGTCCGGCGGCTGGCTGATCGAGCCCCGGTTCCCCACGCTGCACGCCTTCAACGACGACGGCCTCGCCTACTTCACCGAGCAGCAGCCGAGCTGGTCGACCCCCGAGCAGCAGGGCTACCTGGACTCCGCCGGCCGGCTCGTGGCGACCGGCGAGCGGCACCTGTCGGAGGAGATGGCCTGCGGGCTGGCCCGGACGAGCCCCCTCCCCGGGCTGGGCTTCGTCGGCCGGTCCGCCATCGAGGGCCCGTTCACCTGGGCCACCGACTTCCACCCGTCGGGGGCGGCGATCGCGCTGCGCGAGGACGAGTGGGGCGTGCTGCGCGCCGACGGGGAGTTCCTGCCGTCCGGGATGCGGGAGCCCGCCTCGGACTGGGACGGCCTGGTGATCGGCTACGGCCCCGGCCAGGGCATCGCGCCGTTCCTGTCCTCGGACGCCTCCTGGGTGTACCTGGACACCCACGCCACCCCTGTCGCCCGGTACGAGGTGGCCGACGGGCGGGCCCGGCTCACCGGTCCGGAGGGCGGCGAGCTGTGGGCTTCGGGGCCGGAGGAGGGCAAGTTCCGCAGGCTGATCCCGGGACTGACCCAGGGGCCCGAGGAGATGCGGGACTCCCGGGAGGACGTGATAGCCGCCGCCGAGCGGATGCTGGCCGCCGAACCGGTGCCGTACCGGCCGTGTTCGCTGGTCTTCGGCGGTTGGCGGGACCCGATGGACCTGGACTTCGACCCGGACTACGACGACGAGGACGAGGTGACCTGGCGGGGCGGCATCGTCGTCCTGGCCAGCGACCACGTCAACGACGAGGCGAGCAGCACGTACCCGTTCCTGTACTCCCAGAACTGGGACGTGTTCCGGGACCTGTTCGCCGGCTGGGAGCGCCGGCTCGTCGAGCGGTTCGGGCCACCGACCGGGGAGTTCGCGCCGCTGGCGGGCGGGAACCATGACGGCTGCCGGGTGTGGACGTTCGACGCCGGCAAGCTGGTGCTGGAGTGGCACCAGGAGTCCGGGGACGGGAACTTCGAGAACCAGATCTGGCTGGCGTGGGTCACCGGCTCCGAGCCGTCCGGGTCAGGAGACGAGGAGTAGGGCGGGCCGGCAGGGCCGCGCGGGACCGGCACTGCGGTCCGGGGTTCCGCGCGGGACCGGCTCCGTGGCCGCAGTCCCGCGCGGGACCGGCTCGGGGGCCGGGGGCCCCGCGTGGGCGTACCTCGCGGGGCCGGCACGGTGGGCAGTGCCTCCGGAACCCGGGCCGGCTCCCGCCGTAACTAGATGATGTTCTGGTTCGAGGGGGTGAAGCGGAACAGGCGCAGGCTGTTGCTCACCACGAGCACGCTGGACAGCGCCATCGCCGCCGCCGCGACCACCGGCGTGACCAGCCCCGCGACCGCCATCGGCAGCGCCACCAGGTTGTAGGAGAACGCCCAGAACAGGTTGCCCTGGATGGTGCGCAGCGTGCTCCGGGACAGCCGCAGCGCGTCGCCCACCACCCGCAGGTCGCCCCGCACCAGGGTCAGGTCGGCGGCGGCGATGGCCGCGTCCGTACCGGTGCCCATCGCGATCCCCAGGTCCGCCTGCGCGAGCGCCGCGGCGTCGTTGACCCCGTCGCCGACCATCGCCACGACCTTGCCGGCCGCCTGGAGCCGCTTCACCTCGGCGACCTTGTCGGCGGGCATCACGTCGGCGATCACCGTGTCGATGCCGACCTCGGCGGCGACCTTCTCGGCCGTGGTCCGGGCGTCGCCGGTGAGCAGGACCGGGGTGAGGCCGAGGGCGCGCAGCTCGGCGACGGCGCGCGCGGAGGTGTCCTTGACCCGGTCCTCGACGGTGATCGCGCCCTGGACCGCGTTGTCCCAGGCGACGAGGATGCCGTCGGCCTCGGTGGGGATGCCGTGGTCGCGGAGGAGGGCGGCGCGGCCGACCAGAACCCGGTGACCGTCCACTGTGCCCATCGCGCCGAGGCCGGGGAGGGCCTTGAAGTCGGTGACCGGATCCAGGAGGGTGCCACCCGTCGGCACGACGCTGCCGGCCCGCGCACCGTTCGCCGCCCTGGACACGGCGCCGCTCGCCGCCGCGCTGTCAGCACGGTCGCCCGCCGAGGTCGAGGCACCACCGGCCGGGTCGCCACCAGCCGGGTCGCCGCCCACCCGGGCCGCCCCCGCCCCCGCCGCCGCCGCGATCGCCCGAGCGATCGGATGCTCCGCCGCATGCTCGACGGCTCCCGCATACCGCAACGTGTCCGGATGCCCCGTCACCGAGGTCACCGTCATCTGCCCGGTCGTGACCGTGCCCGTCTTGTCCAGCAGCACGGTGTCGACCCGCCGGGTGGACTCCAGGATCTCCGGCCCCCGGATCAGGATCCCCAGCTGCGCGCCCCGCCCGGTGCCGACCAGCAGCGCCGTCGGCGTCGCCAGCCCCAGCGCACACGGGCACGCGATGATCAGGACGGCCACGGCGGCGGTGAACGCGCCGGTCAGGCCGTTCCCGGTGCCCCACCAGAAGCCCAGGGTCGCTGCGGCGAGCAGCAGGACGACGGGTACGAACACGGCCGCCACCCGGTCCGCGAGCCGCTGGACGGGTGCCTTGCCGCTCTGCGCGTCCTCGACCATCCGGCTGAGCTGCGCGAGCTGGGTGTCGGCCCCGACCCGGCTGGCCCGCACGACGATCCGGCCCCCGACGTTGACCGTGGCCCCGATGACGGCGTCCCCGGGCCCGACCTCGACGGGTACGGACTCCCCGGTCACGGCGCTGTTGTCGACGGCGCTGCCGCCCTCGGTGACCGTGCCGTCGGTGGCGATCTTCTCCCCGGGCCGCACGACGAACAGGTCGCCGACCTTGAGGTACTCGATCGGCACGGTGGACCCGTCGACGAGGGTCGCCTCCTTGGCCCCCAGTTCGGCGAGGGCCCGGAGCGCGACGCCGGCCCTGCGCTTGGCGCGGTGCTCGAAGTACCGGCCGGCGAGGAGGAACGTGGTCAGCGCGGCCCCGACCTCCAGGTAGATGTGGTGCTCGCCCCGGGGTCCGGTCCCCGGCCAGCTCATGGACATGGTCATGCCCGGTTCGCCGGCCCCGCCGAGGAACAGCGCCCACAGGCTCCACGCGTAGGAGGCGACGACGCCGACGGAGATCAGGGTGTCCATCGTGGCCGCCGCGTGCCGCAGGTTGACGAACGCGGCCCGGTGGAACGGCCACGCGCCCCAGGTGACGACCGGGGTGGCCAGGGTGAGGGCGGCCCACTGCCAGTAGGTGAACTGGGCGGCCGGCACCATGGACAGGATCAGCACGGGCAGGGTCAGCAGAGCGGACCCGATCAGACGGGTACGACCGTCGTCCGGCCGTTCCTCCGTCGCCTTCTCCTCCCGGACCGGCGCGGGCGGGCTCGCCGTGTAGCCGGTCGCCTCGACGGTCGCGACCAGCTCCGCCACCGTCACCGGCTCGGCGTAGCTCACCTTCGCGGTCTCGGTCGCGTAGTTGACCAGCGCGGTCACGCCCGCCATCCGGTTGAGCTTCTTCTCGATCCGGGCCGCGCACGCCGCGCAGGTCATGCCGCCGATGTCGAGCCGCACCTCGGCCATCTCAGACCACCACGGTGAACTCGGCGGTCCGCACCGTGCCACCGACCTGGTAGTCGAGGAACGCGCGGTACCGGCCCGGACCCGGCGCGGTGAACCAGAACTTGATCGCGCCGCCGGACAGCTCCGCCTCGGGATGCGCGTGCACGTACCCGACGTCGCCCTCGCGGACGATGATCAGATGCCCGTACGCGCCCAGGTAGCGCTCCAGGTTCGTGACCGGCGACCCGGCCGTGAACACCCGGAACAGCAGCGGCTGGCTGGCGCCGATCCGGGGCGTGCCCTCGTACGTCACGTCGAACCCGCCCACCTTCGCCTCGCGGGCGGCGGCGGGCAACGGCGTCGGCTGGTACGTCCCGGGCACGGTGAGATCCGCCCCCAGTACCAGTGGAGTGAGGTTGGTCGTGAAGTCCGCGAACATCCGGTAGCTGCCCGGCTCCCGCAACGTCAGCGGCAGCTCCCACGTCCCGTCCGCGCGCATCGTCGGGTGCACGTGCTGGTAGCCCGACAGGTCGCGCCGCACCACGATCATGTGCAGCCGCTGCTCGTGCACCTGCGCGAACTCGGTCACCACCTTGCCACCCGGCCCTACGACGGTGAACGTGAACGGCGCGCTCTCCCCCGCGACGAGCTCGGCCCGCCCGGGCACCAGCGTGTACCCCTGGGCGCTGATCGCCAGCCCCGTCGCGTCCCCGGTGCCCGTGGCGCCGTGATCGTGCCCGTCCCCCGACGCCTTCGTGCTCGCGCCGTGGGCGTGCGCCGACGGGTTCGACGGCACATTGGTGGGCCCCGCGACCTTGCCGATCAGGAAGCCGGACACCAGCGCGACACTCAGGCCGCCGATGAAGACACCGAGCCGGACGGGCGGACTGCTGGTCATGACAGCTCGTATCCGGCCTCGTCGACAGCGGCCCGGACCTGGTCGAGCTCGAGCGGCGCCTCGCTGGTCACGGTGACGGCCTTGCTCCCCAGATCAACGGTCACATTGTTGACGCCCGGCAGCTTGGTCAGCTCGGCGCTCACCGCGGAGACGCAGTGGCCACAGGTCATACCGGCAACGGTGTAGGTCGTATCCATGGCCTCACCGTACCCCCGGGGGGTATCTTTCTCCAAGTCGGGTGTCCGAGTTGCCCATATTGTGGAGTTTTCCTATCCTCAGGTGTCTAGTTCATCACCTTCTGGGAGTACTGAATGCGGACAGCAGTCCACGTCACCAGCTCCCCCGGCCCCGCCTCGCGCCCCTGGCCCGGGCCGGATTCCCGCCGGCGCACCGCGCCCGGCCGGCCCGTCCCGCGCGTCTCCTCCGGCCCGCTGGCCCCCTCCGGCCTGCTCGCCTCCTCCGGCCTGCTCGCCTCCTCCGGCCCGCTCGCCTCCTCCGGGCCGCTGGCCCCCGCCGGACCGCTGGTCCCCGCCGGCCCGCTCGTGCCCGCCGGGCCGACGGCCAGGTCGCGGTCCCTGATCGGCTTGCTCGCCCTCGCGCTGATCCCCCTGGTCCTAATGCCCGCCCTGCCCGCCGGCCCGGCCATCGCCGACCCGCCCGCCGTCACCGACCAGCAGCTCGACCAGACCCTGCAACAACTCGAGATCATCATCGAGAAGTACGACCTCGCCCGCGAACAGCTCAAGGCCACCCGCGCCCAGACCACCGCCCTAGACACCCAACTGGCCCCCCTCCGCACCCGGGTCGCCACCCTGAACACCGAGGTCGGCCGCCTCGCCTCGGCCCTCTACCAGGGCGGCTCCGTCAGTACCGCCAACGCGTTCGTCAACACCACCTCCCCCGAGGACCTCGCCGAGAAGCTCGCCATCGTCGACCACCTCGCCCACCGCAACCGCCGCCAGATCGACGCCCTCAACGCCGCCAAGGCCGGCCTCGAAACCCAGAAGAAGGCCCTCGACGCCTCCCTCCAACAACAGACCCGCGCCGAACGCGAGATCGCCACGAAGAAGGCGCACATCGAACAGCAACTGGCCGCGTTCACAGCCGCCCGCTGGGGCCTGGGCCGCCTGGAGACGCGCGACTCCTACGTCCCGCCGTTCAAGCTGGGGCGGGGCGGGGCGGCGGTGCAGTACGCGTACGGCGCGATCGGTACCCCCTACGTGTTCGGCGCCGAAGGCCCTGGCGCCTACGACTGCTCCGGGCTCACGATGGCGGCGTGGCGGGCCGCGGGGGTCTCGCTCCCCCACAGCGCGGAGCTGCAACGGCAGGTGACCGACCCGGTGCCGGCATCGGAACTACGCCCCGGCGACCTGGTCTTCTACTACCCGGACGTGCACCACGTGGGCGTGTACGCCGGCGCCGGCCGGGTCATCCACGCGCCGCAACCGGGCCAGCGGATCACCATGGCGCCGATGAACCAGATGCCGGTGCACAGCTTCGGGCGGCCCCGGGTGCGGGGGGCGTCGGCGGGGTGAGAGGGTTCGCTAGACTCTCAGGGCCGCCCTCGTAGCTCAGGGGATAGAGCATCGGTTTCCTAAACCGTGTGTCGCAGGTTCGATTCCTGCCGGGGGCACCTCCGCGTGACCACGCAAAACAGGCCCTTGACCAGGGGATACCCCGGTCAAGGGCCTGAGTCTTTCTACCCGGCTGTACCCGGATCAGGGGCCGATTGGCCCGACTATCCGTGCCGAGACCGTGCCGAAGCTCGGTTCCCTTGCCGAACCCGTGCCAAAATTTCTTCGCCCCTGCAGGTGCTCAGCCTGCTCCTGGGTTAATCCGACAGATCCGTAATCCGCTGCCTATCCGGTCGACGCGGGGTCAGTGCTGCCAGCCAGGTCGGCAAGCTGAAGGGAGGAGCGGACGAGGGGGCACCACCCGTTGGCAGCCGGGCCTGTTGTCCATCCTGCTGGCCATGCACGCGGTCGTTGATTGGAAGCTGTCTCCAAAGCCTGCGCCTCGTTGAACCCGACTTCTTGAAAAAAGGCCGCAGCCTCGGCCCCTTCGTTCCAAGCGAAGGCACCCGGCTCGAACCTGGCGTCCCCAGTGAACGTCGCACCGCCGAAATCAGCGAGTCCGTCAAATGTCGTCTCGTCGAACGAGGCGGTCTCAGCGAAGGTCGCTTCCTTGAATTCGGCTCTCATGTTGAAGGTCGCCTTTCCGAACGAGGCATCTCTGGTGAAAGCCGAGCTCCCGAACTCGGCAGACCCGCCGAAGGTTGCCTCCACGAACCAAGCACTTAAGGCGAAGGTCGCCTTACGAAACGCGGCCTTGCTGATGAAGGTCGCGTTTCCGAACCATGCGGAGCTATCGAAGGTCGCCCCTTCGAACCATGCGTCCTCGATGAAGGTTGTCCCTTCAAACTCGGCCGCCTCGGTGAACTTCGCGTCCTCGAACCAAGCGTCCCCGGTAAACCTCGCCTCCTCAAACCCGGCAGCCCCGGTGAACACCGCACCGCTGAATCCGGCATCTCCCGTGAAGGTGGTCCGAGCGAACTGCGCCTTGTGGAGTCGACAGTCATTCAGGTCGAAGTCGGCCAGAGTGGCTCCGGTGAGATTGACGTCGATAGTCCAGTAGGCGGGGTAGTGCCCGGGGTCGGGTGCTGTGTCATTGCGTTCGCCGGGTGATCGGGGGTCGTGAAGGTGGGTGGTCAGGATCGTCTGGGCGGTGAGACGGACTTGGAGTTCTTCGCGAGCTTCTCGCTCAGCGGCGACATCGACTGTTGTGGGCGCGGTCGAGTTAGTCGGGGTGTGGTTTCCGCCGGGCGGGGTGTAAGGCATGCGCAGGTATGCGCAGAGGACATCGGCGACGGTTTGACGAAGCTCGGGGTTGTCGCGGCCCAGGCGTTCAAGGGCGTAGAGGCCGGCAAGCCGCACAGGTGCCTTCAGAGAGCCGAGTTGTTCGGCGGATTTGATGTACAGCTCCGTGATGCGCCGTTCGGCTGCGTCGTGACGGGTATCGGCAGCGGTGCGTTCAGCGTGGTTCTGGTTGAAGGCCGCGATCTGCTCGGCGCGTCGCTCGGCAGCATGGGCCCTGACCTCGGCTACCTCGGCGAGTTGATTGGCTGCCTCGGCGACACGTTGGCGACGATAAGCCACGACCAGAGCAGCGATTGCACCGATCCCGGCGACCACCGCCAGGGACAGTTTGAGCAGTTCCACCAGGGTCGCCGTGGCGATGTCTTCGTTCTTTACCGTCGGGAAGCCAGCAATCGCCCACGCGCAGACGGCAAGCCCGGCGGTGGCCATTACTCCGGCCCCAACGGCGAAGCCCACCGCCTTCCACAACGCCATCTGCTTCAAGCTCCGTACGGCGGCGTGCTCCTGTGCAGTCAGCGTTTTCGGTGATGGATCGTGGTGCGGTGCGAGCGTCATAACGCACCGTCCTACTCCTGGCCCCCCCAGCATCGCAATCAGCACACCGACACATCCACCGTTCAGCCGGCAAGGGCGCATGAGCACATCACGCGACAACGAAGCCTGGTGGGCGTCTGGCGAACTCTCCAGACGCCCACGTTGAGCTGCTCGCTACGCGCCCCGTCGCCGCGCCTCGATCCGCCGCAAGTCGTGCTCCTCCTGACCGTCGAGGCACTTCGCGTAGACCCTGTGCAGAACCTCGATGGACTGCCCTGCCCACTCGGCCACTCGAGCCGGACCCACACCGCTGTCGAGCCACGTCGACACGCACGCGTGCCGCAGCGAGTAGGGAGTCTTGGCCAGCATCGAGTCGTAGACGGCCGGCACGAACGCGGCCCGTCGAGCCTTGTCCCAGGTCCGGCCGTACGTGATCCGGGGTACCTCATCGGCCCGCTTGCCGACGAACAGCCGACCGTCCGGCCCTGTGCGGACGTTGCGATGTGGCTCCGCAGAATCGTCGTCAGGTCCGGGCAACCCGGAGCCTCGCGGGTCGCCCCTACGGCGCGGTGTTTGAGCTGGCGCGTCTCGCGGTGAGTGCCTGTGTGAAGAAGTCACACACGCGGCGAAAGAAGCAGACCCAGGAGAAGGGCACCAAGGACAACGAGTTGCGGCCAGTCACTCTCGGGCCAGAGACGTTGCTGCTCCTGGAGTTGTACCGAACGCACTGCGACGATCGGGCTGCAGCTCTCGGCCTGGAGCTCGCGGAGGACGCGTTCACGTTCTCCCTGGAGCCTGACCACAGCGAGCCGATGATTCCGGGCACGGTCGGTCAGCGGTTCGCCCGGCTGACCTCCCGCCTCGGCTTCCCAATGGGGATCCACAGTTTGAGGCACTTCTCCGCGACGGAGCTGGTCGCGGCCGGGGTGGACATCCGGACTGTGGCCGGGCGGCTCGGGCACGGCAGCGGCGGAGCGATCACGCTGAAGTTCTACTCGGCCTGCGTGTCCGAGCGCGACCAGCAGGCTGCGGGGAACCTGGAGCGCTGGATGCCGGCGCTGCCGTTCCGGTTCGACTCGGCCTGGGCTGCGGCGGTCGTGCCCGAGACCGAGGAGCCGAACAGCCCGTACCAGAAGATCGCAGCCGACCTACGGGGCGCCAACAAGTGCGGGGCGCTTGCGCCTGGAAGTCCTGTACCGACTGTCCAACAGCTCCAGGCCCGGTACAAGGTGTCCTTCTGCACGGCGCATCGGGCGATCGCCCTCCTCGCGGAGGAGGGCATGATCATCACGCAAGAGCGCGGAACAGGTCGCCGTCCTTGACGAGCTCGCCCAGCTCGGCTGGGTCCCTCAGTGCACGAACACCCGCTGTCAGCTTCATCCTCACGCCACCGAGCGCCTCGACGATGCGGCGGCACCCGCGCAGAACGTCAAGGCCAGTTTCACAACCACGACCTAAGATCCACCGTCTATCTCCGCCATTGCGCTGCTGATACAGGGGCGATGTCGCCCTCAACGCGGAGACGAACTGCCGGCCAGGACCACCTCATGTCTATGGCGAGACTGCCAGGCAGGGAACGACACCAATGCCCTATTTCGAGGACTTGGCCGCCCGAGCCCGCAGGACGCCGCGCCAGGCGATCCACCGGAAGATCGGGCTCCGACGGATGCCCCCGGGCCAAGGCACAGGCAGCAGCGAACCGTGGTGAGGACCTTGTCATGGACCGGTCCGGGCAGAGCTGGCGATGCCCACAGCAGCCGTCCGGCGGAGTCGGCGATGACTTGAACGTTCAAGCCGCGGTTGTGAGCATGGGGTTCCCCAACGGTTGATGCTGTCTTAGTCGACTGCATCAACGACCGGGGAACCCCGTGGCCCCGCGCGGAGATCAATCAATCGCCAACGCCCTACCCTGACCAGCACCTTCTGAATGGGAAGCGCTCAACGTGAGCTGTCGGGACCTTCTCGTCGCACGCTCAAAGTAGACGGATCTGAATGTCCGAGGACAACTGCAAGGTTGTGCGCCGCCTGGGCGTCACCCGCGTCGGCCGCCCGGCGGAGAATCTCCACTGCCTCATCGACCTCACCACGCCCCACGAGATAGACCGCGACGTAGCACATCGCACCGGTGTGCCCTCCGTCAGCTGCTCGCCGGTGGCATTCCTCACCTTCAGCAGCCTGACCAAGCTCGGCCAGCAGAACCCCAAGGTTGAAGATGGCGTCGTTGTTGCCAGTGCTGGCTCCCCAACGGAAGCATTCTTCTGCCTCAGCCAGTTCACCGCGTTCCACAAGCAATACGCCAAGATTGCTCAACACACTGACATCGCCGGAAGCAAGCCCTTGGCGGTAGAAACTCTCGGCCTCATCAGGCTCGCCGCGCTCGGCGAGCAGCACTGCAAGGTTATTCATCGAGTGAATGTCACCGGCGCCAGCCGCTCGACGGTAGAGCTTCTCGGCCTCAGCAACCTCGCCACGCCTTTCGCAAAGGATAGCAAGGTTGTAAATCGAACCGATGTCACCGGCGCCAGCCGCTCGACGGTAGAGCTTCTCCGCCTCAGCAACCTCGCCACGCTCCACGAGCAGAAGCCCTAGGTTATGAATGGACGCAGGCGTACCGCCAGCAGCGGCTTGGCGGTAGAATTCCTCAGCCTCAACAGCCTCACCGCGTCCCTCGAGCACAACTGCAAGATTGTGCATCGAGTTGGCATGGCCCATTTCGGCGGCCCGCCGATAAAGTGCCTCGGCCTCACCGAGTTCATTACGCCCCTCAAGCAGGACCCCGAGGTTGTACATCGGCTTGGTGCCGCCATCATCGAGAGCCCGCCGGTAAAACTCCTCCGCCTCAGCAAGCTCACCACGCTCGAAAAGCATAGCCCCAAGATTGTTCATTGCCTCGACGTTGCGGTCGGTGGCAGCCCGGCGGTAGAACTCCTCCGCCTCAGCAAGCTCACCACGCTCGAAAAGCATAGCCCCAAGATTGTAATTGGCCCCGGTGTGGTTGGCGTTTGCGGCCTGTCGCCATGCCATCTCGGCAACGGTTGTTTGGGCAGCGTTGTGGGCGCGAATTCCGACGGAATAGGCGGTGTCCGGGTCGGCAAGAGGGAGGACGGCCAACCATGCCTTAGGGGCGACACCTTTGCCTGCCAAAGGACTGGGGTATGTGTCAGCCCGGTCTACGAGGAAATCCGCTGCGGCATAGGCGTCGTAGTTGGGCGTCAGGCAGGAGCTAGCGCCGAGAACAGGTTGACTCGCCCATGCCAAAGCCTCTCCAATTCCGGGGAGGTCGGATCGGTGTTGTCGTCCTTTGCTTAGATAGCCTGCCGCGAGTTCGGCAAGGGTGGCTGCCGGGATGGGCAGGTTGTACCCAGCGCGCCGGCAGTCGATGGCTGCACTGATCAATGCTTGTCCGAGGTCATGGAGTGCCCCTTCGCCAACCGCCCAACGCCTCAACATTGCTGGCCCAGCGACGAGGTACTCCCCGAAACCAACAGTGGACGCTGCGGCATCAGCCACACGCGTGTCATCACCAGCAGCAGCCTGCATCGAGGCAGCCACAGCGAGCTCAGTATCAGTGAGGTGCGAAGTGATAGCGATACGTCGACGGCCAGTGATGTGTTGGAGGAGTTCGACTCCTGGGCGATGAATGCCTGCCTGCTGACGCTCCGTACGGGTAACGGTGGCTGCGGCATCAAGAAAAGCAAGCTCTTCATTGCGAATCGTGGCAACAACAGCAACGTCGCGCCGTCCAACCGGACTCAGCCGTTGCAACAGCGCAAGGTCTACGCCGTCATCACCGAGGTAGCGCTCAAGGTCATCGAGCCAGACCACAGCATTCCGCACCGCATGCCCGGCGTCGAGTAGAGCGCGTAGAGATCCCAGACCAGCTGGCACGAGCAGGTCATCATCTGGGCGAAGGCGCCGGAGAACCTGCGCGGCAGTGCGCGTCTTCCCCGCCGCCGCTACGCCATGGAGAAGCACGATTCCGCCTTCAGCGATCGCCCACTCCAAGTCCGTCTCGCCGTCGCGGGCGACATAGCCGGTGGGCCCGTCGACGTCGGAGCCAATCGACGGCTTCACACCCAACGCACCCAGGTCAATGTCAGATACCGCAGGCGGCCGTTCACCGGAGACGTGTAGCAGAAACCTGGTCAGGTCCGGTCGCGATTGGGGTTCAGAGCCCGAAACCGCCGGACTACGGTAGGCGACTCCTATGAGCCCGCCCAACGTAACAAAGCCGGAGATGACACTCATCCACTTGTCAGCTCGGTCCAGGTGCTCACCAGCGAGGAACCGACCCAGGCTAGTTAAACCTCCCAATGCAACCACCGCAAAGAGACCCTTACGCCACCAGTTCTTGGCTCCGCGCATCATCATCACATGATGGACCCTCCACTCAGGGCGTCTGCTATCGCCATCGATCGAAACCATGGGCAGGTGGATGGCCAGACAACCAGCGGAGGCTGCCGGCGGCCCTGCCTGTGGCGGGCTGGTGACCACGCCGTCCATGACGCCATATGCCAGCGACCTACTTTGACAACTCTCGAATAATCGAAGCGAGGCCAGCGCCTTAACGCTCAGTTGTTCCGAGTGTGACCAGCCAACGCGTCTGCGCCACCCAAGCCATGACATGGTTCATGACATGAAATGGAGTTAACCGGAGTGGTTCCAGTCCCACCCAGATTGCTCCGATGCAACCAAAGTTGCTGGTAGATGCCATGGTCAACACGGACAGAGACCTTCCTAAACCGTGTGTCGCAGGTTCGATTCCTGCCGGGGGTACCTCACGCACCAGCCAGAACCCCGTTCCACCAGCGCAAACGTCGGCCGATCGGGGTTCCTCCGCATCCAGCCGCCTGTCAGGTCAACAGGGAAGTCCGTGCCGCCTCATGATCTCTAGGTGCACCAGATCCCTGGGCCGCCCCACCAGGAGTTTCGTAGTCGCCACAACGTCCAGCCGCGCGAAGCGGATGCCGGCGATGACGTCCGCGTCGTCGATGAGCCTGTCCACGTTCCAACCGAACCAGGCATTGAGTACTTCGATCTCCGCGCCGAAGGGATTGACCACCTCGGCGTACCCAAACGGCGCAGCATGCGGAACACCCCACTGGAGAGCGCGCCGCCAGCCATGGTCATCCACCACGATATCGAGATCCGAGGGGTCCTGGATCCATCCTCGGGCGAACAGGGGTCCGCTGCCTGCCACCACGAAGTCTTCCGGGGACAGGTTCAGCGACAGCAGCTTGCGAAACAAGGGATGATCAAGAACGTCTTCCAAGAGTTCCTACAGAATCTGGAGGCCGATTGACAGCCTGACCAGCATACCCACCGCTACGGCCACCAAGACGCTGGCGAGGGTTCCGACGATGACGTATTGCCCGAATGAGGCGCTGTGGCTGGCGACTGCCGGCAGACGCGTCAGCGCCTTGGCAGCGAGGGCCAGTGCAGCCGCTTCGGGGTGGCCGGTAGCGATGAAGGTGAAGACCAGCGCCCGCTCCGCCCAGCCAAGATAGAGGCCGAGGGGCACCGTCTTCTCAAGATCGACCCCCTCCTGGAGGAAGATGGCCAGATAGGGCGCGACAATCTTCACCACGACCTGGTTGCCGATGAACACGGCGACCAGGAATCCCGACACGACGATCGCCAGTCGGTCGTCAAGAAGCAGGTGCCTGATGACCTGGAAGGAATGCCTGCCGAAGACAGCGGCTCCCGCCAGGATGAACAGCAGCAGGAGAGTCGTGAAAGACCCCTGTAGAGAACTGGCGAGAAGTCGTCCCTTCCCGAAGGCAAGGGCGACTGCGGGCGCTACCCGACGCAAGGCGCGCTCGAACCAGCCCCGGGCCGGGGGACGAAGCGCCCGAACCCGCGCACGAAGTTTCTGGACCTGGTTGGGAAGTGTCCCGGCCAGGCGCCCCCACCTGACAGACAACGCGATGACAAGGACCAAGAGCGCCAACGCCTTCGGGCCGCTGACTACCGGAAGGATGGAATACGCTCCGTACAGCGCCGCGAAGATCACCGCAAACACTGGGCGCCGACCCAATCCCGGAACGGCACCCGGCAGAGCCACAGCGGTGAGCATTCCCAACCACAGGCGTACAAGCTCCACGCGTCTCCCTGCAGATTGACCCGTCACCAAGCGCGCTCATCATAGATGAACGTCGCTACATTGGCCACGATGCCACCAGAGACGCGAAGGCTGGCCGATCTACATCACCGCCCCAGGTGGGCGCATCGGCTTGGACGAGTTCGCCGTGCACCTCGATGAGCCCAGTGACGTCCCGCGATTGTCGCGGAGGATGGCCGCCATGAGCGATGAGCGGCGAACAGGGCGTCGGTGAAGGAATCCACATCAGGGAAAGGGCTCGCGCTCAGGCGGCGGACCGGCTCACGCTGTGGACGGCAGCGGCGCGGGCGGGCACCCTTGCCTGGTGGATCCGATCACGCTCGATCGTCGTTTCGTTCCGTGGCAGTTCGGTGTCGGGCACTCGCGGCTCCTGCTTCGGTCCCGTGCCCGCGGCGGCGATGCCGAGCAGCTGTCCGTCCTCTTCACAGGTGTCAGGGCCGTCAAGCTGCGCACGTCGTACGAGCCTCTGGAACTACGGCCGGCCGACAGGGCCGACCGCGAACTGATCCTCGACTTCGCGGAGATACCCGACCGCCTTCGAAGCAGGTATCTGTGCTTGACCTTGCCGGTCGAGAATGCCGGATTTGTCATCTGCGCCAGGGCCACCGTCCTAGCCGGGGACGCGGACAGGGATCCGGGCGACAGGTGGCGGTCGGACGAGGCCCGCGTTCTGCACGTGCTGACGAACGTCCCCGGCGTCCGGAGCACGGCCCACCAGCCCGACCCGGCGGCGGGGAGGCTGGGGCCGTGACCGACAAACCTTCCGGCTGGTACCGGGTGGCGGTCAGCTCGGCCAGCCGGTCGGGTTCATGCAGGACTCGCGGGAGATGCCGGAACCGGTTTCGGGGAAGTCGCCGAAGCGCTTGTTGTGCAGGTGCGCGAAGAAGTAGCACATGCTCTCGCATTCGGCGTCCATCACCGCCTTCTCCGGATCCCGCGCCACGGCCTCGTAGAAGTCCCGGCCGAGGGCGACGATGAACCCGCGCGCGTACAGGAAGCCGTCGTCCGAGCCGTCGGTCACCTCGTGGATGTCGGCGCGGTCGATGTCGTACAGCCGGCGCTCCAGAACGCGGTCGAGGTCGGTCAGTTCGGCGCCCGACAGCTCCTCGGAGTCGGCGGCCAGGTTCTCGAGGAAGCCGTCGAGCGCGCCGTCGAGGAGCATGACGTCCACCTCGGAGCCGGGCTCGCGCTCCGCCAGGGCGCGCCGCGCCGCGTTGACCCGGGGGTCGAGTCGCGCCCAGGCCGCCTCGATCAGCGCCCAGAACCGGGCCTCGTGTTCGGCGGTGGGCAGCTGCGGGGTGTCCGTACCAGTCATTCCGCGAGCGTAGCCATGGTCTCTGACATTTCCGTGACACTGTCGGGCGGTCGGCCCCCGGGGCAGGGTCGCGTCACTCGGCCGCGGCCACACCGCAGGAGGAGAACCCTGGGCCCCGGACCAGCGAGACGCCCAGGCCGGGCGCTCCGGTGACAGGCTAGCCTCGCGGCATGGATGCCCTGGAGCTCAGAAAGGCCGCGGAGGCCGGCGACGCCGAGGCGATGGTCGCGCTCGCCGACCTGATCGGCGGGGAGGATCCGGAGGACCCGGAAGCCCTTGACTGGTACGGGCGCGCCGCCGCCGCCGGTTCGATCGAGGGCATGTACGCCTTCGGCGTCGTCCTCCGCTGCGAAGGCGACGAGGAGCAGGCCGAGCCGTGGCTGCGCCGGGCCGCCGCGACGGGGCACACCGACGCGATGGTGGAGATCGGGCACATCTTCGACCATCTCGACGAGCGGGAACAGGCAATGGAGTGGTACCAGCGCGCGGCCGACGCGGGCAACGCCGACGGCGCGTCCAACCTCGCGGCCCTGGCCACGCTGCAGCACCCCAGGCCGGCGGTACCCCGCGACTCCGGCGACCCGCCAGCGTCCTGAGCAGCTCGAGCCCCGGCGCCGAGCGCCTCGCGGCCCGGGCAGTCCCGGGTCAGTCGGTCCCGGGCGCCGCCCCGGTGCCACTCGCGCCGATGACCCGCGCCGTGCGGTCGGGCAGCGGGTACACCGGTTCCTCCGGTAGGAGGGCGGTCGCGGCGGGCTCGTCGCCGGCCAGTACAAGTCGATGGATCTGGGTTGTCAGGTCCGTGACGTCCGTGATGCTGACCGTCCACTCCTCGACGTAGCGGGTCACGGCCTCGCCGCTCAGGCCGACCTGGAGGGACCGGTGCGGCAGCGGGGTGAGGCTCAGGGCGCGTTCCGGGTCCCACTGGATCCGCACCGGGCTCGCGCGCAGCTGGCGGGCCCAGTCCTCCTCGCTCGGGTGCTGGTCGCGGTCGAAGTGACTGAGGCAGGAGTGTGCCAGGGCCCACTCGAAGCCGGCACGGGAGATCTCGATGGCGAGTACGCGTTCCTGACCGGGCTTGGTGGCCCAGCCGCAGCGGTACATCATCCAGAGGAATGACGGCTTGATCCAGGTCATCCGCTCGCGCTTGAAGGGTGCGACGAACCGGCCGGCGGCGAGGGCGGGCGCGGCGATCTCCGGCGGGTACGCCTGGTAGACCGTGATCGTGTCGGGGGTGTGGCGGGCCCGGATCTGTCGGGCGGGAAAGTTCACCCCGCCATCGTGTGGCCGATTCCGCAGTGCCGCCACCGGATTTCCCCCGCGCCGTTGGCCGACCTTCCAAGATCATGTAAAGCTGGCGGCATGACAACTCCCACCTACGTTTTCGTCCACGGCGCCAGCAGCAACTCCTTCACCTGGGCCCCCACCCAGCGCGAACTCGCCCTCCTCGGTCACCGGTCGCTGGCCGTCGACCTGCCGGGCCACGGGTTCGGGGCGACGTTCCCGGCCGCGTACCAGGCGCCGCAGGATCCGGCCGCGTTCGCCGCCGCGCCGGCCGGGATCGCGGGGGTCACGTTGGCGGACAACGTCGCGCACGTCGTGGACGTGGTGCGGCGGGCCGCCGAGCACGGGCCGGTCATTCTCGTCGGGCACAGCCGGGGCGGGCTGACGGTCACGGGGGTGGGCAACGCGGTGCCCGAGCTGATCCAGCGGATCGTGTACATCTCGGCGTGGTGCTGCGTGGACCTCACGCCCGGTGAGTACATGGCCGAGCCGGAGAACTCGACCAGCGCGCTCAACGAGCTGGGCGGCCTGCTCGCGGCCAATCCGATGGAGCTCGGCGCGCTGCGGTTCAACTGGCGGACGGCCGATCCGGCGCTGCTCGCGACGCTGCGGGAGGCGCTCCTCGCCGACGGTACCGACAGCGAGTTCTTCGGCTACCTCAACACCCTCGAACCCGACGAGAACCTGGACGCCGGCGGCCCCGACGACCGCGCCCAGGCCGCCACCTGGGGCCGGATCCCGCGCACCTATGTCCGGCTGACCGGCGACCGGTCCATTCCGGTGCGGCTCCAGGACCGGTTCATCCGGGAGGCCGACGCGCTGACGCCGGGCAACCCGTTCGACGTGCACTCCCTCGACGTGAGCCACGCGGCGATCCTGGTCCGCCCGACCCTGACCGCGGAGCTCCTCGCCAAGCTGTCCACATAAAACCCATCATGTGGGTACCGGGGGCGCCCGGCCGGCTCGCACAGGCGTGCCGGGCGCGCACCGGGTGGCGGCTGGGGGCTGGGGCGCCATGGACCGGGCGCGGCGGGGCCTGCCGGGGCCGGGGGCCATTGGGGCCGGGCCTGTTCGGGCCAGGACTTGCCCGGACTGGGACGTGCCCGGGCCAGGGCGTGCCAGGGCCGGGCATGCCGGGGCGGCAGTCCCATCAGGCGGCGGTGTCCAGCCTGGCTTCCGTGCCCCGTTAGCTGGACGGCGCGCGGTCGTCCTCGGCGGCGAGCTGGTCGCGGGCCGACATCAGGGCGACGCCCAGCAGGTTGAGCCCGCGCCACCGGGCCGGGTCGGCCGCGCCGGGATCGTCGGCGGCCAGGCCGATGCCCCAGATCCGGTCCAGGGGGCTGGCCTCGACGAGGACGCGGTTGCGCGTACCCAGGAGATAGGTTTTCAGGTCCGGGTTCTGCCCGAACTTGGCCACGTTGCCCGCCACCACGATCTCCAGGCGGTGCGCCTCCCAGGTCGCCTGGTCGAAGCCGCGTACCTGCCGGCCGAGTGCCTTGACCGCGCCGGGGCCGCCCGCGTCGAGGATCCGGGCGGCGGTCTCGGTGTCGCCGAACAGTCGGGCCTTGCCGGCCATCATGAAGTGTTCGGCGGTGCCGTAGCGGACGCCGTCGACGGTGAACGGGGCCGGCCACCACTGGCTGAGGCAGCCGGGGCCGACGCTGCCGTCGGGCTGGGGGCGGTGTCCCCAGAAGAGCAGATACTTCGCAGCCATGCGGGTCAGCGTGCCAGAGGGTGGCGCTTGGGACCAATGAGTTCCAGGTGGAGGTGGTCTCCGGCAGGCGAGGGTGGTCCGTGGGCCCAGGTGGTGTCCTGGGTTCGAGGTCGGCGGTCGTGGACCGCGGTCAGTACAGGTGGGCGCGTTCGTCCACCTGGCGGGTCGGGTCGCCGAGGAAGGTGTCGACGGGGACTGGACCGTGGGCGAGGTTCAGGGTGTCGGCCCGGTAGCTCCAACCGCCGCAGCAGTGGGAGAAGCGGTAGTTGATCCGCCAGCGGAGCCATTCTCCCGGGGCCAGCAGGACGGGGCCCGGTCGCCACACGCGGTGCGGCATGCCCGGCGTGGCTCCGTCGAACCGGATGTCCAGCAGACCGTTCCGCTCTCTGATTCGCAGGCCGACCAGGGTCGTCGGTGCGGCATGGCGGTGTTCGAAGGCCGGCGTGAAGTCGTCGCGTTCGTTCAGGGTCACGTCGTGCAGGAGTGGGGCGGTCGTCAGCGGCAGTGGGTAGCCGGGCGGGGTGGCGTTTCGGCGGGTGGCCGCGGGCCCACCCCGGGATGCCTTGGTCCAGGACGTGCGGACCCACTGCGTGACCGTCTCCATGCCGCCGATCCTGCGGTACCGACCGGTGCCCGGCAACCGGATTGTGCCCGACCGCATCGGGCATCCACTGTGGATCTGGTGCGCCCGCCACCCTGACCGAACCCATCCGGCACAGCGCGGCAGCCCGGCACCGTGCGACGCCCACCCCCATCACCCTGACAAGGTCTGGCCCATCGGCCGGCTCCAACCAGATCCCCACCGACCCACACGCAGCCCAGTCCCGGCTCGGCTCGGCTCGGCTCGGCCCCGGCCCCAGCCCCAGCCCCAGCCCCAGCCCCAGCCCCAGCCCCAGCCCCAGCCCCGGCCCCGGCCCCGGCCCCGGCGGGCAACGACCGGAGCGAGTCGCTGGTGGTGGTCAGGAGGCGAGGGTTTCCAGGATGCCCTGGCCGTATTTGGCCAGTTTGTTTTCGCCCACGCCGCTGATCGTGCCGAGGGCCGCCAGGGAGGTCGGCTGCTCCGTGGCGATCTGGCGGAGGGTGGCGTCGTGGAAGATGACGTACGCCGGGACGCCCTGTTCCTTGGCCTGCGCCGCCCGCCACGCCCGGAGCGCCTCGAACACGGGCACCGCCTCGGGGGCCAAGTCGACGACGGCGGCCGCAGACTTGGCGGACTTGGACGAGCGGGAGGCGCGTTCGGGTTCGCGGCGGAGCATGACGGGGCGGCGGGACTTGAGGACGTCGTCGCTGGACTCGGTGAGGACCAGGGTGCCGTAGTCGCCCTCGACGGCGAGCAGGCTCTGGGCGAGGAGCTGGCGGACGACGCCGCGCCACTCGGTGTCCTTGAGCTCGGTGCCGATGCCGAAGACCTTGAGGGAGTCGTGGTCGTGTTGGACGACCTTGTCGGTGCGCTTGCCGAGCAGGATGTCGATGGACTGGCCGGCGCCGAACTTCTGGTTGCGCTCGTTGCGGAGCCGGTAGACGGTGGAGAGGAGTTTCTGGGCGGGCACGGTGCCGTCCCAGGACTCGGGCGGGTTGAGGCAGGTGTCGCAGTTGCCGCAGGGGTCGCTCTGCTGGCCGAAGTAGGCGAGGAGCTGGACGCGGCGGCACTGGACCGTCTCGCACAGGGCGAGCATCGCGTCGAGGTGGGTGCCGAGGCGCCGGCGGTGGGCGGCGTCGCCCTCGGAGGTCTCGATCATCTTCCGCTGCTGGACGACGTCCTGGAGCCCGTAGGCGAGCCAGGCCGTGGAGGGTAGGCCGTCGCGGCCGGCGCGGCCGGTCTCCTGGTAGTACCCCTCGACGGATTTGGGCAGGTCGAGGTGGGCGACGAAGCGGACGTCGGGTTTGTCGATGCCCATGCCGAAGGCGATGGTGGCGACCATGACCAGGCCGTCCTCGCGGAGGAAGCGGGACTGGTTGGCGGCGCGGATCCGGGAGTCGAGGCCGGCGTGGTACGGCAGGGCCGGGATGCCGTTGGCGACCAGGAACTCGGCGGTCTTCTCGACGGAGGCGCGGGACAGGCAGTAGACGATGCCGGCGTCGCCGGGGTGCTCGGCGCGCAGCAGGTCGAGGAGCTGCTTCTTCGGGTCGTTCTTGGGCGCGATCCGGTACTGGATGTTGGGGCGGTCGAAGCTCGCCACGAAGTGCCGGGCGTCGCGCAGGTTCAGCCGGGTCGCGATCTCGGCGTGGGTGGCCTCGGTGGCGGTGGCGGTGAGGGCGATCCGGGGCACGTCGGGCCAGCGCTCGTGCAGCATGGACAGCGCGAGGTAGTCGGGGCGGAAGTCGTGGCCCCACTGGGCGACACAGTGCGCCTCGTCGATGGCGAACAGCGAGATCTTTCCCCGGTCGAGGAGTTGGACCGTGGTGTCGACCCGGAGCCGCTCGGGGGCCAGGTAGAGCAGGTCGAGCTCGCCGGCGAGGAAGTCCTTCTCGACCCGGCGGCGGGACTCGGCGTCCTGGGTGGAGTTGAGGAACCCGGCGCGCACGCCGAGCGCGGTGAGCGCGTCGACCTGGTCCTGCATGAGGGCGATCAGCGGCGAGATGACGACGCCGACGCCTTCGCGGACGAGCGCGGGGATCTGGTAGCAGAGGGACTTGCCGCCACCGGTCGGCATGAGGACGAGCGCGTCGCCGCCGGCCACCACCTGGTCGATGATCGCCTGCTGGTTGCCCCGGAAGGCGTCGTAGCCGAAGACCCGGTGCAGGACCTTCAGAGCGTCTTCTCGGGTACTGGTGGCAGCCATTCGTCGATTCTACGGTGGCCCGTTTCCGCCGCCAACGGGCGTTTCGGCACTAGCATGGGCGGCATGATGTCGCGTATGAGGTCGGGTGTCGCCGTCGTCGGCGGCGTGTTCGTCGGAGCGCTGGCTGCGGGGCCGGCCTGGGCCTCTGACCTGGAGGAAGCCCGCAAGGGGATGGGCGCGCTCCGTGGTGTGGGGCTGGTGTGCTGCCTGTTGGTGGTCCTGCTGGTCGTCGCCGGGGTCTTCATCGGGGTGTCGATTAGCAGGAAGCGGCGCAAGTAGGAAGTGCACAACGGCAGGTCTGTTTTGTTCAAGACCGAAGCGGGTCGGCGGCCGTACCGTGGCCGGATGACACCGCAGCTCAACATGGTCGGCCTCGTGGTCGCCGACATGGCCGCCACGCTCGCGTTCTACCGCCGCCTCGGCCTGGACCTGCCACCGGAGGCGGACGCCGAGCCGCACGTGGAGTACACGCTGCCGGGCGGGCTCCGGCTGGGCTGGGACACCGTGGACGTGGTCCGGTCGTTCGACCCGGAGTGGACCGCGCCGACCGGTGGGCACCGGATCGCCCTGGCGTTCCTGTGCGCGACCCCGGCGGAGGTCGACAAAGCGCACGCGGACCTGGTCGCCGACGGGTACCGCAGCCACAAGGAGCCGTGGGACGCGTTCTGGGGGCAGCGCTACGCGGTCGTCCTCGACCCGGACGGCAACGCCGTGGACCTGTTCGCCGCGCTGGGCTGATCCGCCGCACCGGGCCACACCGACCCCGGGCCACACCGACCGCGTGCCGGCGGGCTCACACCAGTTCCCCCAGCGTCACCCCGGTCAACGCCCGCACCTCCCGCGACAGGTGCGCCTGGTCCGCGTACCCCGCCGTGGCGGCCACCTCCGCGAACGCCCGACCCGCCCGGGCCAGCCCCAGCGCGCGGTCCAGGCGGAACACCCGGGCGAGCGTCTTGGCCCCGTACCCGTATCCGGCCAGGCTGCGGCGGTGCAGCTGCCGTTCGCTGAGCCCGACCGCGACGGCCGTGTCGAGCACCCTGTTCCCGGCGCGCAACCGTTCCGCGACGGCCGCGAGCAGCGGGTCGGGCGGTCCGGTGTCGGCGAGCAGGTCGGCGACCACGGACTCCAGGGCGAGGCCCCGGTCGGGCGCGCCGGTGATCCGGTCGGCGAGCCGTCGGGCCCGGGCCGGGGTCCACAGGTCCGCGAGGGGCACGCGCCGGTCGCGCAGTTCGGCGGCGGGGACGCCGAGGACGGTCGGGCCGGTACCGGGCGCGAACCGCAGGCCGACGAACTGCGCGCCGCCGGTGCCGACGGCCAGGTGCGCGGTGGTGTCGGGGCCGGCGACGACCAGGGTGCCGTCGATCCAGATCAGGTCGAGGGAGCCGTCGGGGAGGATCCGGGACGAGGCTCCGCCGGCGGGCACGGTGCGGGTCCACAGCACCCCGCCGACGGCCGTTCGCTCCCGGTACACCTCTCGAAGTATTCCAGTGGGGTCTCACAGTCGCGGCACAGGAAACCGAAAGGTCCCGCACAACCTCGGGGCGCTCACTAGAAAGGAGAAGACACCAAAAAAGGGGTACGACCATGACGCACGACCACGACCGGGGCCTGTCCGGGGACCTGCCGAAGCTGGTGGACCGCCGGCTGGTGGACCGCAGGCTCGCGCTCGGTCTGATGGGCGGGGTCGGCATGGCCGCGCTGGTCGGCTGCTCGACGGCCACGGAGACGCCCACGGCGACGGCCTCCACTGCGCCCACCACGGCAGCGGCCACCCCGAGCGCGGCAACGAGCGCCGCCACCACCTGTGCGAGCAAGATCCCGGAGGAGACCGCGGGCCCCTATCCCGGGGACGGCTCCAACGGCCCGAACGTCCTCACCCAGGCGGGCATCGTCCGCTCCGACATCCGGTCGAGCTTCGCCGGGGCGTCGGGCAAGGCGCAGGGCGTGCCGCTGACCATCAGGCTCAGTCTGCGACAGAGCTGCGCCCCGCTCGCGAAGGCCGCCGTCTACCTGTGGCAGTGCGACCGCGAGGGCCGGTACTCGATGTACTCCAACGGGGTCACGAACGAGAACTACCTGCGCGGCGTGCAGGAGACCGACGCCCAGGGCGGGGTGACGTTCACCAGCATCTTCCCGGCGGCGTACTCGGGCCGGTGGCCGCACATCCACTTCGAGGTCTACCCGAGCCTCGCGACGGCGGCGACGGCGAAGGGCCGGCTGGTGACCTCGCAGCTCGCGTTGCCGTCGGCGGCCTGCCAGGCGGTCTACGCCACCGACGGCTACTCGTCGAGCGTCCGCAACCTGGCGCAGACGTCGCTGGGCTCGGACATGGTGTTCCGGGACGGCTACCAGAGCCAGTTGGCGACGGTCACCGGCGGCGTCACCGAGGGCTTCACGGCGACCCTGACCCTGGGCGTCTGAACCAAGGCCGACCCGGAGTCACAGCGCGGGGACCACCGGGCTCGACTCCTCCGGTGTGCTCCGCAGGTCCCGGCTCACCGTGCCGTACAGGGCGAGGACCAGCATCAGGCCGGTGTACACCAGGACCGTGCCGTGCGGGCCGAGCCACGCGACCAGCGCCCCGGTGCCGAGCGTGCCGACGGGCAGCACCGCGTACGACAACAGGGTGACGAACGCCTGGATCCGGCCCAGTTCCTCCTCGGGCATCCCGGTGAGCACGTACCGCATCTGGATCACGTTCATCATCGAGATGGTCACGCTCAGCCCGGCCCAGACCAGCCCCACCCAGACCGGGGCGAGCCCCAGCGCGAGCAGCGGGAACAGCAGCACGGTGGCCCAGCCCCGGACGACCACCGCCGCGACGAGGCCGACCCGGCGCTCGATCCTGGGGGCGGCGAGCGCGCCGAGTACCCCTCCGGTGGCCGCGATCGCGAACACCACACCGACGCCGGTCGGGCTCCCGCCGTCCTGGCGGACCAGCAGCGTGATCAGGATCGCGATCCCCGCGAACGGCAGGTCCCCGGCGACCGTGATCAGGGTGAGCGCCCGCAGCCGCCGGTGGGTGGCGACCCGGCGGGCCCCGAGGGTGAGGTCGGCCCGCCAGTCGACCGGTGCCGGCGGGGCGTCCGCGTCGAGCCGGGCCCGGACCAGGGCCACGCAGCCGGCGACGACGCCGAAGGACAGCGCGTCCACGGCGAAGGGCAGGGTGGCCGACCGGGTGATCAGCAGGCCGGCGAGCGGCGGGCCGACGATCGAGGCGAGGTTCCAGATGACCTCGGACTGTCCGGCGGCCCGGCCGAGCTGGTCCTCGCGGACGATCCGGGGCAGCACGGCCACCTGGGTGATGCTGAAGACGACGCCGGCGCAGCCGTTGACCAGGGCGACCCCGTAGATGAGGTACGGGGTGAGCAGGTCAGCCGCGTGCGCGACCGGGATCGTGCCCGTGGCGGCGAGGCTGACCAGGCTGGCGCCGATCAGGAGCGCGCGGCGGGGCAGCCGGTCCACGAGGGCGCCGACGGGCAGGCTGAGCAGCGCGTACGGCAGCACCTCGCAGGCCGCCGCGATCCCCGCGCCGAGCGCCGAGCCGGTCACCGCGAACACGAGCAGCGGGTACGCGATCAGCGACATCGCCGTGCCGACCGTCGAGATCAGGTTGCCGAGCCACCACCACCGGTAGTCCCGGCTCCCCCAGAGGTCCACGGCCGGATTGTGTCGCCGATCACCAACCCCGACAACCGGATATGGGTACGCCGGGCGCGGACGGCCGGGCTGACCGGCGCGGTTGCCCGGCACGGCCCGTGCGAGCGGCCGGCCCGGTCCGCGCGGGCGCACCGGTCAGGTCCGAATACCGCCGGACCCCGCCCTCGAACGTATGATCCACTGGGCGGTATGACGAACAGCCAACTCGACCAGGCCCGCGCGCTGCACGCCCTGCACCGCTCCGGCCGGGTCCTCGCCCTGCCCAACGCGTGGGACGTCGCCAGCGCCCGCGTCGTCGAGGACGCCGGCGCTCCTGCCGTCGCCACCACCAGCGCCGGGGTGGCCTGGAGTCTCGGGTTCGCCGACGGGGACCACCTCGACACCGACCGGGCCCTCGACCTGGTCGCCCGGATCGCCGCCGCCGTGCGCGTGCCGGTCACCGCCGACATCGAGGGCGGGTACGGCGACGTGGCCGGCACCATCCGGGGCGTGATCGCGGCGGGCGCGGTCGGGGTCAACCTGGAGGACGGCGGCACCCCGCAGGCCGAGCGGTACGCCGTGGCCCGCCGGGCCGCCGACGCCACCGGGATCCCGTTGTTCCTGAACGCCCGGATCGACACGTACCTGTTCGGCAACCCGGACTTCGAGGAGACGGTCGGGCGCGCGCAGGCGTACCTGGCCGCCGGCGCGGACGGCGTCTTCGTACCCGGCGTGGCGGATCCCGAGGTGATCGCCGCCCTGGTCAATGCCATCCCGGCCCCGCTGAACGTGCTCGTCGGCCCCGGTTCGCCCACAGTGGACGAGCTGACCGCGCTCGGGGTGGCCCGGGCGAGCCTCGGCTCCTCGATCGCCCAGTCCGCGTACGGGCTGGCCCGGCGGGCGGCGACCGAGTTCCTGACGACCGGCGGCTACTCGGCGCTGGGCGAGGCGGAGGACTACGGCAGGCTCAACGGCCTGCTGAGCCCGCCGAAGGGCGACTAGTCCGACCTCCCGGCCCGGAATGCGGTGGATCACCCTTCGCACCCGGGCCGGCCTGCGATGATCAGTGGCGTGGCCGAGACGACACCCCTGTGGTACCGCAGAATGACCTCCCGCAGTTCCCGCGAGCAGCACCGGGCGGCGACCCCGCTGGAGCTGTTCTTCGACCTGTGCTTCGTGGTGGCCGTCGCCCAGGCGGGCTCGAAGCTGCACCACGCGCTGGCGGAGAACCACATCGGCCACGGCGTCCTGAGCTACCTGACCGTGTTCTTCGCGATCTGGTGGGCGTGGATGAACTTCACCTGGTTCGCCTCCGCCTACGACACCGACGACGGGGTGTACCGGGTCACCACCCTCATCCAGATCGCCGGCGCCCTGATCGTGGCGGCCGGCGTACCCCGCGCGTTCGACGCCACGGACTTCGGCGTCGTCACCTTCGGGTACGTCCTGATGCGGGTCGCCATGATCTTCCAGTGGCTGCGCGCGGCGCACGGCGACCCGACGCACCGCCCGGTGGCGCTCCGCTACGCCCTGGGGATCTTCCTCGTCCAGATCGGCTGGGTGTTCCTGCTGGCGGTGCCGGAGCGGGTGTTCCTGCTCGGGTTCGTGTTCCTGGTGGTCTGCGAGCTGGCCGTCCCCGCGTGGGCGGAGCGGCGGAACCCGACCCCGTGGCACCCGCACCACATCGCGGAGCGGTACGGCCTGTTCACCCTGATCGTGCTCGGCGAGTCGGTACTCGCCGCGACCCTGGCCATCCAGGCGGCCCTGGACAGCGGGCAGGCCGGCGCCGGGTTGTTCACACTGGCCGGCGCCGGCCTGGTCATCGTGTTCTCGATGTGGTGGATCTACTTCGACAGGCCCGCCCACGCGCTACTGACGTCCTTGAACACCGCCCTGCGCTGGGGCTACGGCCACTACCTGGTGCTGGCTTCCGCGGCCGGCGTGGGTGCCGGGCTCGCGGTCTCGGTCGACTACGACGCGCACAAGGCGCACATCTCCGGGACGGTGGCCGGTTTCGCGACCGCCGTACCGGTAGCCGTGTTCCTGTTGAGCGTCTGGTTCCTTCAGGTCTGTCCCCACCTGCGCGGCCCGATCGCGGCGGCGATGCCGGTGACGGCTGGCCTGGTACTGGCCACCCCGTTCACCGGCGCCCCCGTGCATGTCATCGCTGTGCTGTTGGCAGCACTGGTCGCGGTACTGGTGCTCGACGGCCGACGCGGTGCGCGTCTAGCGGAGCCAGACTCCGTCTCTGACTAAGGTGAAAATGCCCATTGTTCTTTCCTCCGTGGTGCAGGAAAGGGCACACCTGGGCGCGCGAAACTGAGCCAACGTACTTGGCAAATGAATTCCCCCGTGGTGCCCTACAGCTTTTCATCAACATGGCTGTCGCGACATCCACAATGGTGCCAGGCGATTTCACGTTCGCCAATTCATTTCCGCTCGCGGAGCACGTGGCCCATCCAGCGGATGGCCATCGCGAGCCCGAAGATCCCGACCGCGATCACGGCCGAGGTCATCGCGACCCGGCCGTAGCCGCCGTCGCGCCGGGGGTCGAGGAACGGATACGGGTACCAGTCGACGATCGGCCCTCTGACCAGGGAGTACACCAGGTATACGAGGGGGAGGATCAGCCAGAGGAGGACCTTGCGGAACTCCAGTCGGCGGTACGGCGGGTCGAGCAGCCAGTCGAGGAGCACCACCACGGGCATCAGCTGGTGGACCACGAAGTTCGTCCATGGCACGGTGGTGTCCACCTCGATGCCGGACAACAGTGTCGCGTACACGATCCCGGTCGTCGTCATGTACAGCGTGACGGCGCCCCTGAGCTGGTCGAATCCCCGGGCGCCGAAACGCGCGCACAACAGTAGGGTCACGACCGTGAGAAGGTTCGACAGAATCGTGAAGAAACTGAAGAAGTTGGAAATCCGATAGTTGGGAACGTTGTCCAGCAGATATCCGAGCTGCCACCCCACGGCGGCCAGGGTCAACAATGCGGCGATGACACGGTAGGCGCGCACCCAGTGGTTCATCACACCATTTCACCCTAATCCTGGCCCGGGTATGCTCGAAACCACTGTGACTACCACCGACACGAGCATCCGCACGTTCTACCCGCGCCGCGGCCGGGTGAGCGCCCTGCACGAGGACTCCAGCGCCCGCCTCTGGCCGGTCTACGGAGTGACCCTCGCGACCGCGACCGCCGCCTTCGAGCGCGCCGCGCCCCTCGTCATGGAGATCGGCTCCGGGATGGGTGACGCGACCGCCGCGATGGCCGCCGCCGACCCCGACCGCGACTACCTGGCCGTGGAGGTGCACTTCCGGGGCGTGGCGAACCTGCTCCGCCTCGTCGAGGAGCGCGGCCTCACCAACGTCCGGATCTTCGACGGCGACGCCCTCGACCTGGTCCGCACGCTGCCGGAGGCGACCCTCGACGCGGTGCACGTCTACTTCCCGGACCCGTGGCCCAAGGCCAAGCACCACAAGCGCCGGCTGATCCAGCCCGCGAACACGGCGCTGCTCCGGTCCCGGCTGGTGCCGGGCGGGACGCTGCACTGCGCGACCGACTGGGCGGAGTACGCGGACGGGATGCTCGCCACCCTGACCGCCGACCCGGGGCTGGTCAACGCGCACGACGGGTTCGCGCCGAGGCCCGAGCACCGGCCGTTGACGAACTTCGAGAAGCGCGGGATCAAGCAGGGTCGCAAGATCTTCGACCTGGTCTACCACCGCACCACGTGAGTACCGTCGGGGGCGCCTCGCGGCGGGCC
>NZ_JAQZSH010000010.1:0-43515 GCF_053902585.1 Longispora urticae
GGGGGGGGCGGCGGCCCGGTCGGGCCGCCGCCCCGGTCGGTCAGTCGTCGACGACGACCTTGTGGTTCGCGCCGAACTCCTGCCCCGACACCAGCTCCGACTCCCGGCCGTCCGGGCCGACGGGCCGGTCACCGGTGAGGGTGACCCGGTGCAGGGTGCGCCGCAGATCCAGGTGCTCGATGTCGCTCGGGGCCAGGTGCGCGGTCGCCCGGTTGTCCCAGAACGCCACCGTGCCGGCCTCCCAGCGCAGCCGCACCGTGTACTCCGGCCGGGTCAGCTCCGCGTACAGCAGGTCCAGGATCGCCTTGGACTCGCGCGCCGACACGTCCACGATGTGGCTGGTGAAGCCCGGGTTGACGAACAGCCCCTTCTCGCCCGTCACCGGGTGCACCCGCACCACCGGGTGGATGGCGACCAGCAGGTTGTCCTGCACGACCTTCGCGTACTGGGAGCTGCGGGCGATCTCGTAGCCGCCGCCGTAGCGGTGCTCGGCGCGCAGGGTGTCCACGAACGCCTTCACCGGCTCCGACAGGCCCTCGTAGGCGGCCACCAGGTTCGTCCACTGGGTGTCGCCGCCGATCTCGGGCACCACCTCGGCGCGCAGGATCGACCCGGCGGGCGGGTTCACGGCCGCGGTGACATCCGTGTGCCAACCCGTGAAGTAGCTGTACCGCCTCCGGCGGCTGGCGACCCCGAAGTCCGCACCGTACTTCTTCTCGTACCGCTTCGGGTCCACGGTGTAGATCTCCGGGAAGTTCTCCGGCGGCGTGTCGTCGTGCGGGTGCGCGTAGGTCAGCTCGCCGAACTGCCGGCCGAACGCGATCTGGCTGGCGTGGTCGAGCTGCTGCCCCCGGAAGAAGATCACCTTGTACCGGTGCAGCGCGTCCCTGATCGACCGGACCGCCTCGTCGTCGAGCGGCCGGGAGATGTCCACATTGGAGATGTCGGCGCCGATGTGGCCGGCGACGGGTCGGACGATCACGCGGTTCAGGGTGGAGGTCATGTCACTGTCCCTTCTGGGCTGCGGCGACTGCCGCGTTGAACTCGGAGAGGACCGCCTGGTCGAACTGCGGGGCGAGGTCGACCTTCGCGGGAAGTTGGGCGTTCTTCGTGAACAGGTCCGCCTGGGCCTGCTGGGCGGCCTTCACGTCGGCGTCGACCGGCGCGTACGTCGCGCTGCCCGAGCCCTGGTAGACGAGCTTGCCGGTGGCGGAGTCCTGCTTGCGCTCCTTGACGTAGTACGCCTCGATCCACTCGTCGGTGTGCGCCTTGACCCAGGCGTTGGCCTTCACCTGGCGGGACACGAAGTCCAGCAGCGCGGCGCGCTTCCTCGGGTCGGCGAGCGCCTCCTTGGTGGCCAGCTTGAAGCCGTACCCCGGGGTCACCGCCTTGCCGTTGATCAGCTGGACGGCGTCCGGGTGCTCCTTCAGGTACTTCACCCGGGTCTCCTCCGACACCGTCGCCGCGTCGACCGTCCCCGACTCGAGCACGTTGCCGACGTTCTGCAACGGCACGTCCACCGGGCTGATGTCCTTCTGGGCGAGTCCCTGCCTGTCGAGGACCCGGAGGAGGAAGCCGTGGTTGGCGGTGTTCTTCGAGTACGCCACCTTCTTGCCCCGCAGATCGTCCAGAGACCTGACGCCGCTGCCCGGGCGGGCGACCAGCGTGTAGCCGGGCCCGTCCGTGCGGGTCACGGAGACCACGCTCACCGGCAGGCCACTGGCCTGGGCGAACATGGCCGGGGTGTCGCCCATGGTGCCGTAGTCGATCGCGCCGGCCTGGATGGCCTGGTTGACCAGCGGCCCACTCGCGAACTGGTTGAACTCCACCTTGTACGGCAGGTTGTCCAGCTGGCCGGACAGCCGCAGCGGGAGCTCGACGCCCCGGCCTTGGTCGCCGATGCGGATGGTCACCGGCCCGGAGGCGGCCTCCGAGGAGGTGGAACAGGCGGACAGCAAGGGAAGGAAAAGAAAAAGGGCAGCACAGAGACGGGCACGCATGGGGGTACTCCCGAGAGGGCTTGTGAATGCGCGGAACCGCGCGGAAAAGGGTGGCGCGCGGCGGCTACCGGCTCAGCGCGCGCGACGTGTCAGCGACAACAACAACAGTCGGAGCTGGGACGACAGAACCCGGCGGGCGTCACGCCCACGCTCGGAGTTCCGGTCCAGATGCTCATAGGACCATCCTGCTGGGCCGTTCCGGGGGGCGCAACATAATGCACTTGTGAATTAATCCGGTACCCCGGAAATCGGGTTCTAGTTTGTGGCGAGTTCCAGGGCCAGGGGCCGTTGGTAGACCGCGTCGAGGGCCGCCGTCACGGCCGCCATGCCCAGCACCCGGCCGGGGAAGCTGCTCGGCAGGATGGTGCGGTCCGGGTCCTCGCAGACCTGGGAGTGCCGGGCCACCTCGGCGCGGAGCACCGCCAGGCAGTCGGGGAAGCGGATGACGCCGGGCTCGGTGACGACCAGTACCTCCGGATTGATCAGGTCGAACAGCAGCGCCGCCGCCCGACCGACCAGCTCCGCCCGGTCCCGGAACAGCCCCGCCGCGACCGCGTCCCCCGCCTCCGCCCGGGCGATCAACGCGGGCAGGTCCCGCTCCCCGGACCGCGCCACCAGCGCCCCCTCGGCCGCCGCCGCCTGAAAGCACCCCGCCTTCCCGCACGCGCACGGGGTCCGCAGCTCGTCCAGCGGCAGATGCCCCACCACCCCGCCCGCCGAACCCGGCCCGTGGTGCGCCGCTCCCCCGGTCACGATCGCCGCGTCCACCACGTTGCCGACGAACAGGTGCACGAGGCTGCTCGTGCCGCGGGCCGCGCCGAAGAGCTGCTCGGCCAGGGCCAGGGCGCGGGCATGGCTCTCCACCCGCACGGGGATGCCGAGGTCCCGAAGCTCCTCGCCGGCGTGCACGTCGTGCCAGCCCAGGACGGGGTGCTCCACGATCACGCCCCGGGCCGGGTCGACCCAGCCGCCCGTGACCAGGCCGATGCCGACGACGGCGTGGCCGGCCATGAACCGGGGCAGGCGGGTGCGGATGGCGTGCAGGACGGAGTCGGGGGTCGGGTGGGCCGCGTCGTCGGTCGTCCCGTGCGGAAAGGTCTCCTGGGCCAGCACCCGGCCGCGCAGGTCGGCCAGCGCCAACGTGACGTGCGGGACGGCGATGTGCACCCCGCACACGACCGGTCCCTCCGCGAGGTCCACCGGCACGTGCGGCCGGCCCGCCCCCGACGGCCGGACCAGCTCCGGCGCCTCACTGAGCAGCCCGACCGCCGCCAGGTCCGTGTAGTGCCGGGTGATCGCGGCGGGGCTCAACCCGGTCAGCCGGGCGATCGTGGTCCTGGAGAGCGGCCCGTGGTCGAGGACCGTGCGCAACACGTGCGCGGCGGTGGAGGAACGGCGGCCGTCGGGTTTCTGCATGGCGGGGCTCCCTGCCGTGGCGTCCGAAAGAAACGGAGAACACCTGGCGGGTACGCGGTCCGGTCGGTCACCGGGCCTGAATTCGGGGTCGACGGCGGGGCTCCGGGGGCCGGGCAGGCGGTGGGGCTGCCTGGGGTGGCCGTCGGGCTCCCCGGCCTGGTCCCGGTACCGGAGGGTGGTCCGGGTGTCCGGGGCCGTAGGGGAGACCGTGGAGCGTCCAGCGGGACAGTGGGTGTGCGGACCCGGGGGTCTGTCGGACCCTGTCGGCCGGGATCTGCCCGGGGGTGTTGGGCTGGATCCGCCCGGAGAGTGCCGGGCCGGCCGTTCTGGTGCTGGACCTGTGTGCCGTCGGTCGAAATCAGGCGCCGGTGGGGACGGCCTGCGCGAACCCGCCCGGAGCCGGACAGATCGCGCTCGACTGGCGGCACAGGTCGACGTGACGTCGAGAACTGAACGAGGCCGCCTGTGACATGCGTCGATTCTGGCAAGCGGGTGGGGAGAGGTCAACAAAGGTGACGCGGACCGCAGTGGGTGGGTGGGGGTTCCGTGCGGCGCGACGTCGTGGGACGGGTCCGACGTCGCGGGACCGGTCCGATGTCGCGGGACGGGTCGGTCGTCGCGGGACGGGTCGGTCGTGTCGCGGGACCGGTCGGTCGTCACGGGGTCGGTCGGTCGTCGCAGGACCGCTCGGTCGTCACGGGACCAGCCGGTCGTGTCGCGGGACCGGCCGGTCGTCTGGTGGCCCTGGCGATCGGGTCTGACAGATGTGGGGCGGCCGTGCAGACTGGCGTTCGTGTGGGATACCGCTGTGGTGATCGTCAGGGACCCTGCCGGCCGGGTGTTGCTGGTCCACCAGAACTACGGGCTGCGGTTGTTCGGGCTGCCCGGCGGCACGGTGGAGCCGGGCGAGACGATGGCGCAGGCTGCTGTCCGCGAGGTGGCCGAGGAGACCGGGCTCATCGTGACGGTGGGTGACCGGGTCTCGGTCGATGACCTGGTCTATCCGGGCGGGGCGCGGTTCCGGGCCCATGCGTTCGTCGCCGTGAGGGTGGAGGGTGAGCCGTCGGTGCCCGATCGCGTCGAGATCTCCTCCGTGGAGTGGTACGACCTGGGGGAGCTGCCGTCTCCGCTCACGCCGTCGGCCAACGCGATCCTGCCCAGGCTCCGGACGCCGCGGTAGCGGAGGTAGCACGGCCCCGGCGACGCGTCGGACGTTGCAGGAGCGGCAGCGCACGGCACCGGCGGGCCCCAGCCTCGGGCCACGGTCAGATCCCAGCCCTGGACCGCGGTCAGATCTCAGCCCTGGGCCACGAGCGGACCTCAGCCGTGGGCCACGAACGGATCCCAGCCCTGGGCCACGGTCGGACCTCGCCCCTGGACCACAGACGGATCCCAGCCCTGGGCCACGAGCGGACCTCGACCCTGGGCCACAAACGGATCCCAGGCTCGGGCCACAGTCGGGCCGAACACCGTCGGCCGCGCCGCTCGGGTCAGCGGCAGGCGCGTCATCCGCTACGCGTTCGGTTCCGCCCTCTCCCCCGCCCACCAGGCGTCCACCCCCGCGAGCAGCCCGCCGCGCACCTCGGCCGGGGCCGCCGAGTGCGTGATCGAGTCCCGCGCCAGCCGGGCCAGCGTCGCGTCGTCACACCCCAGGTCCCGGGCGATCTGGTACTGCCCCGCGAGCCCCACCCCGAACAACAACGGATCATCGGTACCCAACGCGACCGGCACCCCCGCGTCGAGCAGCACCGGCAGGTCCCAGGCGACCCCCAACGGCGGGTACGACGTCGGACACAGCTCCACCGCCACCTGCCGCCCGGCCAGCAGGCCGAGGGTGTCAGGGCAGCTCGCGGCGGTCACCGCGTGGCCCACCCGGTGCGCGCCCAACAGTTCGACACAGTCGCGGACATGCCCGGCCGGCTCGTAGAACCCGGCGTGCGGCACGACCCTCAGCCCGGCGTCCGCCGCGATCCGGCAGGCGGCCACGAAGTCACCGACCCGACCGAGCCGCTCGTCGTTGGACAGGCCGAACCCGACCACGCCCGGGGTCGCCGCCGCGAGCCGGGCCAACCGTTCGGCGTGCTCCGCCGTGGCGCCCCAGCTCGCCGCGACCACCACGCCCACCGGGATCGGGGCCTCGGCCGCCCCGGCGAGCACGGCCTCGACGACGTCCGCCAGGGACCCGAGCCGGTTCGCGTAGGACGTGGGGTCGACCTGGAGCTCCAGCCAACCGGCCCCGTCCGCCGCGTCCGCCGTCGCCGCCTCGCGAACCACCCGGACGACGTCCCCGGCCGACCGGATCACGGCGCGCGCCAGGTCGTACCGGTCCTGGAAGTCCGCCCAGCCGTGCACCCGGTCGGGCGGGAGCGGCTCGGGCAGTCGGAGGCCGTCGCGGGCCGCCCACTCGGCGAGGGTTTCGGGGCGCATGGAACCGGTCAGGTGGAGGTGCAGATGCGCCTTCGGCAGTGCCCGCAGATCCCTCACCTGGTCTGGTCCGTCCGCGAGAGGCGCCCTTTGCCCGGGCGCCCTACCGGGGCCGTTGATGTGGTTCCGGCCGTCCACATGCGCGTCCGGACGTCGAGCAGGTCGCCCTGACGCGAGGATGACATCCCAGCGTCGAACCGACCGCCCTGATGCGACAACGACATCCCAGCGTCGAACCGACCGCCCGGACCCGACGAGGACATCCCGGCATCGAACCGACCGCCCTGACGCGACGACGGCATCCCGGCGTCGAGCCGGCGCGCCGGGCCGGGTGCGGGTTCGGGCCTCGACCTCATCCGAGGGGTCCGCCGCGTCCCACCCGTCCCGGTTCCCCGCGCCCGCCGCGCGCCGGGGCCGCGGAACCGCCGCGCCCGGGCTCACCGGTGCCGCCACGCCCGACCCGGGGGCCGCCAGAGGACGGCTGGTGGCCGAGGGTGCTGTCGACGACGAACTCCACGGCGTCGGGCGTGCCGTCACCGTTCGGCCAGGCGGAGTCGATCCGGGTCAGCACCTGGTCGGTGCCCGAGGTCCAGTTGGCCTTCAGGGCCAGCACGGCGCCGGACAGGTCACCCGCGATCAGGCGCTGGGCGATCAGCCGGTGCTCGTCGGCGGACCGGCTGACCTGGGTCTCGTCACCGAGCTTGAGGTGCACGTACCGCCGCAGGCTCGCCTTCACGGTCGTGATCAGGTCCATCAGGCGCTCGTTGGAGCAGCCGCCGAGGAGCAGTTCGTGCCATTCGTCGTCCCGCTGCTCGACCTCCGCCTGGGTGGCCTCCGTGGCGGCGAACTCCTCGGCGAGTTCCAGGAGCCTGGGCGCGGTCCGGTGCAGGTACGCCGCGCTGGAGGACTCGAGTGCCAGCGCCTCCAGGGCGGCCACGACGGGGGACAGCTCCTCGTACTCCCGGGGGGTCACCGGCGCGAACCGGAACCCCTTGCCCGGGGAGCTCTCGATCAGCCCCTCGATCTCCAGGGCGATCAGGGCCTCCCGCAGCGGGGTACGACTCACGCCCAGCTCCGCCGCGAGCCGTGCCTCGTTGATGTTGTGGCCGGCCGGAAAGTCGCCCCGCCTCGACCTGGCCAGCACTTCGGCCTTGATCTGGTCCCGGAGCGGGCGTCGCTCGATCGCCATGGTCCGCCTCCCCCACCCGTCAGTGTGCGCTCTCGCGGCCATCTATGCGGTACCGCCGCCGTCGACCGGCAGGATAGCGCCCGAGACGAAGCTCGCGGCGTCACTCGCCAGGTACGCCACCGCCTGGGCGATCTCCCGGGGCTGCCCGATCCGCCCCAGCGGCCGGTCCGCGGCGTCCACGTAGAAGCTCTCCACGGTGGCGCCGAGCTGGGCGGCCTCGTCGGCGAGCATCCCGGTGGCGGTGTCGCCGGGGCACACACAGTTGACCCGGATATTGTCCGGCCCGTGGTCGATGGCCATCGCGCGGGTCATGTTCACGACGGCCCCTTTCGACGCGCAGTAGGACACGGCGCGCCCCCCGCCCGACATGCCCCACCCGGAGCCGGTGTTGATGATGCTCCCGCCGCCGGCCGCCCGGAGGTGCGGGACCGCGTACCGGCTCATCAGCATGATGGACTTGATGTTGACCGCCATCACGAGGTCCCAGTCGTCCTCGGTGATGTCCTCGACCGTCGAGCGCCGGATGATGCCGGCGTTGTTGAACACCGTGTCCAGCCCGCCGAACGCCTCGACCGCGGTCGCCACGGCGCGCTCGCAGTCGGCGGCCTTCGAGACGTCGCAGCGCACCGCGACCCCACCGATCCGGTCGGCGTGCTCCCGGGCCCGGTCGAGGTCCAGGTCGGCGAGGACCACCCTCGCACCCAGCTCCGCGAACAGTTCGGCCGTGGCCAGCCCGATGCCGGACGCCGCTCCGCTGACGATGGCCCGCTTACCCTGCAACATGTCTCTGCGCTCCCTGGTCTTCTTCATCATGGTGCTGTCCGTGCGCCCGGCGGGTCATTCCAGCCGGTACATCGTGCGCCGCCGCCAGCCGGTCAGGACCGGCAGGTGTCCCCGCAGCCTGGCGTCGAGCGCCTCGTCCCCCGTGTCGACCAGGAGCGGCCGGCCGCCGAGGCCCGCGAGTTTGGCCTCGGTGGCCACCACGGTCAACTCGGCGCGCGGAACGAGGTCGAGGAGCTGCTGGTTGCCCCGGCCGAGCAGGAAGCCCTGACCGCCGACCGGCGACAGGATCAGCCGCACGCCGACCGCCCCGCCCGCGAGCGCCGTGACCGTCCGGGCGTCGACATCGGGGTGTACCTCGTGGTCCAGCACGGCCGTCACCCCCGTGACGGGCGCGTCGTATCCGTGGCCCCGGAGGATCGCCCGGGTGGTCGTGCCGGGACCGAACACGTGCAGCACCCCGGGTGCGAGGTCGACGGACGCGGCGATGCCGGCGAGGTCCTCCCCGTCCTCGACGGTCGAGCCGATCTTGCGGTGCTGCACCCGACGGACCAGAAACGGCACGGGAAGGTACCCGTACAGCCTGGCCGACACCCGCGCCGGGTCGGGCCGGTCGACGACCTCGCAGTCCCGGGCGGGCGCCCGGCCGTCCAGGTACGCGGCCGCGACCTCGCCGGCGGCGCGCGGGTGCACGGCGTAGACGGCGGAGTGCACCTTCACACCCGTGGGGACGCCGAGAACGGCCGTCGGCCCCTGGACGGCCGAGCCCTGCCCTCGCCCCGGCGCCAGGCCCCGCGTCGGTCCCGGCCCCGGACTCTGTTCTGCCTGGGACTCGAACGGGGACCCAGGCAGGCGGAGGGCCGCCCCGGCCCCGGCCCCGGCCCCAATTCCGACCCCAGGCTCGACCCCAGGCTCGGTCCCAGGCTCGGGCTCGACCGCAGGCGCGGGCGCCGACAACGCCGTCAGCACATCCCGAGCCGTCCCGTCACCCCCCGCGAACAGCAGCAACTCGACGCCCGCAGCGAGCAGCTCCGACACGGCCCGGACCGTGTCGACCCCCGTCGTCACCTCGGGCCGATCCACGACGACCGCGCAGGGCACCCCGGCGAGAACCGCCGCCGTCTCCCCCATGTCACCGGCCACGGTGAGCAGCCGGACATCGGGCCGGTGCGCGACCAGCGCGGACAGCGCCAGCGCGGCCCGATCGGCCGAGCGCGGAGCTACACCGGAGGCCAGGCCCCTGATGTCCGGCGCGTCGCTGCCGTGCAGGGCGCCGGGCCCGCCGAGCCCGGCGACAGGATTGACCACCAGCCCGACGAACGGCCCCCCGCGCAGATGGAGTTCCCCGCCCGATCCGGCAGGTCCGGTCAGGGATACCTCCCCCTCCGACCTCGCAGGCCTCGCCGACCCGATCGAGCCCGACGCACGCGCCGGGCCGGCCGATCCGTGCGGGTTAGGCGATCCGAGCTGGCCGGCCGATCCGATCGTGCCAGGCGACCCGGTCAGGCCGGCCGACCCGGTCGGGCGAGGCGACCCGGTCGACCCGGTCGGGCTGGCCGGGCTGGTCGGTCTGGTCGGGCTGGTCGGGCCGGGCAGGCCAGGCAGGCCAGGCAGGCCAGGCGATCCGGCCGGCACTCCGGAACCCACGGCGCCCACCGCCCCCGAAAGCCCGGCCGCGCCCCCCGTCTCAGCGGTCATCCGCGATCTTCCGCCGATAGGCCCGCCACGTGACCGCCCACGTCCCCGGATCGTCCAGGGTGTCCTCCCGGTTCCGGTGCACCGTGGAGTTGTGGGGTGCGGTCCGGACGGTCTCCGGGGACTCGTACGCCTCGCGGGCCACCTCGCGCATCACCCCGACGTACTCGTCGAGGTCCGCTCGCGAGTACGACTCCGTGGGCTCCAGGGTGGCCGGCTCGGGCACGACGTACGGGTGGTGGCTCGTCCAGTAGTGCACGCCGAAGTCGGCGGCCCGGAGCCCGATGTCCTCGGAGTGCACCCCGGTGTCGGCGTGCAGCTGCTCCCACGAGTACCGCACCTGTTCGATGCGGCGTCTGCCCTCGGCGTACGGCGCGGAGACGCCCTTGATCTTGAGCATCTCGGTGAGCAGGTAGTTGTTGTTGAGGACGGCGATCTCGGCGACCTCGCGCAGCCCCTCGGCGCCCAGGGCCATGATCCAGGAGTAGGCGCGGACGATGTTGCCGGCGACGCCCTGGTAGGGCCGGACCTTGCCGATGGACAGCGGGCCGGGGTCCGTCAGGTCGTAGCTCGTGCCGTCGAAGGTGACCAGCGGTCCGGGCAGGAACGGGGCCAGCTCGGCGGTCACCCCGCACGCGCCCGCCGCCGGTCCGCCGCACGCGTGCGGGGTGGAGAACGTCTTGTGCAGGTTGAAGTGGCACAGGTCGAAGCCGGCCTCGCGGGCCCGGGTGATACCGAGGATGCCGTTCGCGTTGGCCTGGTCGTAGCTGGCGAGACCACCGGCGGCGTGCACGATCTCGACGAACTCGGCGATCCTCGGGTTGAAGATGCCGGTGTCCTCCGGGTTGGTGATCAGCAGCGCGGCGGTGCGGTCCGACACGGCCGCCTTCAGCGCGTCGATGTCCGGGTAGCCGTCGGCGTCCGGGTACAGCGTGATGACCTTGTAGCCGGCCGTGGCCGCGCAGGCGGCGTTGGACGGGTGGGAGAAGATCGTGGTGATGATCTCGTCGCGCTGCTCCGCCTCGCCCCGGGAGGCGTGGTAGGCCCGGATCATGGCCACGTTGGTCCAGATCGCGGCCGAGCCGGCGCCGGGCTGGACGGTGACGGCGTCCATGCCGGACACCTCGGCGAGCATGCCCTGCAGGGAGTGGATGATGGCCAGCACGCCCTGGACGGTGGCCGGGTCCCGGGCGGGGTGCAGCTCCGCGATCCGGCGGATCAGCACGTCGTTGACCTTCGGGCTGTACTTCATCGTGCAGGTGCCCTGGCCGATGTCCACGTTCAGGTCGGCCCCGAGGGTCTCCTGGGAGAGCCGCAGGTAGTGCCGCAGCACCCGGTTCTGCGAGATCTCCGGGAGCGCGGGCGGGGCGGCGCGCAGGATGCCGGCGGGCAGGGCCGCCGCGGGGTCGCCCACGAGGGCGGTGATCTCCGGCTCGGCCAGCGGGGGCAGGATGCCGCGCTCGCCGGGCTGGGTCAGCTCGAAGACCAGCGGTTCGTCCCAGCTGGCCTGGCGGAACCGGCGCAGCGCGGGCTTTCCGCCGATCCGGGCCGCTGCGGGGTCGACGGGGCCGGTGTCGGTGGCCTTCATGCCAGCACCTCTCTCACGGAAGCGGCCAGGAGTTCGATGTCTGCCCGGGTGTGCACCTCGGTCACGCAGCACAGGGCCCGGTGCCCGTCGAGGGGCAGCCCGGCGAGGATGCCCCGGTCGCGGAGCTCGGCCAGCACCTCCCCGACAGGTCGCACAAATTCCACCACGAACTCACAGAAGTGTGGATCGTCGGCGTTCGGCACGGTGACGCCGGGAATCGCCCCGAGGAGGCGCATCGCGTACGCCGTGCGGGCCATGATCGTCGAGCCGATCTCGCGCATGCCGGCGGGGCCCATCAGGGACAGGTAGACGCCGGCCGTGATGCCCCAGAGCGCGGCGGCGGTGCCGACCCACTCCTTGCCCTGCTCGCGGACCCCGAACGAGGTGCGCTCGTAGGCGACGTCGCCGAACCCGTACTCCCCCTCGACGACGGTCGGGACCAGGCCGAACAGGCGGGACGGGAACTCCATGACCAGGCGCTCGTCGTCCCGGGTGGCGATGAAGCCGGCCTGGCCGCCCCCGTACTGCATGTGCATGCCCAGGGGTTGGATGTCCCCGCACACGATGTCCGCGCCGAAGGTCGCCGGCGAGGCGAGCACGCCGAGCGCCATCGGGTTGCAGCTGACGACCGCGAGGGCCCCGGCGGCGTGCGCGGCGGCCACCAGCGTGGGGGCGTCGACGTCGATGACGCCGTGGAAGTTCGGATACTCCAGGTAGACGCAGGCTGTGTCCTCGTCGAGGGTGTCCGTGAAGGACATCGCGCCGCGCAGGTAGTCGGTGATCTTCGACAGCTTGTCGGGCGACACCGGCCCGCTGATCAGCACCTTCGAGCGGCCCGTGACCCGGCCGGCCATCCGCAGGGAGGTCGCGGCGGCCTGGTACCCGTCGTAGGTCGGCACGTTGACGACGTCGAGTTCGAGCAGCTCACCCATCAGGCTCTGGTACTCCCAGAGGGCCTGGAAGCGGCCGTGGTCCTCGTAGGGTTCGCCGGCGTAGGCGGTGAGGAACTCCGCGCGCCCGTTGACCTCGTCGCAGACGGCGGGCACGTGGTGCGGGTAGCAGCCGCCGCCCAGGAAGCTCAGGCCGTCGGTGTTGCGGTCGAGCAGCCCGCCGACGTGCCGGACGAGCTCGGCCTCGCTCCGCATCGGAGCCGGCAGCCGCAGGGGGCGGTGGAGGCGCAGGTCGGAGGGGATGTCGGCGTAGAACTCCTCGACATCGGCGGCTCCGACGGAGGCGAGCATCGCGGCTCGGACCTCCGGGACGGAGTTCGGGATGTAGGGATGGGCGTGGTCCATGCCCACCAGTATGCAGATTGTATTCAAAATTCAAAAGACTTGACTTGGATGTTGGATCGTGTTCACTATCGAAGCATCGATCCAAGCCATCGGAGGCTGCCGTGACCCTCACCCGACGACACACCCTGTCCCTCACCGCACTCGGGCTCCTCGGTGCGGCGGCGGGGTGCGCGAGCGGTTCGCCCAAGAAGTCCACGAAGCAGGCCACCGAGGGCAAGGAGCTCACGGGCACCGTCACGGTCTGGTCCTGGGACGTCGCGGCGACCGCCCTCAAGCGCCTCGGGCCGGAGTTCACCGCGAAGCACCCGAAGGTCAAGATCGAGATCACCGACATCGGGTACGACAACGCGTACGACAAGATCGCCATCGGCCTCAAGTCGGGCAGCGGGCTGGCCGACGTGTTGACGGTCGAGACCGACCACATGCAGACCTACGCGGCACAGTTCCCGACCGGTTTCCTCGACCTGACCAGCGTCGCCTCGGCCATGAAGGCCGACTTCGACCCGTCCAAGTGGGCGGCGTCGAGCGACAAGGACGGGAAGCTGTTCAGCCTGCCGTGGGACTCGGGCACGGCCGCCCTCTTCTACCGGACGGACCTGTTCGCGACGGCCGGCGTCGACCCGAAGTCCATCGCCACGTGGGACGACCTGATCACGGCGGGCAAGACCGTCCTGGCGCGCACCGGGGCGAAGCTCCTGGTCAGCGACGTGTCCAACGGGGCGGGCCCGGTGCCGACCCTGATGCAGCAGCAGGGCGCGGGCTACTTCAACGCGGCCGGCGACATCACCCTGGACTCCCCTGCGACCCTCGCCGCGATCGACATCGTGAAGAGGCTGAACGACGCCGGCCTGATCCTCAACGTCAAGGGCTGGGACGCCCTGGTCAGCGCCAACAAGGACGGCAAGGTGGCCTGTGCCCCGTCCGGGGTCTGGTGGGCGGGCACGCTCGCCACCGAGATGCCGGAGCTGTCCGGCAAGCTGGGTGTGATGCCGCTGCCCGCGGTGACGGCCGGCGGCGGCCGCACCGCCAACAACGGCGGCTCGACCCTGGCGGTGCCGGGCCAGTCGAAGAACCCGGACGCGGCCTGGGCGTTCGTGCGGTTCTGTCTCGCCGACGTGGCCAACCAGGTGTCGATGATGAAGGCGGAGGGCCTGTTCCCGGCGTATCTGCCGGCGTTGCGCGACCCGTACTTCGACGCCCCGCAGAAGTTCTTCGGCGACGCCCCGATCTACCAGATGTTCCGGGAGCAGACCCCGAAGATCCCCACGATCACCTACACCGACGACTACGCCAAGGCCGGCGACCTGCTCGACTCGGTGGTGCCCGGGGTGCTGCTCCGGGGCAAGGACCCCAAGGCGGAGCTGAAGAGCGCCGCCGCCCAACTCGCCGGTCAGACCAAGCGGAAACTGGCGTGAGGGCGCGCGCCGGCTGGTTCTTCACGGCACCCGCCGCCGTGCTCTTCGCGGTCTTCTTCGGGTATCCGCTGGTGGCCAGCCTCGTGCAGAGCTTCCAGACGGACGCCGACGGCGAGACGGTGTGGGCCGGGTTCGACAACTACACCCGGCTGTTCCAGGATCCCCTCGTCGGCCGGTCCCTGGCCAACATCGCGCTGATCCTGGCCGTCCAGGTGCCGCTGATGCTGGTGATCGCCCTCGGCCTCGCCCAGGTGCTGAACCTGAGCTGGCTGAAGTTCCGCTCCGGCTACCGGGTGGCGTACTTCCTGCCGGCCGTCACCACGCTCGTCGCCTACGCGGTCGTGTTCCGGGTGCTCCTGAACACCGACTCGGGGCTGTTGAACCAGATTCTCGGCACGCACATCGACTGGCTGAACGATCCGACGATGGCCCGGGTGGCCCTGATCGGCTCGATCACGTGGCGCTGGACGGGGTACAACATGGTCATCCTGCTGGCGGGGCTGCAGGCGATCCCGAAGGAGCAGTACGAGGCGGCGGCCATCGACGGGGCCGGCTCGCTGCGTACCTATGTGAGTGTGATCGTTCCGCAGTTGCGCCCTGTGCTGTTGTTCTGCCTGATCACCTCGACGATCGGCACCCTGCAACTGTTCGACGAGAGTTTCGTGCTCACCTCGGGCGGTCCGGACAACGCGACCCTCACCCCGGTGCTGTACCTCTACGAGAACGGCTTCCAACAACTCGACTTCGGGTACGCGGCCGCCATCGCCTGGCTCGTCGTCGCCCTGACCGGCCTGCTCTCCCTCGTCCAGTTCCGCGCGTTGCGGACGAAGTCGTGAAGCGGCTCGCGCACCTGCCGCTGCTGGTCGGCGCGGTGGTCAGCCTGTTCCCGTTCTACTGGATGATCGTGGCGGCCACCCACCGCACCCGGGACCTGCTGCACTCCCCGCCGCCGTTCCTGCCCGGCGACCAGCTGTTCGAGAACCTGCGCCGCCTGGAGGAGACCGTCGGGTTCAGCCGGGTCACGCTCAACACCGTCGGGCTGACCGTGGTGTACACGGCGCTGTCCAGCCTGATCAGCGCGATGTGCGGCTACGGGCTGGCCAAGTTCCGGTTCCGCGGCCGGGGGCTGCTGCTGGCCGTGCTGCTGGCCACCATGATGATCCCGTTCCAGGTGCTGCTCGTGCCGCTGTTCCAGATGATGGCGAACGTGGGCTGGATCGACACGTACCAGGCGGTGATCCTGCCCTTCCTGGCCAACTCGTTCGGCATCTTCCTGATGCGGCAGGCGTTCCTCGACTTCCCCGACGAGCTGATCGAGGCGGGCCGGCTCGACGGCTGCTCGGAGGCGCGGATCTTCTACCGGATCGTGCTGCCGGCCGCCCGGCCCCAGCTCGCGGCCGTCGTGATCTTCACGTTCATCTCGCAGTGGAGCGCCTTCATCTGGCCGTTGCTGATGCTCAACTCCGAGGACAAGTACACGATCCCGGTGGCCCTGTCCCGCATGATCGGACAGTCGCGCGTCGACTACTCCGGCCTGATGCTCGGGGCGTTCATCGCCACCCTGCCGATCATGGCGGTGTTCCTGGCGTTTCAGAAGCAGTTCGTGTCCGGCCTGCTCGGCGGCTCGGTGAAGGGATGACGATGAGGTACGGCGGCGACTGGAACCCCGAACAGTGGGACCCGGACACGTGGCGCGAGGACGTCCGGCTGATGCGGCGCGCCGGGGTCAACATGATCACGCTCGGGGTGTTCTCCTGGGCCCGGCTGGAGCCCGCCGAGGGCGCGTACGAGCTGGACTGGCTGGCCGAGATCATCGACCTGCTGTGGTCGCACGGGATCAGCGTGGACCTGGCCACGGGCACCGCCTCACCGCCCGCCTGGTTCGTCCGGAAGTACCCGGACGCGCTGCCGGTCACCGCCGACGGGGTGCGGCTGGAATTCGGCTCCCGCCAGCACTACTGCCCCTCCTCCCCCGCGTTCCGCGCCGCGACCGTGGCCCTGGCGACCCGGATGGCGGAGCGGTTCGCCGACCATCCGGCGCTGGCGATGTGGCACATCTCCAACGAGTACGGCGACCATGTCACCGAGTGCTTCTGCCCCACCTCGGCGGCGGACTTCCGGCGCTGGCTCGGCGCGCGGTACGGCACCGTGGAGCGGCTCAACCACGCGTGGGGCACGGACTTCTGGGCCCAGCGGTACACGTCGCTGGACGAGGTCGAGCCGCCGCGCACCGCGCCCGGCCCGACGAACCCGACCCAGCGGCTCGACTGGCGGCGGTTCTGCTCGGACACCCTGCTGGACTGCTACCGGGCCGAGCGCGCGGTCCTGCCGCCCGGCGTCCCGGTCACCACCAACTTCATGTCGATGATGCGCGACCTCGACTACTGGAAGTGGGCGGCCGAGGAGGACATCGTCTCCGACGACGCGTACCCGGACCCGGCCGACCCGACCGCGCACGTCACCGCCGCGATGAACTACGACCTGATGCGCTCCCTGCGCGGCGGCCAGCCGTGGCTGCTCCTCGAACAGGCCCCGTCCGCCGTCAGCTGGCGACAGGTGAACGTCCCCAAGACCGACGGGCAGTACCGGATCGGCAGCCTCCAGGCCGTCGCCCGGGGCGCCGACGGGGTGCTGCACTTCCAGTGGCGCGCCTCGGTCGCCGGTGCCGAGAAGTGGCACTCCGCGATGCTCCCGCACGGCGGGGAGACCTCCCGGGGGTACCGGCGGACGGTCGCGTTCGGCGCCGAGCTGGCCCGGCTGTCCCCGGTCGTGGGCGCGCGGAGCACCGCGCACGTGGCGATCGTGCTCGACTGGGACTCCTGGTGGGCCCTCGAACTCGACGAGCACCCGTCCCAGCTGCTCCGCTGGCGCGAGCTCGTCCGCGCCTGGTACGAGCCGCTGTGGAACATGAACGTCGCGGTCGACTTCGTGCCCGTGGACGCGGACCTGACCGGGTACGGACTCGTGCTCGCCCCCAACCTGTACCTGGTCACGGACCCGACGCGGGCGAACCTGGAGTCCTACGTGTCCGGCGGCGGCAGGCTCGTGGTCGGGTTCTTCTCCGGGCTCGTCGACGGGAACGACCACGTGCACCAGGGTGGCTACCCCGGCGCGCTGCGGGACCTGCTCGGGGTCGCGGTGGACGAGCTCTGGCCGCTGCCCGCCGGGGAGTCCTCGGACATCAGCCTCGACGGCAGGTACCCGGTGACCCTGTGGCGGGAGTGGCTCGACACCACCACGGCGGAGGTCGAGGCCAGCTACCTGGACGCGCCGCTCGCCGGGCGGCCCGCGATCACCCGGAACCGGTTCGGCGCGGGCACCGCCTGGTACGTCTCCGCCCATCTCGGGGCCGACGGCCTCGACAGTCTGCTCCGTCCGATCCTCGACGAGGCGGCCGTTCCCCGGGTCGGGTCCGACGGGGGCCCGGGGCAGGTCGGCTCGGCCGGGGCGCCCGTCGCGGTGCCGCCCGGGGTCGAGCTGTGCCGGCGCGGCGAGTACCTGTTCGTCCTCAACCACACCCCCGACCCGGTCACCGTCGAGGTCACCGGACACGACCTGCTCACCGGCACGCCCGTCGACGGCACCCTGCACCTGGCCGGCTCGGACGTGGCCGTGCTGGGTTCCGTCGCCCCGGAATCCACGCACCCGGGGTCAGCTGGCTAGCCCGCCCACCAGCGCCCGGCTCTCACGCGCCGGCCGTCCGACACAGGGGCTCGCCCAGCCCGAACCGGGCACCCGATTCCGTCTGCGCAGGTAGACGACCTGCGCGGACGTACCCCGAAAACTCACCGCCCCTCAACCAGTCGGCCCCACCCACCCGGCCGACCAGTCTGGAGTTTCCATGCGCAGGAGAACCTTCGTCGCGGCGGGCCTCGCCACGACGGCCGCCGTAGCCCTCCCCGGGGTCGCGTCCGCCGACCCGTCCGCCACCCCGCCAGCCGGCACCCCGGCGGCCGCCGGCCCCACGGAAGAGTTCCGCAACGTGCTCGACCTGCGGGGACTCCCGACGGTGGCCCGGCCGCCGAGCGACAACCCGCTGAACGTGTTCGCCGACAACGGTTCCTGGCACGGGTACGGGCTCGGGGTGGCCGGCGGGTTCTCCGGCCCGCTGTACATCGCCGAGGAGTACCCCTGGTGGCTGTCCCAGGTCTTCAGCCGGGTGGCGTTGACCGATGCCACCACGGGTGCGCCGATCCCGCTGACCCAGGTCTCCGCCGACTCGCTGCCGGGGCTGCTCCGGCAGGTCTCCTCCTCGGGTGACGGGATCACCCTGACCCTGGAGCTGCGGTTCGTGTCGGGCCGCACCGCGCTGGTCCAGGGCTCCGTCCGCAACGACGGCGCGCGGGCCCGCCGGGTGGCCGTGTCCTGGTCGGGCACCCTGCTGCGGCACGAGTCCGAGCCGATCCGGTCCGCTCCCCGGCTCCGGGCGACCGGCACCGGGGTGGCCGTGGACTTCACCGAGGTCCGGGAGGTGTGGAAGTTCTTCTCCACGCCGACCCAGCGGTTCGAGGTCCGGCACGCCGCGCCGGTGACCACGACCGTCGACGGCGACTCCTACCGGACGCTCCTGGCCACCCCGCTGAACGTGTCCCCGAAGGGCGAGCGCCCCCTGACCTGGACGGAGACGTACTCGTTCACGGCGGCCGACCGGGACGCCGACACCGTGGCCGAGGCCCTGCGCAAGCCGAGCAACCCGGCGTCGGCCACCGACCGCCGGTGGGCGACGTACCTGCGCTGCGGCCTGGAGGGCGTGGCCCCCGAGCACCGCCGGGTCGCCGTCAAGTCCATCCAGACCCTGGTCACCAACTGGCGCAGCGCGGCCGGCGCGCTCCGGCACGGCGGGATCACCCCGTCGATCTCCTACGTCTGGTTCAGCGGCCTGTGGTCCTGGGACTCGTGGAAGCAGGCGGTCGGGGTGTCCGCGTTCTCCCCCGCCCTGGCCAGCTCCGTCATCGAGGCCCTGTTCGACTACCAGCGCGCCGACGGCATGATCCCCGACTGCATCTTCTACAACGACCCGGCGCACGGCGGCGGCAACTGGAACGAGCGCAACACCAAGCCCCCGCTCGCGGCCTGGGCGGCCTGGGAGGTGTACTCGGCGGGCGGCGACAAGGACTTCCTCCGCCGGATCTACCCGCGCCTGGTCGCCTACCACGAGTGGTGGTACAAGGCCCGGGACCACGACCGCAACGGCATCTGCGAGTACGGGGCGACGATCGACCCGGCCAACGACTCCGACGGGGCCGTCATCGAGGCCGCCGCGTGGGAGTCCGGGATGGACAACGCGCCCCGGTTCGACGCGTCGGCCGTGCGCTCCAACGGCGCGGCCGGCTGGTCGATCGACCAGGAGTCGGTGGACCTGAACGCGTACCTGTTCGCGGAGAAGGGGTACCTGGCGAAGATCGCCAAGGTGCTGCGCGAGCCGTACCAGGACACGTCCGCGCCGATCGGGGCGTACGTGCGCGAGAGGATGTTCGACCCGGCCACCGGCTGGTTCTACGACGTGTCCCTCGACTCCGGCCACCCGCTGGTCGACCGGGGCAAGGGCATCGAGGGCGTCATCCCGGTGTGGGCGGGCCTGGCCTCCCCCGCCCAGGCGCTGGCGGTCCGGGCGACGCTGCTCGACCCTGCCGCGTTCGGTACCCACGTCCCGTGCCCGACCGTCGCGGCGGACAGCCCGTTCTTCGAGCCTGAGGCGTACTGGCGCGGCCCGGTCTGGCTGGACCAGGCGTACTTCGCGATCGAGGGGCTCCGGCGGGCCGGCTTCACCGCCGACGCGACCGCGGTGCGCGACAAGCTGCTGCGCAACGCGGACGGGCTGCTCGGGGACGGGCCGATCCACGAGAACTACCAGCCGCTGACCGGGGCCCGGCTCAACGCCCCGAACTTCAGCTGGTCGGCCGCGCTCCTGCTCCGACTGGTCCGCGCCTGACTGTGCCCGTCCGGCCGTGCCCGCTCCGGGGGCCACCCCGGGATCCCGGAGCGGCGCGACGGGCGGCCACCGCCTGACGGGTGGGTCCGACCGAGCCCGCTCCGGGAGTCACCCGGATCCTCGGGGCGGGCACGGCGACAGGCCACCGCCTGACGGTGAGCCCGACCGAGCCCGCCCCGGCAGCCACCCAGAACCTCGGGGCGGGCGCGACGGGAGGCCACCTCAAGCGGCATCCGCAGCGGCCGGCACTCGCCAGCCTGGTGGAGCCGGCCCGGCGGCTGCGGACCCGACGTTCACGGCGCCTTGGCGAACTCCACCGTCACCGTCGTGAACCCCAACGACCGCAACAGCCCCGTCAACGTCGACCGGGCGTTCGTCCGGGCCCGTTCGGCCAGCGTCCCGTCGTTGGCCGACGCGCTGATCTTCTGCTCCGCGAGGAGGTAGAGCTGCTGGGTACGGTTCGCGTCCCCGCCGCCGAAGTCCTTGAGCCGGTTCACGAGGCCGCGCTCCTCGGAGTACACATAGCTGCGGTTGTGGTCGATGTTGGGTTTGCCCATCGCCGGCTGCGGCAGGGTGATGGTGACGGTCTTCTGGTCGGCGGACACCTTGACGGCGTCGCCGCGCAGCCCGCCGAACTCGACGTAGGCGTCCACGGTGCCGGCGGCCACGAAGAGGGTGCGGCCGCCGTACAGGAAGGAGGGGATGTACTTCGCGTCCTTCTCCAGGTCCACGATCAGCTCGTAGTTGCCGGCGGCGGCCACGAACCGGCTCAGGTCCTGCACCGAACGGAGCACGACGGGCTGGCTGCGGTCCGTGGTCCGGGTCCCGAACGGGTCGAACGAGCCGGGCAACAGTCCCATCAGGCTGGTCACGACCGCCACCGCCAGCACGACGACCACCGTGACGAGCACTGTGAACAGGACCTTCAGGCCACGCCGGGGGACGACTCGCAGGCTGCTCGGGGTCTTCGACATCGTCGGTCACCTTCCGCCAGGTGGGGTGCCGGACGGGGGGACCCGGCGCTTGTTCATACCCCGTCGGGGCCGAACACGCACCCTCCGGACGCGCCAACATTCCGGGCTGTCCCGGGACGGAGGTGCCCGGCCGCTCCGAACGCCAGGAGGACCGGCGACCGGCCATCACGGGTGCTGCTCAACCTGACCCGGTGCGGCCGGAAACCGTTCTGGCCCAATGCGGTCGGGCGCACGCCCAGCCGAACTCGCCCACCGTCGTCGAGCCCAGACCGAGCCGATCTGGGCCACCGTGGTCGAGCCCAGGCCGAACCGAGCTGGCCCGACTCGGCCAGACCCAGGCCGAACAACCCGGCCCGACTCGGCCACGCCCGGGCCGGAGGCCTGGCCCGGATACTCCTCCGGCCGCCCGAGTCGGCGATCGCCAACGCCGGTACCGACGAAGCTCCAGCACTCACTCACCTCCGGAACATCCACGAATGTCCGATCGACGTGGCAGGATTGTCCAGTGGCTGATCTTCGTCGGTTGACCTTCCCCGCCGACCGTTCGGTGGGCACGCTCTACCTGGACTCCCCGGAGGGCGAGCAACGGGAGACGCCCGCCCGGGGCGTGGTCGACGTCGCCGCCGGCTGGCGGGTCACGCTCGACACCGACGGCGAGCACCTGGGGGCGCTGTCGGATCTGCCGCCGGGCGCGCTGGACGAGCTGGTCGCGGGCGAGGTCACCGACGAGCACCTGGCGACCCTCGGTGACCTGCGCGGACTCGGCTCGCTCATGCTGTTCGGCACGTTCACGGACTGGGCGGTGCCGGTGGTGCCCGGCCTGGAGACGCTCGCGTTGTACAGCGAGGGGCTCACCGACGCCGTGATGGCCCGACTGGCGCGTCCGCTGCCGGCCGAGCTGACCCTGGCGGCGGGGCTGCTGACCGACGACACCCTGCTGGCGTTGGCCGGCGAGGACCAGGTCGTGGCGGTCAACGTGTCCGGCGACCGGATCTCGGGGCGCGGGCTGGCCGCCCTGGCCACGTTGCCCCGGCTCGACCGGCTGGTGCTGGGCACGTCGGGCGCGTTGACCCCGGCGGCGCTGGAGGGCCTGGTGGGCGCCCCGGCGCTGCGGATCCTGTACCTGATCGGTCCGTGGGACGACGCGGTGCTGGAGGCGATCCCGCCGTTGGTGCCCCCGTTGCGGCACCTGACCGTCACCGATCCGGACGGGGAGCGCAGTCCGTTGAGCCCGGCCGCGGTGGCGGCCCTGCGGGAGCGGTGCCCGGGTCTGATCGTCGAGGAGCTGCTGTCCACGGCCGAGCTCGATCCGGTGGTCGGCGCGGACCTGGCGGGCGCGCTGGGCGGGACGCGCCCCGCCCTGGTGTACTTCCACGCGCCGTGGTGCCATCCGTGTCGGCAGTACGGGCCGGTGTTCGGGCAGGTGGCGGTCGCGTTCGCCGACCGGGTGAGCCCGGTGCACGTGGACGTGGAGGACGAGCCGGACGTCGCCGACCGGTACGCGATCCGCTCCGTGCCCACCGTTCTCCTCCTCGACGGCGAGCGGGAACTGCTCCGGCTGCCCGGGGCGCACGGCCGGGCCGTGCTGCACGATCGGATCACGGCGGCGCTCGCCGGCCATCCGTGAGCCGGCCCTCCGCGAGCCGGCCCTCCGCGAGCCGGCCATCCGCGAGCCGGCCATCCGTGAGCGGGCCCTCCGCGAGCCGGCCCTCCGTGAGCCGGCCCTCTCTGAGCGGGTCCGCCCTGAGCCAGCGATCCGTGAGCGGGCCCGTCATGACCCGGCCCTCCCCGAGGAAGAGATAGCTCTTTCGGCACATGCGGGGCCCGGGAACACGTGGCAGGCTTGGAGCCATGCAGCGGATCCGTAGCGCGCGGCCGGACGAGCGGGAGATCCTGTCCGCCGTCGAGGGGGCCGCCGACACCCTGTTCGCGACGGTCGGCATCTGGCCGTTGCCGCCGCCCGGGCCTGCGTCGGCGTTCACGTCGGCGCACGCGGTGCTCGTGACCGGGGATCCGCCGGTCGGGTTCGCCCGGCTGGAGGTGGTCGACGGGTCAGCGTTCCTCGAGCAGCTCTCGGTGCATCCCGACCACACCCGCCAGGGGCTGGGCGCGGGCCTGCTGGAGGCCGCCTGCGACTGGGCCCGCGCGGAGGGCTTCGCGACGATCACCCTGTCGACGTTCGTGGAGGTCCCGTGGAACGGGCCGTTCTACACCCGGCACGGTTTCGCCCCGGTCACCGGCGAGCTGACGCCCGGGCTGTGCGTCCTCCGGGACCGCGAAATCGCCCTGGGCCTGCACACCTTCGGCCCCCGGGTGATGATGCGCCGCCCGCTGACCTAGACCCAAAACCATCAGGGGGGTACGGGAACCCGCCTCCACGATCACCCGGCGCGCGTCCCCGACGAACGGGCAGAAGGGTCCACTTCGGGCGGCGCCACCCCGCCCGGGTTCGTCCTCAGTCGAGGAGGCCGACCTCGCACTCAGTCAAGGACGGCCAGCCTCGCACTCATTCGAAGAAGGCCGACCTCGCGCTCAGTCAAGAACGGCCAGCCCCGCGCTCAGTCGAGGAACGCCAGCTTCGCCCCGAAGCCGATCAGCGCGGCCCCGGTCACCCGGTCCAGTGCCTTGCGGACGGCCCGCCGCCCCAACCAGCCCCGTACCGCGTGCGCCCCGCAGATCAGCAGCGTGAACCAGATCATGCCCTCGATGTCGTGCACCAGGGCCAGGAGCAGCCCCATGGCCAGGTGCGAGGAGTCCGCCGGGATGAACTGGGGCAGCATGGCGACGTAGAACGCGCCGATCTTCGGGTTGAGCAGGTTCGTGGTCATGCCCCGCAGCCAGGCCCGGCGCACGCTCGGCGCGGGCGCCTCGACGTCCGGGGTGGCCCGCCGGCGCAGCATCCCGATCCCCAGCCACACGAGGTACGCGGCGCCAACGAACTTCAGCACCGTGTACGCCAGCTGCGACGCCGCCAGCAGTGCCGACACCCCGACGGCGGCCGCCGCGCCCCAGATGAGCGCGCCCACACCGATCCCGAACGCCGTGGCGAACGCGGCGGCCCGGCCCTGGGCGACGGCGGTGCGCAGGACGAGGGCCGTGTCGAGGCCGGGCATGATGGTGAGGAGCCCGGCTACGAGGGCGAACGACGCGATCGAGGTGAGCATGGGGCCAGCTTGCCCCGCTTCGGCAACTCTGTCACCTGTGGCGCCGCCCACACCCGCCCCACCGGCTCCCCCGGGCACTGCCGCCCGGCCACGCGGTGCCGACCGGGGCTGACCGCGCCGGATCCGGGCCCCGGCGGCCGTCGCGCTCCTGGAGCCGGCCGCCGACGTCGAGCAGCTCGCCGGGGGTGCCGACCTCCCAGGTCAGGTGGTGCGCGGCGGCACGGGTCACGTCACGGCCGGTCCCGCTGCCGCGACGCGCCCCGGGTCACCGCCGGTCCCGCTGCCGCGACGCCCCGGGTCACCGCCGCGCGTACCCGTGCAGGCCCGCCGCCGCGAGGCAGTACGCCGCGCCCGCGATCAGTACCCCGCCGATGCCGTCGCTCGGCCGGTGCCACTGCGCGACCACCGTGGCCACCAGCACCACCGTCACCGCGACCGTCCCGGGCACGAGCGCCAGGAGCCGGAACCGGGCGGGCAGGGCCAGGACCAGGGCGAGTACCAGGCCTGCGGCGACCGTCACGTGTCCGCTGGGGAAGCTGTTGTGCGTGGTGGCGAAGTCGGCGGCGTCGAGGACGGGCCGGGGCAGGACCTCCTTGAGGGTGCGGGCCGCCAGGACGGCCGCGCCGACCATGCAGATGCCGACCACCCCGGCCCAGAACCGCCGGGCGGCCAGGCCGACGAGGAGCACGGCGGCGACCAGCACTGCCAGGGTCAGCGGTTCGCCGAACCAGTCGAGCAGGCGCCAGGCCCAGGTGCCGTCGGGGTCGCCCCAGCCCTCGTTCAGGTTCCGGTACTCCAGGGCCTGGCCGATCGGGGTCCACACCGCGAGGACGTACGTCGTGACCAGCGCGCCCAGGCAGAAGGCCGCGCCGACCAGCAGCGCGCCCACACCGAGCGGGCGGCGGTGCACCGGCGTGCGGGCGGGCCAGGGCTCGACGGGGCCGGGGGCACCCGGGACCGAACCGGGACCACCGCGCGCGCCACCCGGGACCGAACCCGCCAACCGCAGATCCAGGTGCGGGTCCAGATACGGGCGCCCGGTCCGGGCATCGGAGGGAAGCTGGACAGTGGGAATATCTCTCGTCTCGACCGGCATACCCACCACGCTGCGTGACGGTTGTCCCGCCCGCGTCCGCACTTTGTCATCGTCGTGTCACAACGCCCCGACCGAAAGCGTCAAAGTCACCAATCAGGGATGAATCACCCCAACGGGCAGCCCCGGTCCTCCCGCCGGCCACTCGTCCCGACGACCGACACCAACGACCCCACCGCCATGGCGTGCTCGGCGGCCTCCCCGGCCAGTACCGTGCAGACGAGCTGGTCCAGGGCCCGCGAGGACAGCCCGGCGACGGCGGTGCGCACCCGGACCTCGTACCGCTGCGGCGTCTGCCGGACCACCTCCGAGCCGCCGTCGGTGATCACCGGTAGGGCGGTCGTGACCCCCCTCTCGCGCTCGTCGGAACGCGGCCCGGCGAGCAGCAGGTCCACCTTCTGACTCACGGAGAGTGGCTGCGAGTCGATCCGCTCCGAGCGGAACAGTCCCCCGTTGAGGACGAAGTACAGCGCGGTGACCTCGGTGGTGACCTTTCGGGGCGCCTCCCCCGCCGGCACCACCGCGCTGGGCCGCACCCCGCACCCGGCCAGCAGCGTCACGGCCAGGACCAGCGGGAACACCCGTCTCACCGGATCCTCCTCGGCAGCCGGAGGGTGAACACGGCCCCGCCGTCGGGCCCGTTCGCGGCCTCCAGCCGGCCGTCGTGCAGGCGGGCGTTCTCCCAGGCGATGGCGAGCCCGAGGCCGCTGCCGTCGGACCGGGTGCGCGCGGTGTCGGCCTTGTAGAACCGGTCGAAGACATGCGGGAGTACGTCCGGGGCCAGCCCCGACCCCCCGTCGGACACCTCCAGCACCACGAACGCGTCGGTGGACCGCAACCGGACCCGGACCGGGGGCCCGCCGTGCCGGAGCGCGTTGCCGACCAGGTTCGCGATGATGACGTCGAGGCGGCGCGGGTCGAGCCGGGTCACGATGCCCTCGGGCAGGTCCGTCTCCACCTGGTCGGTCCAGCCCCGGGCGCGCAGGGTGGCCGTGACGGCGGGGGCGAGCTCGACGTCGTCGAGAACCAGGCCGGCGGTGCCGGAGTCGAAGCGGGACACCTCGATCAGGTCGTTGACCAGGCGGTTGAGCTTGCGGGTCTCCTGGCTGACCAGGCGGGCGGCCTCGGCGGCGTCCCCGTCGAGGTGCTCGGCCTCCTCGTCGAGCACGTCGGTGACGGCGGTCATCGCGGCCAGCGGCGTGCGCAGCTCGTGGGACACGTCGGCCACGAACCGGCGCGCGTCGGCCTCCATCCGGCGCAGCTCGTCGACATGGTGTTCGACCGCGTCGGCGCTGTCGTTGAACGTCTTGGACAGGTCGGCCAGCTCGTCGGACCCCTTGACCTCCAGCCGGGTACCGAAGTCGCCCGCGCCCCACCGCCGGGTCGCCAGCCCGAGCCGCCGGACCGGACTGAGGACGCCCTGGGCGGCGACCAGCGCCAGGATCACCGCGAAGAGCAGGGCCGGCGCGCCGGTCAGCCACGCGGCCGTGGCGAGCCGTTCGATGCTGGCCTTCTCCGCGTGCAGGCTCTGGAGCGAGTACACCTCGATGCCCGAGGGTCTGGTCTCGTTGTCGGCGCCCTGGAGCAGCAGCGGCATGCCGATGGCCAGCTCGGGGTTGTTGTCGCGGACCTGGCGCTGCCAGACGGCGTCGGTGCCGTCGTGCACCTGGGCGCGCAGCTCGGCGGAGAAGACGTCGAGTTCCATGCCGGTGTCCGAGCGCAGGTCGCCGTAGACCGTGACGACGGACGCGTCGGTGGTCATCAGGGCCGTCGACAGGTCGTTGAGGTCCTGCTGGGTGGGCGGCAGCCGCAGGCCCCCGGCGAGGTTCGCGAGCCGGGTACCCAGCGAGGTGACGGCCGGGTCCTGGGCGTTGCGCAGAATGATGGTGCGGGCCTCGACATAGCTGGCGCCGGCCGTGGCCAGGGCGCTCACGACGCCGAGCAGCACGAACGCGAGGATCAGCCGGGGTCGGAGGCCGAGCCTCACGGGACCGGGCCGAACCGGTAGCCGAAGCCGCGCACGGTCTGCACGAACACCGGGGCGGACTGGTCGTCCTCGATCTTCAGCCGGAGCCGCTGCACGCACGCGTCGACCAGCCGGGAGTCGCCCAGGTAGTCGTGCTCCCAGACGGCCTCCAGGAGCTGCTGCCGGCTGAGCACCCGGCCCGGAGCGCGGGACAGTTCGAGGAGCAGCCGCAGCTCGGTGGGCGCCAGGCTCACCGCGTCGCCGCCCTTGGTGACGGTCAGCGCGGCCCGGTCGAGCACCAGGTCGCCGTGCCGTTCCTGCTCGGAGCGCTCGGCACCGATCCGGCGGAGCACGGCGCGGATCCGGGCGTCGAGCACCCGGGGCTGCACCGGCTTGATCACGTAGTCGTCGGCCCCGGCCTCCAGACCGGCGACCACGTCCATGTCGTCGTTGCGCGCGGTCAACATCACGATGGGTACGTCCCCCGCCGCGCGAATCCTCCGACACACCTCAAAGCCGTCGATACCGGGCAGCATCAGGTCCAGGATGACGATGTCGGGGGTCTCCGCGCGGAGCAGATCGAGCCCCTGTTCACCGGTCCCGGCGGAGCGCAACAGGTGCCCCTGGCGGCGGAGTGCCAGCTGGAGGCCCTCGCGGACGGCCGGGTCGTCTTCGATCAACAGGACCCGAGGCATGGCATCCACTATCGCACGGCCCATGCGCCCCAGCCTGCGGTCCCCGCGTCCCCGACCGGTCCCCGGAGTGTCATGGTTCGGTCACGGCGGGCCCGACCACCGGGGCACGCCGACCGGGGACGTGCCTAAGATCGAACGCATGAGTCTGACAAAGCCGGTAATTGAGTTCCCCGAGGGCGCGGCCCCGGCGGAGCTGGAGATCGTCGACCTCGTCGTCGGGGACGGCGACGAGGCCAAGGCCGGCCACCAGGTCGTCGTGCACTACGTGGGCGTGGCCTACTCCACGGGCGAGGAGTTCGACGCGTCCTGGAACCGCGGCTCCCCGTTCCAGTTCCCGCTCGGCGCGGGCCGGGTCATCGCGGGCTGGGACCAGGGCGTGGCGGGCATGAAGATCGGCGGCCGGCGCAAGCTGACCATCCCGGCGCACCTCGGGTACGGGGACCGGGGCGCCGGCGGCGCGATCAAGCCGGGCGAGACCCTGATCTTCGTCGTGGACCTCCTGGGCCTGTCCTAGGCACCACCCGGCCGGACCCGCCCCCGGGTCCGGCCGTTCCCCACCCCACCCACGTTTCACGGAACCGTGAAGCTCCTCACCCCCGGTCGCGGCGCACGACCATCACCTGTTGGTCGCCGACGCCGATGGCCCCCGCATGGGCAAGCCGCCACGTGTGGAACACCGACATCGCGCCCTCCAGATCCCCGTGCGTTGACACCTCCAATACCTGCTCCCGATCTGCGTGGTCCCGCGCGCGGCGCGTTCTGACGACGTGGAACGCCACTGTTCCCCTCCCTGATGCCGGCTGGGCAGCCGCCGGCCGGGGTACGGAACCTCCGGCCGACGGCGCTGGCACCAGAGTCCCGTTCGCCCCCTTCCCAGGTGAATCCAACAGATCTATACAGTCCACACTCTGGCTACGCTGGGCGCATGGCAGAGCACAGGCTGACGCCCCTGGTGATCCCTGACGCGTTCTGGGACCAACCCGACGTCCGCGCGGCGTTGTCCGAACGCGACCTCGGCGCGGTGTTCCACCTGTTCCGCCGCCAACTCGGCGCGAGCCAGAACCGGATCGCGATCGCCGCCGGACTCACCCAACCCGACGTCAGCGCCTTCATGGCCGGGCGTCGGACGGTCCGCGACATCGACCTGCTGGAACGGATCGCCGGCGGACTGGACATGCCCGCACGCGCGCGACACCTGCTGGGATTGGCGTCGACGGAGCACGCGGACAGTGGCCAGGCCGGAATGACACCGGTTCCGGAACTCACGGCACTAGTAGTGGCTCTCCATCCCAGCGCGGCGGCCCCTGGTGGCGTCTCGGCCATCGCAGAACGACAGGTACTACACGCACTCACGGCCGCTGCGAAACGCGACTACCAGGCCTGCCGGTACTCGAAGGTAGTGGACGCCCTGCCGGAACTGCTAACGGCGTTTCCTACCCGGCACAGCGATCCAGACACCTGGGCACTCGCCGCCGACGCCTACCAGCTCGCCACCAGTGTGCTGATCAAGCTGGGAGCCTCCGGCCTCGCGATGGTGGCCGCCGACCGCAGCCTGACGGCGGCCGATCGGAGCGGTCAGCCGGTCGCGTCGATGGCCAGCAAGAGGGCACTCACGCACGCGCTGATGTCCGACGGACACCACCGGGCCGCCCGGCAGGTCGTCACCGGTGTCATGAACGCGTCCGTTCCGGCCGGTGCGTCGCCACAGATCCTGGCGGTCTACGGCGCTTTGGTTCTACGCGGCGCGAGCGCCGCCGCCCGCGACGAGGACCGTGCCACCGCACACCAGCTCCTGGATGAGGCCGCTGTCGTGGCACGCCGAGCCGGGTCCGACGGCAATGTGCACTGGACCGGGTTCGGCCCGACCAATGTTCTCCAGCACCGGGTGAGCATCGCAGTGAGCCTCGGAGACGCCGGGGCAGCCATCGACCACGCCAGAACGGTCCGGGTCGACCAGCTCGCGCTCGTGGAACGGAAGGCAGCACTGTGGCTCGATGTTGCGCGGGCGTATCTGCAATGGGGCAAGCACCACCGGGCCTATGAGGCCGTGCGCGCGGCGGAGGAGGTCGCACCGGAGGAGGTCCGGCACCGGTCCTCGGTCCGAGTACTCGTCGGGGACCTGGCAGCCACGGCACCGTGGAGCCTGCGGGCGCGGAGCCGTCAGCTGGCCGAGCGTCTGGGAGTGGCCCCGTGAACCTGCTCGTCGTGGTCTGCGCGGCCGGCCCCGCGTCCGATGTCGGCACCCTGCTCGCGCTCGCGCACGCCGAGGGCTGGACCTGCAGGGTGATCTGCACCCCGAGCGCGGTGCCGTTCGTGGACATCGAGGAGATCGAGAGGGTCACCGGCCACCCGGTCCGGTCCGGGTACCGCCCTGCGGGGACACCGCGCGTGCCCCAGGAACCGGTGGATGCCGTACTCGTCGCTCCGGCCACGTTCAACACCGTCAACAAGCTGGCCGCCGGGATCGCGGACACGTACGCGCTGGGTGTGCTCTCGGAGTGCGTGGGCGACGTACCCGTCGTGGTGGTGCCCTTCGTGAATGCCGCGCTGGCGAACCGGCGACCGTTCCGGACGGCGGTGGACGAGCTGCGGGCCGAAGGGGTCCGGGTGCTGCTCGCCGACCCTCCGCATCCCCGCGGCGCGGGCTCCGGGGTCGAGTTCCCCTGGCCTGCGGCGCTGGCGGCCCTGCGCCCCGGATCCCGAGCGGAGCCCCCAACGGCCTAGGGCCAGCCTGCACCCTCGTCCGCGCGCAGCAGCCGCCGCGCCCAGCCGTGCACCATCGGCAGCCAACTGTCCTCGTGCGCCGGACCCGTGGCGTCCGCCAGGGCGGTGAACTTCAGGATCTCGACGACGGCGCCGAGCGGCTTGGCCGCCTGCCAGCACCGGTCGAGAACGGGCCTCGGCGCGTGGTCGAGCCAGGCGTCCAGCACCCGGTCGACGTATTCGGCGGCGGCGGTCCCACTCGCGTCGTGCAGGAAGGCGGCGAGGTCGAACAGCGGGTGGCCGATCGCCGCGAAGCTCCAGTCGTGGATCAGGAAACCCCCGGCCCGCGCCACGGCGTTGCCGGGGTGGAAGTCGCCGTGGGTCACGGTGTCCGGCAGGGGTCCTGCCGCCAGCTGTTCGCAACAGGCCAGGAGAGCCGGCTCCAGAGCACGTAGCCGGCGGTGCTCGTCGCGGTCCAGGGCCCGGGGGCGGTTCGGTGCGGCACCCCACAGGTCGTCGCGGGCTAGCAGCGCGGGGATCCGGTCCGCCAGGTCCGCCGCGCTCAGCACGGGGCATCCGGCGTCCCTCAGGCCGGCGAGGTCCGTGGCGGTGGCCCGCTGCACCTCCGCCAGGGCCAGCGGCGCGCCGGTCCGGTCCAGCTCCGGGAGCGACCTCGCGTCCGTGCCGCCGAAGTCGGTCGTCAGCCACCAGCCGTCCCCGACCGCGAGGATCTCCGGAACCCCGCGCGGCCGCCGCCGGGCCAGGAACGCGATGACCCGGGGCTCGTGGGAGAGCCAGGGCAGCACGGCTTTCAGGTACACGTCACCACCGTCGGTGGGTACCCGGAGAACGGTCGACATGCTCCAGTGTTTGACGGACGTCACCGGACCGGTCCGCCTCAGGTTCCGACCGTCCAGCGCGTCGTCGAGGGCCGCACTGATCCCCTCGAACCAGCCGGGGTCGAACCAGGCCGGCGCCACGTCGCCCACCGCGCCAGTATGCCGCAGACCACCGCCAACGGGGCCCCGGGAAACGACGGAGGGGCCCGGCTGGGTGCCGGGCCCCTCCACCATCGGAGTACTAGTAGGTGACGCTGATGTTCACACCGCTGAACGCCGCCGTCGCGTACAGGCTCACGTAGCGGTACCCGGCCCCGGAGTTGCGGACCGTCAACGTCTCCGCGTTACCGGCCCCGGTCGACCGCGCGCTGTACACCTGGCGCGTGGCCCAGCTGCCGGAGTTGTAGTACACGTCGGCGTTGCCCGTGCCACCGCTGGTGGTGATGGTCACGTTGGTGGTGCCGGCGGGGACGTACACGAAGAAGTAGACCAGTCCGCCCTTGGCCGCCGAGACGTTGCTGCGCTGGCAGCCCTTGGCGAGCGCGCGGGTGTCGAGGTCGGTGCACTCGGGGGTGCCGACGACGCTCACGGTCTTGTTGGTGCTGGCCGTCGCGCCCTTGTCGTCGGTGACGGTGAGCGTGATGGTGTAGGTGCCGGACGCCAGGTAGGCGTGCGACGGGGAGGCGGCGGTGGAGCTGCTGCCGTCGCCGAAGTTCCAGGACCGGGACGCGATGGTGCCGTCGGGGTCGGTGGAACGGTCGGTGAACGCGACGTTCAGGCCGGTGGCGGCCGTGTCGAACGCGGCGGTCGGGGGCGTGTTGGGGATGGGGGTGCCCGTGCAGGCGCCGGCGTTGCACGCGGTGAGCCACGTGTTGAAGTCGGCGTCGAGGCTGGTGCCCAGGGAGTTGTAGATCGCGTAGCCGCCGGCGAAGTCACCGGTGCGGAACTTGGCGAGGATGCTCATGACGACGGGCCGGCGCTTCTCCAGCATGTAGCGGCTCGCCAGGTAGCCCCAGTTGTAGATCCGGGTCGAGTTGGCGTTGTCGTACGTGGTCTGGAAGAGCGTGCTCAGCGGGTACGTGTGCAGCCCCGCCTGGTTGATCGCGTCGGTGTAGTTCTCGCCCCGGTAGGTGTACGAGATGTACTCCGCGAAGCCCTCGACCCACCAGATGTTCGGGACGGTCATGCCGGCGTCGAAGTCGCCGTACATGTTGTACCGGCCGTCGAGGTAGTGGGTGTACTCGTGGTTGAGGTTCCAGATCGCGAACGTCGGGCGCAGCCACTCGGCCTCGTAGGCGATGAAGCGCGGCTGGTTGCCCTGGACCGACGGGTCGCCCTCGAGGTACATGCCGCCGTTGTCGGTGCTGATCCCGAAGATCGCGCCGGCGTAGGTCTGGTAGTCGTCGGAGCTGTCGAACACGTTGATCTGGATGTTCGTGTTGTGGTCGTTGGCGACCGGCCCGTTGTCCGCGACGACGCTGTGGAACATGGCGTCCTGGTTCTGGACACTGGAGCAGGTCGCGGCGAGTTCGGCGGCCGTCATCGACTGGGCCCGGATGGTGTGCCCCGGGTCGCAGTTGTGGGTGATGGGCAGCGCGGCGGCGGCCAGCTTCGTCGACAGGTCGCAGATGTTGTAGTACGCGCACTGGGACTGGTCGAAGTAGTCGGCCATCTCGGCGACGCCGACCCAGAGCCGGGCCGTCGGGCCGGTCATCGCGGTGGAGGTGAGCAGCCCCTTCATCAGGGGGCGCACCTTGGACTGGAGCGCCGGGTACTGGACGAAGCGCGACATCTCCCGGCCCGCGTTGGAGACGAGGTACGAGCGGTCGGTGTCCAGCAGGTCCAGGTGGTTGAGCGCGAACGAGTTGAGCGTGTCGAGCAGGCTCGGGTCCGCGACGACCGCCGCGAGGAACTCCGCGTGGTAGTGCCCCCGGAACAGCGGGGTGTACGCGTTGTTGACCGAGGCCTTCATGTAGTAGAAGGCGTCGTAGGAGCTGTTGTAGCCGTTGAGGACGCGCTTGACGACCGGGATGTACCGGGCCTGCTCGTCGGCGCTGTCGATCAGGATCATCGCCTCGGACAGCGTGTTCCCGTGCGCGTCGTTCACGTCCATCATGTGCGAGCTGGCGAAGAACGAGTCCAGGCCGCCACGGATGGCCGTCTGGAGCGGGGTGCCGTAGTCGCCGACGACCTCGGGGGCGCCGTACTGGATGTAGTAGCCGGCGCGCAGGAACATGACCAGCTGGAGGGTGCTGGTCGTGTTGTTGCCCGGGTACGTGGCGGCGGTGTCCCGGAACGCGTTGGCGATCGTGACCATCTGCGCCTCGCGGAACACCGCGTTGGCGTTGGCGTCCGGGAGGTTGAACAGCGAGTTCACGCAGCTCACGGTCGAGGACTTGACGAACGTGACGAGCGCCGCGCCCGTCTGGGAGAAGTCAGCCGGGGTGCAGGAGGCCGCCGCCGCGCTCGGGGCCGCGCCGCCCCGGGCCTGCGGGCGGCTCTTGACCGTCCGGGTGTTCTCGGCCGAGGACTGCGGGGGCAGCAGGTTCGGCGGCAGTGCGGTGCTCTGTTCGTGCTCCGGGGTCAGGGCGCTGACGCCCGGGACCGAGGGGCCACCGGTCACCGGGGCCGGGTTCGCCGGGACGGCCGCGGCCGGGGCGGCCACAGCTCCCGTCAGGGCGAACGCGGCGGCGGTACACAAGATGGCGAGGGGTTTTCGCATCACCACTCCTTTGTGGAGTTAACGCTGGCCGGGCACGGGATGCCCGGCACGCCTCAGGGGACAGTGAGGCGTGAGGTGAAGAGTGTCATACCTTACTGACGCGAACAAGATCTCGATGCCCATCAATTCGCGGGGTGAACGGGCGGCTACGGACAGCAAAACGGCCGGGGTGTGGACCCGGCCGTTCCGGACAAACTCGGCGCGCGTGACCGCCCGCCGGCCTGCGCGAACCCAACAGATCGGGTCGGAGGGCACGAATGCCCTCCGACCCGATCGATGCGGTACGACTACATCGGCATGAGCACCGTGTCGATGATGTAGACGGTCGCGTTCGAGGTCTGCACGTTGCCACACACGACCTTCGCCGTGCCGTTGACGGTGTAGTCCGCGCCGCTGCCGCTGGCCTTGACCTCGCCACCCTGCAGGGTCTTGAACGGGCCCGCCGTGCCGAGCTGGCTCGGGGTGACCGACTGGCCGACCACGTGGTAGGTCAGGATCTTGGTCAGCTTCTCCTTGTCGGCGAGGACCGCGTCGAGGTCCGCCTTCGGGATCTTGGCGAACGCGTCGTTGGTCGGCGCGAACACCGTGACGCCCTTGGCGCCGTTGAGGGTGTCGACGAGCCCGGCGGCCTTGACCGCCGCGACGAGCGTGGACAGCACCGGGTTGTTGCTGGCCGCCGTGGCGACCGGGTCCTTGGCCATGCCGTCGAAGCTGCCGGCGCCGTCCTTCGGGACAGCGGTGCACGCCGCGCCGAACGGTCCGTTGGCCATCGGGGCGCTGGTGACCGGTGCCGGGGCGGCCGACGTGGGCGCCGAGGAGGTCGGTTCGGAGTCGTTCGAACAGGCTGCCATGGCCACGACGAACGGTACGAGGGCAGCCGCCATCACGAATTTGCGGAACATTGTCTACTCCCTGATAACTGGATTATCCGGCGGTGACTACCACCGAGTGCCAACCGGTCGCCCCGTCCGGGAACGGCGTGCGCCGCTCCTCGGGCTGGACCGCCCCGGTGCGGTCGGTCGCCCGGACCTCGAGCGTGTGCCGACCAGGGGTGGCGTCCCAGCGCCACGCCCACTGCCGCCAGGTGTCGGTCGAGACGACCGTCCCCAACGCCGTTTCCTGCCACGCGCCGCCGTCGACGCGCACCTCCACCCGTTCGATGCCCCGGCGCTGGGCCCAGGCCACCCCGGCGACCGTGACCATCCCGGACTTCGGGCGGGACAGCGGTCGGGGCGTGTCGATCCGGGAGAAAGTCTTGATCGGAGCCTGTTCCGCCCAGCCGCGCTTGACCCAGTACGGGTCGAAGTCGGTGAAGGAGGACAGCTCCAGTTCGACGAGCCACTTGGTCGCGGAGACGTAGCCGTAGAGTCCCGGCACGATCATCCGGACCGGGAAGCCGTGCTCCAGGGGCAGCGGCTCGCCGTTCATGCCCACCGCGAGGAGTGCGTCGCGGCCGTCCATCAGGGCGCTGGTCGGGGTGCCGGCGGTCCAGCCGTCCGAGGACCTGCTGACCACCTGGTCCGCCCCGGCCTGCGGCGCGGCTTCCCTCAAGAGCTCGTTGAGGGGTACGCCGAGCCAGCGCGCCGTCCCCGCCAGTTCCCCGCCGACCTCGTTGGACACGCAGGTCAGGGTGATCTCGCGTTCGACCAGCGGCCGGTCGAGCAGATCCTGGTACGTCAGGGTCATCGGCTTGCCGACCCGGCCCTTGATCTTCAGCCGGTAGCCGTCGGGGTCGATCCGGGGCACCACGAGGGCGGTGTCGACCCGGTAGAAGTCCCTGTTCGGGGTCACGAAGGTGGTCAGTTCGGGGATGCCCAGGTCGGGGGCCACCGCCGCCGGGGACACCGGCTCGGGCAGCGTCACCTTCGGCACGCCCGAGTTCCGCCGGGCCAGGGTGAACCCGGCCCCGCCGGTGACAGCCGCCGCGCCGAAGGCGAGCAGCACGCCCCGCCGGTCGACGTTGCGGCCGACGCCGTCCGCCGCGGGGGTGCGGAGGCTGTAGTGCAGGGCGAACCCGGCCGCGACGACCCCGACGAGGGTGGGGAGTGCCGCGACCGGGCCCGCGCCGGGCCGGGTGACCGCCGCGGCCAGCCCCAGCAGGCCGAACAGCGCCAGCCCGGCGTACCCGAGCCGCGGCCACCGCACGGCCACGATGCCCAGGACGACAGCGAAGACGAACAGGATCGAGCCGGTACCGATGAGGAGTGCGAGTTTGTCGTTCTCGCCGAACGTGCGGATCGCGAACTCCTTCGCCCACTCGGGCGTGGCGTCCACGACAGCGCCGCCGACGGCGACCAGGGGGCTGGTGCGGGGTCCGGTCAGCAGGGAGACCAGCTCCGCCACTCCGAGCGCGAGGGCCGCGCATCCCACTCCGGCCCATGCCCCGGTCAGTTGTTTTCTCACGTGGATGATTCGGGGCCAAGTACTCCAAGGATGGGTCTTCCATGAAAAAAGATGGGCGACCCATCCAGGTCGCCCATCCTCGTCGCGCGGTCAGCGGCGGATCGCCACCGCCGCGAGCACCGGTTTGGTCGGCTCCACCGAACCGCCGGCCGGTTCCCGGGTCAGGCCCAGGGCGTCCACCGAGGACAGACCCTTGAGCAGGGTCACCCCGGACCGTTCCCCGCCGGCCATCACGTTCGACGCCGTCGCGTTGGTGCCGACGATCGTCCAGAGCTGGTAGGCCTTGTCCTGGCCGACCTCGGGCAGGTCGGTCATCACGACCACCGCCTCGCCCCGCTGGTCGGACTTGATGACCGAGACCCGGCCGCCGCCCGTGACGTCCGCCAGGATCACCCGGGCGTCGGGGGCCGCCAGCACCGCGCGGATGTCGGCGGCCTGCTGGCGTTCGGTGGACACCCGGCGCTCCTGCACCACGTACGTCGTCGCGCCCACGCTCACCGCGATCACCGCCGCCGCGACCGCCGCCGCCGTCCACGCCTTCCACCGGCGCACCACGGCCGGGCTCGACACGGGTTCGGCGATCCGGGCGGCCGGGGCGAGCTGCCGGGTGCGGCGCGCCTCGGCGAGCACCCGGTCCCGGAGACCGGGCGGCGGCGGAGCTGCCGCGGCGCTGCCCAGCCGCGCCGCGGTGGCCCTCAGCTCCGTCACCTCGGTCGTGCACTCGGCACAACCGGTCAGGTGCCGCTCCACGGCGGCCCGTTCGAGGTCGTCGACGGCGTCGAGCACGTAGGCCCCGACGAGGGTGTGTACATCCATGGGGTTCATCCGGTCACCTCCAAGCAGTCCCGCAACCGGATGAGTCCGTCCCGGATCCTCGTCTTCACCGTGGGCAGCCCGATGCCGAGCAGGTCGGAGACCTGCCGGTAGGTGTACCCGCCGTAGTAGGCCAGTCCGATGGCCTCGTTCTGCAGTTCCGTGAGCCGCCCCAGACAGCGCCGGACCGCCTGGCGTTCCAGGTTGCCGGCCACCTCCTCGGCCACCTCGTCGTACGGCGCGACCGTCGCGGTCGCCGCCGCCCGGCGGTCGCGTTCCGACGCGGCCTGGGCCGAGCGGACCCGGTCCACCGCGCGCCGGTGCGCCAGGGTCAGCACCCAGCTGTTGGCGGACCCGCGCGCGGGGTCGAACCTGCTCGCCGTCCGCCACACCTCCACGAGCGCCTCCTGGGCGACCTCCTCGGCCTGGGCGGGGTCCCGGACGACCCGGACGCACAGGCCGTACACCTTCGAGGCGACCTGTTCGTACAGCGCGGAGAAGGCGTTCTCGTCCCCGCGCGCCACGAGCACCAGCAGCTCGTCGGCCGAGGGTCTCCCGTCCGGCGGGGGCGCTGCCCTCAGGTGCGGGGCTCGCGCGCTGTCGCTTTCCACCACGGTCCTCCACGGCTCGGTCCGATCCGACACCCCTGATTCGGAGCAGCACCCCTGCCGGATTGGTATGCCCTCTCATACTGCCTGTCGCCGATGCGTTGTCCGGGCGGTTCGGGTTCCGCCACGCTCTGGGCTACCGGCCGGTAGCCACCGGTCGACTCGGACAGGGAGGCTCAGATGAGAGGAAAGGCACTGGTGGTCGCGCTGGCCGCGGCGGCCTCGGTCATCGGGTACGCGCCGGCGGCCCGGGCGGCCGTGCCCACGGTGGCGGTGGCGCTCGGCGACAGCTACATCTCGGGTGAGGCGGGGCGCTGGTTCGGCAACACCGACGCGGTGGGCGGCAGCTCCGCCGGCACCGACCGGGCGTGGAACGGCTCGACGGTCGACCCCACCCGGGTGTACGGCCCCACCTACTCCTCCGGCTGCCACCGCTCGGACGTGTCCCCGCTGTCGGGCGCGTCGCTGGGCGTGGACCGGCTGGTGAACCTGGCCTGCTCGGGGGCCACCTCGGCGAACGTACTCCCGGCGGCGCTGGGCGGCGTGCCGTACAAGGGCGAGGCCCCGCAGATCGACCAGCTCGCCACGGTCGCCGCCGCGAACCGGGTGAAACTGGTGGTGCTGTCCGTCGGCGGCAACGACCTGGGCTTCGGGAACATCATCGCGAGCTGCATCGAGGCCTGGTTCTGGGGCGACTACTGCGCCGACGACCAGCAGCAGAACGTCGACGCGGCGCTGCCGGCGATGCGGAGCGGGGTCGCGGGCTCCCTCGCCGCGATCCGGGGCACGATGCGCGCGGCCGGGTACGCCGACGCCGACTACCGGCTCGTCGTGCAGTCCTACTCCTCCCCCGTGCCGCGCGGGGCGAACATCCGGTACTCCGACTCCGGCTGGAACCGGTGGAACATGGGCTGCCCCGTGGTCAACTACGACGCCACCTGGGTCCGCGACCGGCTCGTCCCGCAGCTCGGCACCGAACTGCGGGCCCTGGCGGGGGCCGGAGGGGCGGAGTTCCTCGACCTGCGCGACGCGCTCGACGGCCGGGAGATCTGCGCGAAGGGCCGGATCCGGGTCACCACCAGCAAGGCGCCCAGCGACCTGACGGCCGAGTGGGTCCGCGAGTTCTGGTCGAGTGAGAACGAGGGCCGCCAGCAGGAGACGTTCCACCCGAACGCGTACGGGCAGAAAGCGCTGTCGAAGTGCCTGACCCTGCTGGGCGCGGCGGCGAAGGGCAACTACAGGTGCGTCAACACGGCCGGGGCCGGGGTCGACGGCATGCGGCTCACGGCGGCGTGAGCGCGCCCCGGGGACCCGTCGGGGTCCCCGGGGCGATTCAGCACTTTCGGATATTGATCGCTACCCACCGGTAGGAATAGCATCCGCGACATGCAGCTGGAACTCCGCCACCTGCGCGTGGTGCTGGCGGTGGCCGAGTCGGGGAGCATCTCCCGCGCGGCGCAACGGCTGGGACTGCCGCAGCCGTCCGTGACCGCCCAACTCGCGCGGATCGAACGCGAGCTCGGCGCGCAGCTGTTCGCCCGGACCGCGACGGGCGCGGTGGCCACCCCCTTCGGCCGGTACGTGGTCGACCGGGCCCGCGCCGTGCTCGGCGAGCTGGACCGGCTGAACCGGGGCCGGCAGGGCTCCCCCACGGCGCCCCGCCAGCTGCGGATCGGGGTCGCGCCGGGCCTGCCGCTCGCCGGGATCGAGGTGTCGCTCGGGGTCGGCGACGTGACCAGCTACTCCGATCCGTCCACGCACGCGCTGGCCCAGCTGGTCCGGGCCGGGCAGCTCGACATGGTACTGCTGCGGGAGTACCCGGGGCACGAGTTCGTCGCGCCGCCGGAGCTGGCCACCCGGGTCCTCGTACCCGTCGAGCCCATGTTCGTCGGGTTGGCCGCCGACCACCCGCTGGCCGCGACGGACGAGGTGGCCCTCGCCGACCTGGCCGGGGACCGGTGGGTCGCGAGCCCACCGGACGACAGCGGCCTGCAGGCCCTGTTCCGGGCGGCGTGCGCGACGGCCGGGTTCACGCCGCGGATCTCGCACCAGACGAACGACTCGGTGTTCGCGAAGGAGTTCATCACCGGCTCCGGGTACGTGTCCCTGGCCAGCCCGCTGTCCTGGGACGGGCCCCGGCACGCGATCCGGCCCTTCGCGGGGACCCCGATCTGGCGGCGGCTGGTCGTCGGCTGGCGCGCGGACGGGCCGCTCGCGCACCGGGCGGACGACCTCGCCAACCGGCTCGACCGGTGGTACCACGACCTGGCGGTGTCCCGGCCCCGGTATGCCGCCTGGCTGGCGGCGCGCTGACCCTCCGCCGGGCACTCAGGCGGTCGGGCCGCCGACCAGCCGGTCCAGGGTCGCCCGGTCCCGGGCCACCACCGCCGAGCCGTCGTCGAGGAGCACGATCGGGCGCTGGATGAGCACCGGGTGCGCGACCATCGCGTCCAGCCACGCCGCCCGGGAGCCCGCGTCGCGCGCCCAACCGGCCATGCCCAGCTCCGCGTAGACGGCCTCGCCGGTGCGGCAGACGTCCCAGGGCTGCGCGCCGAGCCGGCCCAGGACGCCGTCGAGCTCGCGGGCCGTCGGGGGGACGTCCAGGTACGCCCGCAGGGTGAACTCCACGCCCGCCCCCGACAGGGTGTCGCGGGCGGCGGCGCACTTACTGCACGACGGGTTGTTCCACAGCTCCATCCCGCCATCGTCGCAGGCGGTGCCCGCAGCACCCCAGCGGGCCACGGGCACCCGGTCCGGAGCACGAAACGGACACCGGGTCACGGAGCCGGAGAACGGGTACGGCGGGCCCGCTCGGCCCGCCGTACCCGGAGAAGTGGTCTGTCAGCGCGCCCAGGCGGCCGTGCGTCGCCGTCGGGCCACCCAGCGGAGGAAGCTGGGCGCGGGTTTGGGGCTGCGGATCCTGGAGGGTGCGCCGGACTCCTCGCGGAGCCGGGCGGCGTCGAGGCGGGCGGCGGCGATGATCTCGTGCGCCTCGGCCTCGGCGGAGTGTTTGAGTACCTCGTCGGCGTGCCGTTCCTTGTCGCGCCGCGCGCGCAGCGCCAGCTCGAAGTCGCGCCGGGCCTGCAGTGCCCGCTCGTCGGCCTCGGCCAGGATCTCGGCCGCCTGGTGCCGGGCGTCCGCCAGCTCGGCCGCCGCGGCCTGCCGGAGCCGCTCGGCCTCGTTCTCCGCCATCGCGAGGATGGCCTCCATCCGTACGCTCAGCACCCGGGCGTCGCCGGTCGAGCCGAGCGAGCGGATGCGTTCGAGTTCACGGTTGGCCGACTCGAGTTCGAGACTGGCCGCGGCGAACCGGGCGGGTAGGTCCGCCATCAGTTCCCGTTCCGCGAGGGCCTCGATGAGCCTGCCCTCCAGCTGCGCGAAGCAGCGGTCCACCTGCTGCCGGTTATAGCCCCGCATCACGAGATCGAACTCGGCGGGTGCGCCTTCATTCATCCCCCACATGAATCGATGCTCACACATCGTCACAGCGTGTGTGGACCTTTTGCCTAATCAGTACAAGGGGATGCGTCTGACCGGATCGGGGGTGCGGGGCGGCCCGGAACGCGCCGGGCCGCCCGCCCCGAACTAGGCCAGTGCCGCGTCGAGGGTGATCTCGATGCTGAGGGCCTGGCTGACCGGGCAGTTCACCTTCGCCTGCTCCGCGAGGGCCACGAACTCGTCCTCGGACAGCCCCGGCACGACGCCCCGGACCCGCAGCGCGCTGCCCGTGACGCCGACGCCCGGCTGGAAGCCGACCACGGCCGACGTCTCCAGGCTCTCCGGCGCGTGCCCCGCCTTGTCCAGGATGTTGCTGAACGCCATCGAGAAGCACGCCGAGTGCGCGGCGGCGAGCAGCTCCTCCGGGCTGGTCCGCCCGGAGGCCTCGGGCTCGGTCCGGGCCGCCCAGGTCACGTCGAACGTGCCGATGCCGGAGGAGGCCAGCTCGACCGAGCCGCCCCCCTTCAGCAGCGAACCTTCCCAGTGCGTCTTCGCGCTACGGCTCGTGGCCATCGGTGCTCCTTCACGACGTTGACCCGGCGGACGCCGGATCCCGCCCAATCGTGTCAGATCGTCACCCTCGGCGGTCGTGACCCCGCTCTCCCCGGCGCGGGTGGCCGACGCGTAATGCGGAATGCGCGGCGGGGGGCCGACGGGTGTCATATCGGCGCGCTTGTGCGCCGAGTGCGGCCCGCTCCTCACCATGCGCGGATGGTCACATAGAGCGGATTCGACAGACGCCGTTCCCGGGGTCGACGGGGTTCGGAGATGATCGGAAAGTCGACTGTCCAATCGGGCCGGGGAATAACCGTTCAGCCGATCACGCGTCAACCTTTCAGGCAACAATGCCGGTTATCGCCGTGGCCAACCGTGCCCCAGGGTTCACCTGCTATGTCGGGCAGGCGTTGAATAGTGGGTATAAATAGGACGTCCATAGTGGATGTAGCCACACTCCTGAGTGCACCGCTATGCTGCGCTCGGGTACCCGCGAATGAGGAATGCGCAATAGGGCTCCACGGTGCGCGGGGACACGGTCAATGGGGAAGGATGATCCGGCATGGACAGCCAGGCGAGTGCGAACCGGAATTACGTTTGGCAGGTGCTGGATATATTCGCCCGGTACGGCGAGGCGGAGGCAATTGTCGACGAACGTCGGCGGATCACGTACACGGAACTGCGCGCCGAGATCCTGACCATGGCCGCCACGCTGCACGGGCACGGAATGCGCCCCGGACTCGCGGTCGGCATCCTCGCCGGCAACCCCGCCGAGACGATCGTGCTCCAGTTCGCCGTGCACCTCCTCGGCGGCCGGACCGCGTGGATCGCGCCCAACGCGCCCGCCGCGTTCCGGGACCAGTTCCTCGGCCTGGCCAAGGTCGACGCGTTCGTGTACGAGACGAACGCCTACGCGTCCTTCGCCCAGGACCTGGCCCGCTCCGCCGCCCCGCTGCCCGTGTTCTGCCTGTGCGGCGAGGGTCTCGGCCCCGACCTGGGCGCCGGGCCCCGGATCGACCGGATCGAGGACCTGCCGTTCGGGCCGGAGGACGTGACCACGGAGCCCGAGGCGCTGTTCCAGACCGGGGGCACCACCGGGCAGCCGAAGCTCGTGCACCACAAGCAGCGGTTCTTCGAGACGGCGCTGCTGTTCGCCGAGCAGTACGTCGAGGCCGGCGAGCACCCCATGAAGCACCTCGCCATGTCCGGGTACTGGCACGTGAGCGCCCAGATGCCCGGCCACATGAGCCTGTTCACCGGCGGCTCGTTCCACATGCAGGACGGGTTCGACATCGCGCTGTTCTTCGACACCATCGCCGCCGAGCGGATCACCGACACCCTGATCCCGCCGCCCCTGTTCGGCTACATCCTCGACCACCAGGTCCTCGAGAAGGCCGACTGCTCCAGCCTGCTGCGGATCAACATCGGCGGCAGCGCGATCACGCCCACCCGGCTGTCCCAGGCCATCGCGCGGTTCGGACCGGTGCTGCGGACCGCGTACGGGATGAGCGAGGCGCCCATCATCACCGCGTACCAGAACATCCCCGACGACCCGTCCGTGCTCGCCTCCGTCGGCCAGCCCTACGGCGACCTGCGACTGGAGATCCGCGACCCCGACGGCATCGCCCTGCCGACCGGCGGCACCGGCGAGGTCTGGGTGACCGGCGGCGTGATGATGGCCGGGTACTGGGGCCAGCCCGAACTCACCGCCGAGACCCTGGTGGACGGCTGGCTGCGCACCGGGGACGTCGGCTACCTCGACCCGACGGGCAACCTGTTCCTCGTCGACCGGGTCAAGGACATGATCC
>NZ_JAQZSH010000011.1:0-286406 GCF_053902585.1 Longispora urticae
GGGCGCGCCTGGCGCCCCCCCCCCCCCGGCCGCACCTCACCGAGCACCCGGGCACGGGCTCCGGCCTAGATCGGCGCACCTCGGAGGGCCACAGCGGGCCCGGCCGCCCTCAGGACTGAACCGCGCCCCCATCCACATTCAACGCCTGCCCGGTAACGGCCCCGTTCCCCACGCAGTACAGCACCGCGGCCGCCACCTCCTCCACCGTGATCAACTTCCCGGTGGGCTGCTTGCGCGCCAGCACCTGCCGGGCCTCCTCGGTCGAGCGCCCCGTCTTCGCCACGATCGCGGCCACCGACTGGTCGGTCATCGGGGTGTCCACGTACCCGGGGCACACGGCGTTCACCGTCACCCCGGTCCGGGCCAGTTCGGCGGCTGCCGACCGGACGAGCCCGAGCACCCCGTGCTTCGCCGCCGTGTACGCCGCGATGTACGGCTCCCCGACCTTGCTCGCGACGGAGGCGATGACGACGATCCGGCCGTATCCCCCGTCGACCATGGCCGGGACGGCGCGCCGGACGCACCGGAACGGCGCGGTGAGGTTCAGGTCGAGCATCGCCTGCCAGTCGGCGTCGGTGATCTTCGCGAGCGGCGAGGTGTTGGCCCCGCCGGCGTTCGCGACCAGGATCTCGACCGGCCCGAACCCCTTCTCGACCTGCTCGAACACGTCCTCGATGTCGGTCGTGATGTCGGCCGGGACGACGAGGGTCGGCCCGGTGCAGAGCGCGGCTGTCTCGGTCAACTCGCCCATGTTGCGCGCCGTGAGCGCCACGCTGTGGCCAGCGGCGGACAACGCGACGGCGACGGCCCGTCCGATGCCACGCCCAGCCCCGGTAACCAGACAGGTCGACATGGCCTCACCCTAGTGCGCCATTCGCCACCATCGCACTGGAGCACTTAGCGAGACAGAGTTGAGTCGGGTACGCTCAACCTCATGAACGCTGAGCGCCTGACCACGAAGAGCCGTGAGGTCATCTCCGCCGCCGTCTCCGACGCCACGCAGCGGGGCCACGCGATCGTCGAGCCCTGGCACCTGCTGCTGGCCCTCCTCGACACCGGCGGCTCCACCGCGCCGGCCCTGCTCCGGGCGGTCGGCGCCAACGGTGCGGATGTCCGGCGGGCCGCCGCCCGAGCGCTGGAGCGGATGCCCTCCGCGCACGGCACGACGGTCGCCGAGCCCAGCCTGTCCCGCGAGGTCGTCAACGCGCTCAACGCGGCCGAGCACGTGGCCCAGCCCCTGGGCGATGAGTACATCTCGACGGAGCACCTGCTGGCCGGCCTGGCCCAGCTCGGCGGCGACGTGTCGGCCGCGCTCAAGGGCGCCGGGGCCAACGCCGAGCAGCTGATCGCCGCGTTCCCGCAGATCAGGGGCGGGGACCGGCGGGTGACGAGCAGTGACCCGGAGCAGACGTTCCAGGCCCTGGAGAAGTACGGGCTGGATCTGACCGCCAAGGCCCGCGACGGCAAGGTGGACCCGGTCATCGGGCGCGACGCCGAGATCAGGCGCGTGATCCAGGTGCTCTCGCGGCGTACCAAGAACAATCCGGTCCTGATCGGTGAGCCCGGGGTCGGCAAGACCGCGATCGTGGAGGGCCTGGCGCAGCGGATCGTGGCCGGGGACGTGCCCGACAGCCTCAAGGACAAGCGGCTCGTCTCGCTGGACCTGGGCGCGATGGTCGCCGGCGCCTCCTACCGGGGGCAGTTCGAGGAGCGGCTGAAGTCCGTGCTGGAGGAGATCAAGTCCAGCGACGGGCAGGTCATCACCTTCCTGGACGAGCTGCACACCGTCGTCGGCGCGGGCAAGGCCGAGGGCTCGATGGACGCGGGCAACATGCTCAAGCCGATGCTCGCCCGGGGTGAGCTGCGGATGGTCGGCGCGACCACCCTGGACGAGTACCGGGAGCACATTGAGAAGGACCCCGCCCTGGAGCGCCGGTTCCAGCCCGTCGTGGTCGGCGAGCCCAGCCCGGAGGACACGATCGGCATCCTGCGCGGCCTCAAGGAGCGCTACGAGGTGCACCACGGGGTGCGGATCACCGACGCGGCCCTGGTCGCGGCGGCCACCCTGTCGGACCGGTACATCGCGGACCGGTTCCTGCCCGACAAGGCCATCGACCTGGTGGACGAGGCGGCGTCCCGGCTCCGGATGGAGATCGACTCCCTGCCCGTCGAGGTCGACGAGATCGAGCGGATCGTCCGCCGGCTGGAGATCGAGGAGATGGCGCTGGCCAAGGAGCCCGACGTGGCCTCCGCCGAGCGCCTCGAACGGCTGCGCGGCGAGCTGGCCGACCGGCGCGAACAGCTCGCGGTGCTCAGCGACCGGTGGCGCAACGAGAAGGCGCACATCACGGCCATCTCCGAGGCCAAGCAGGAGCTGGAGGATCTGCGGGCCACCGCCGACCGGGCCGAGCGCGACGCCGACCTGGGCCGCGCCGCCGAGCTGCGGTACGGGCGGATCCCGGCCCTGGAGGCCGAGCTGGTCGAGGCGGAGCGCCAGCTGGCCACCCTCCAGAGCGACGGCGCGATGCTGAAGGAGGAGGTGTCCGCCGACGACATCGCCGAGGTGATCGAGGCGTGGACGGGCATCCCGGCCGGCCGGATGCTGGAGGGCGAGACCGCGAAGCTGCTTCGGATGGAGGAGTCCCTCACCGAACGGGTCGTCGGCCAGCCGGAGGCGATCCGCGCGGTCAGCGACGCGGTGCGCCGGGCGCGCGCCGGGATCGCCGACCCCGACCGGCCGACGGGCAGCTTCCTGTTCCTCGGCCCGACCGGTGTCGGCAAGACGGAGCTGGCCAAGGCACTCGCGGGCTTCCTGTTCGACGACGAGCGGGCGATGATCCGCATCGACATGAGCGAGTACGCGGAGAAGCACTCCGTCGCCCGCCTCGTCGGCGCGCCCCCCGGCTACGTCGGGTACGAGTCGGGTGGCCAGCTCACCGAGGCCGTCCGCCGCCGGCCGTACTCCGTGGTGCTCCTCGACGAGGTGGAGAAGGCGCACCCGGACGTGTTCGACGTGCTGCTCCAGGTGCTCGACGACGGCCGGCTCACCGACGGCCAGGGCCGCACCGTGGACTTCCGCAACACGATCCTGGTCCTGACCTCCAACCTGGGCTCGCACGCCATCGCCGACCCGCTGCTCACCGAGGACCAGCGGCGCGACGAGGTGATGGCCGCCGTCCGGACGAGCTTCAAGCCGGAGTTCGTCAACCGGCTCGACGACATCGTGGTGTTCCACGCGCTGAGCCTGGCCGAGCTGAAGTCGATCGTGGACATCCAGCTGGACGTGCTGGCCCGGCGACTCGCGGACCGCCGGCTCACCCTGGAGGTGTCGGAGGGGGCCAGGACCTGGCTGGCCGAGCACGGCTTCGACCCGCTGTACGGGGCGCGCCCGCTGCGCCGGCTCGTGCAGTCCTCGATCGGCGACCAGTTGGCCCGGGCGCTCCTGGGCGGCGAGCTGCGCGACGGCGACCGGGTGCTGGTCGACGCGACGGGTACGGGGCTGCGGGTCACCCGGGGCTGACCCGGCGGCGACCGGACCGGCGCCGTGGTCCACCCGACGACGCCGGTCCCGCCCGCGTGGCGCCACCGGCCCCGGCCTGGTCGGGCCTAGTGCTGGGGAAGGAGGAGCTCTCCTTCTCCAGCGTGACCCATCCGTCTCACACTTCCTTTACGGTTCACGTATGACTCAGTTTCCTTCGCCGCCGCCGGCTCAGCCCGCGCGTCAGCGGCCCAGCCTCGTCACGGCCGCGTCCGGACTGCTGGCGGTCGTGGCCGTCCTGATCCTGATCTACGCAGTGGTGGGTCTTCTCGGCCAGACCGACGAGGTGAAGGCCGCCACCGACGCGTACTACAAGACCATCCCCGGCGGGGGTGGCGGCATGGAGAACTTCAGCAAGCTCACCGGCGGTGTCGGCGTCGCGATCAACGCCGTCATCGCGCTCGGCTTCCTGGCCCTGGCGTTCTACACCGCCCAGGGCAAGCAGGTCGCACGCATCCTGACCTGGGTGTTCGCCGGTATCGCCTCGCTGTGCTGCATCTGTGGCGCCGGTTCGATCGGCCTGCAGAGCTCGCTGAAGAACTCGATCCCCGAGGGCGACCAGCGTGAGGCGTACACCAAGATGCTCGACGCCCAGCCCGGTTGGCTGGTCCCGGTGAGCGTCACCGTCCAGGCCCTGGTGGCGATCGCCCTGCTCGCCGCGATCATCATGCTGGCCCTGCCGGCCGCGAACGCGTACTTCCGCAAGCCGGTCGAGGAGTGGACCCCGCCGGCACAGTTCTAGGACACGACGCGGTGGGCACGCTACGTTGAGCAGCGTGCCCACTGCCCTCATCACCGGCGCGACCGCCGGCATCGGCGCGGAGTTCGCGCGCCAGCTCGCCCATGACGGCTACGACCTGGTGCTGGTGGCCCGGGACGCCGGCCGGCTGGAGTCGTTCGCCGACGAGCTCCGGAGCCGGCACGGGCGCACGGTCGAGGTGCTGCCCGCCGACCTGGCGGAGGAGGCCGGTTGCTCCACGGTGGCCGACCGGCTGGTCGAGGGCGTGGACCTGCTGGTCAACAATGCCGGCATCGGCCTGAACACGTCCTTCGTCAAGGTGGACTACGCCGACGAGCGCCGGATGCTCCGGCTGAACGTCGAGGCCGTGCTCCGCCTGACCCACGCGGCCCTGCCGCACATGGTCGCCCAGGGCTCGGGCGGCGTGATCAACGTGTCGTCGGTGGCGGGCTTCGGCGTGCTGGCCCCCGGCTCGACGTACTCGTCCTCGAAGGCCTGGGTCACCAACTTCAGCCAGTCGATCGCCCTGTCGGTCCGTAAGCGCGGGGTCACCGTGATGTCACTGTGTCCGGGGTTCACGCACACGGAATTCCATGACAGGGCGGGCATTTCGAAGAAGGGCCAGCCGTCGTGGTCGTGGCTCTCGGCGGAGCAGGTGGTCCGCGACGGGCTGCGCGACTTCCGGCGCGGCAAGCTGGTATCGATACCCAGCGTGAAGTACAAGGTGTCGGTGTTCCTGTTGCGCCACCTGCCGTCGACCCTCATGTATCGCCTGGCAGGGGACACCCGGGGAAAGTCGCGCGACGCAGGTACGTAAGCTCATCACTATGACCGACCGTGACGACCTGCTTCAGCTGATCAAGGAATTGGCCGTCGTGCACGGCAAGGTGGTGCTCTCCTCCGGGCTGGAGGCCGACTACTACCTGGACCTGCGCCGTATCTCCCTGCACCACGCCGCCGCCCCGCTCGTGGGCCGCGTGTTGCGCGAACTCACCTCCGACTGGAACTACGCCGCGGTCGGTGGACTCACCCTGGGCGCCGACCCGGTGGCCGGCGCGGTCATGCACGCGCCCGGCCGGCCGATCGACGCGTTCGTGGTGCGCAAGGCCGCCAAGGCGCACGGTATGCAGCAGCGGATCGAGGGCCCGAGCGTCGCCGGTAAGCGGGTGCTGGTGGTCGAGGATGTCTCGACGACCGGTGGCAGCCCGTTGACGGCGGTGGAGGGTGTCCGCGAGGCCGGTGGCGAGGTCGCAGGGGTGGCCTTGATTGTGGACCGAGGCGCCGGGGACACCATCCGGGCGGCCGGCCTGGACTGTCGCGCCGCGTACACCCTGAAAGATCTAGGCTTGTCCTGATCCGGCTGGGGTTGACCCAGATCGGTGGTTTACGATGTTTCCTGTGAGTAGGCCGTCAACCTATCGGCCGACAGTCGTTAGCTCTCTAGGTGAGCGTGAGGCGACACACAGGGTCGATGACCGCTCCGCGTGGCATTCTCTTACGAGAAGCCGCTGATCCGGATTTGTAAATATCTATTCGAATCGATAGTAGTGTTGGAAGGATGAAGCACGTGGGTGCCGCCGTGGCCGAGAAAATGATGCCCAACCTGTCGCCGCTCACTGGCGAGCCTCTGGAGCGTGCGGATGCCGAGCGCCTTGCTGGCGTGCTGAAGGCGCTCGCCGACCCGGCTCGGCTTCGCCTGCTGAGCCTGATCCAGTCGTCCCCGGACGGTGAGGCGTGCGTGTGCGACCTGACCGCGCCGCTGGGCCTGAGCCAGCCGACCGTCTCCCACCACCTGCGCATCCTCACGGAGGCCCAGCTCCTCGAGCGCGAGAAGCGCGGCGTGTGGGCCTTCTACCGCCTGGTGCCGTCGGCGATCGGCGCTGTCGCCGAGCTGCTGACCCCGCCGCGCAAGCGTGGTGGCCGCAAGACCCGCTAGTCCGAATACACGAATGAGGGCCACCCGATCGGGTGGCCCTCATTCGTTTGTTTGTTCAGCCGATATTCGTCTTGGCGCGCTTGCGCTCACGCAGGTTCCGGAAGATCTCGATAAAGATCGGCAGCATCGAGATCAGCACGATCAGCATGACGACCGGCAGGATGTACTTGTCGATGTTCTCGACACCGATGCTGTCGAGGATCTGCTTGGCCAGGAAGTGGCCCACGAGGATGATGCCGTCGGTCCACAGGATGCCGCCGATGATGTTCCACAGCAGGAACGTCTTCGCGGGCATGCCGAGCATCCCGGCGACCGGGTTCAGCACGGTGCGCACGATGGGGATGAACCGGGCCAGCACCACGGCCTTCGCCGGGCCGAACTTGGTGAAGTAGTGCTCGGCCTTGTCGATGTACTCCGGCTTGAACAGCTTCTGGAACAGCCGGGACTTCTGGTTCTCGAACAGCCGCTTGCCGTACTTCGCGCCGAGGTGGTGACCGAGCTGGGCGCCCACGATCGCGCAGATGGGCGCGCCGATCAGCAGCCCGACCAGCGAGATCTTGGTGCCGACGATCTCCATGGCGACCTCGGAGGAGGCCACGCCGGCGAGGAACAGCAGCGAGTCGCCGGGCAGGAAGAAGCCGACCAGAAGACCGGTTTCGGCGAACATGATGAACCAGACACCGATCATGGCGAATGGGCCCATGGCCTGCAGCCAGTCTTTCGCGTTGAGCGGGTTGAAGCCGAGGCCGTCGAGCGCGGCCTGAGTCTTGTCTGCGAGGTTCACGCCCCCGAGGTTACCCGGAGCGCTCCGGGCCTCCTCGGGGGCGTGCGACAGCCGTCACAGTGTGAGCCCGGCACGCCAGGGCCCGGGAAACCCTCCAAGGGCTTCGACGGGTACGCGAAAGGCGCCGGTCTACCGACCGGCGCCCGTTGCGATCAGGTGCTACTTCGAGGACGTCGTACCCGTCGAGCGCAGGTGCTCGCATGCCTCGACGACCCGGGCGGCCATGCCACCCTCGGCGGCCTTGCCCCAGGCCCGCGGGTCGTACTGCTTCTTGTTGCCGACCTCGCCGTCGACCTTCAGCACGCCGTCGTAGTTCTGGAACATGTGCGCGGCGACGGGCCGGCTGAACGCGTACTGGGTGTCGGTGTCGATGTTCATCTTCACCACACCGTGGTCCACCGCGTCCCGGATCTCCGAGAGCAGCGAGCCGGAGCCGCCGTGGAACACCAGGTCGAACGGCTTGTCCTTGCCGTACTTGGCGCCGACCGCGTCCTGGATCTCCTTCAGGATCTCCGGCCGCAGCACGACCCCGCCCGGCTTGTACACGCCGTGCACGTTGCCGAAGGTCAGCGCGGCCATGTAGCGGCCCTTCTCGCCGACCCCGAGCGCGGCGGCGGTGGCCAGGCCGTCCTCGATCGTGGTGTACAGCTTGTCGTCGATCGCGCCGACGACCCCGTCCTCCTCGCCGCCCACGACGCCGATCTCGACCTCGAGGATGATCTTCGCGGCGGCGGACAGGGCCAGCAGCTCCTGCGCGATCTCCAGGTTCTCGTCCAGCGGCACGGCCGAGCCGTCCCACATGTGCGACTGGAACAGCGGGTTCTCGCCCCGGGCCACGCGCTCGGCGGAGATCGCCAGCAGCGGGCGGACGAAGCCGGCCAGCTTGTCCTTCGGGCAGTGGTCGGTGTGCAGCGCGATGTTGACGCCGAAGTTCTTGGCGACCTCGTGCGCGTACGCGGCGAAGGCGACGCTGCCGGTGACCATGTCCTTGACCGTCGGGCCGGACAGGTACTCCGCGCCGCCCGTGGAGACCTGGATGATCCCGTCGGACTCGGCCTCGGCGAAGCCCCGGAGCGCGGCGTTGAGGGTCTGCGAGGAGCTCACGTTGATCGCGGGGTACGCGAACGCGCCGGCCTTGGCGCGGTCGAGCATGTCGGCGTACACCTCGGGAGAAGCGATGGGCATTACTGCTCCTTTTGTCTAGATCGAAACGCGAGACCGCGCTGTCCCTCCACCCGGAGTATTCCGCAGTGCCACCCCGCCGTCGCGGTCGGCCCGTACTGTGGGCATATGGCCCGTGACGAAATCCCGGAGCTCGAGGCACTGGAAGAGATCATCGAGGCGGAGACCCTGCCCGAGGAGGAACCGGTGATCGGGATCGAGACCCCGGAGGCCGACGCCATCGAACAGGCCCGGGTCGTCCCGGATGAGGACTACGACGGATAGGTCCGCATCCGTGCAATCACCGGCCTCCGCTCTTCGTGTACCAGGTGTTGACCGCGCCCGGAGGTGGCGTGGCGGGACACGAGGGGAGCGGCGGTGCCGGATCAGGCCGCGTCGGCCACGGGGGAGCACCAGCCCGACGGACCACCCGGACGCGACAGCTTCGCCGAGTTCTACACCTCCTGCTACGGGCGGCTGGCCGCCCAACTGAGCGCCTACCTGGGTGACGCCGCCGAGGCGGAGGACGTCGTCCAGGAGGCCCTGCTGCGCGCGTGGCAACGCTGGCGCACCGTCAGCGCCTACGAGGAACCCTTCGCATGGGTACGCCGGGTCGCCTGGAACCTCGCCACCAGCCGCTGGCGCCGGATCGTGCTGGAGAACAAGTTCCGCAGCCGGCAGCGCGCCGAGTCGACCGCCGCGCTCGGACCCGAGAACGTCGCCCTGGTCGCCGCGCTGCGCCAACTCCCCGACCGGCAACGCCGCGCCATCGTCCTGCACTACATCGCCGACCTGTCGGTGGCCGACATCTCGGCGGAACTGTCCGCGCCCCGGGGCACGGTGCTGTCCTGGCTGCACCGCGGCCGCGCCCAACTCTCCGGCCTGCTCGCCGAGAACGACACCGAGACCTCGAAGGGCGGGTACGACCGTGGCTGACCTGAACCCCCACGACGAGCTGGACATCCCGGCCCCGTCCGCGCTGCTCGGCTTCCGGGACACCGCGCCCGGTGCGTTCGTCGCGCCGCCGGTGGCCAGTGTCGTGGCGGCCGGGGCGCGTCGTCGCCAGCGCCGGACCGTGCTGGCGTCGGCGGCCCTGTCCCTGGTCGTACTCGGCGGGGTCGGCGGGGTGGTCAACGCGGCCCGGAGCGGCCCGGACCAGCTGCCGACGGGCGTGACGCCCAGCCCGGTGGCCCCGACGCCGTTCCCGACGCCGAGCCGTGGGCCCTCCGTCCCCCCGACGCTCACGCCGACGGTCACCCCGACGACGAAGCCCTCCTCCGTCTCGCCCAGCACGTCGACGAGGCCGCCCCTCACCGTGGTACCGCCGGCGGCGATGCTCACGCTCACCGACCTGGAGACCGGCTACCGGGTCGCTCCGGACGACGCCCCGGGCACCGGCGACTGGATGATGTCCTACTGGACGCAGTACTGCGCCGCTGCCTCGGCACTGCCGGCGACGGCGGGCATCAGCAGGAGGGACCGGTCCTTCCTCAAGGGCGAGGGCGAGACGGCCGACGCGGTCTACCAGCGGGTCGAGCTGGAGCCGCTCGCCAGCCAGCAGCTGGAGCACTGGCGGCAGTGGGCCACGCGGTGCGCCAAGCGCGGCACCCTGACCGTGACGATCCTCGACTCGGGGTTCGCCGGCGACGGATCACTGATGATCAAGGTCTCGAACCTGGACGGCGGCGTGGAGTACGGCGGGACGTACGTCCTGGTCAGGGTCGGGGATCTGATCACCGAGATCGCCGGCCGGCACTCCGGGGAGCGCGACGTCGCGGTCAAGGCCGCCCAGCGGTTGTGCGCGGCCGCCGGCAGCTGCTGAACGGGTCGGACGGGCGGGAATTCCCGCCCCGTCCGGCCCCTCCCGCCACGCGGAAGCTGTGCTCTCATTGTCCACATGGCCTACAGCCCCGATGAGATCGAGACCCTCGCCGAGCTCGCCCCGCACGTCCGGCGCGGGAGCCTCGCCGGCCTGACCCTGCAGGGCCTGGACCTGACCGGGGTCGACCTGTCCGCCGTGGCCCTGGCGGACACCCTGTTCGTCGGCTGCCATCTCGCGGACCGTCAGGTCGCCGCCGAGCTGGTGCTGCGCGGCGCGGCCGTCATCCCGCCGTTCCCGGACGCGCCGTTCACCACCCACCCCTCCCGGTTGTACTCGGCCGACGACCTCGCCGCCGGGTTCGCCCAGGACGGCTTCGAGGGGATGTACGACACGGTCGTCTACCGGCACTTCGTCAAGCAGGGCGGCGCGACCCCGGACGTGCGGACCGCGATCGCCCAGCGGCTGCACGACTCCGGCATCGACGACGCGCTGGAGGAGGAGATGGCCGAGTGGCGCGGGCTGCACCCCGGCGCGCCGGTGGTCGGCATCATGGGCGGACACGCCGAACCCCGCGGCTCCCACGGGTACCGGCAGGCGGCCGACATCAGCAACCGGCTCACCGGGAGCGGTGCGCTCGTCGTCACGGGTGGCGGCCCCGGGGTGATGGAGGCGGCGAACCTGGGCGCGTACCTGCCCGGGGACGCATTGACCGAGGCCGTGGACGAGTTGGCGACCGCCCCGGATTTCCGCGACCACGACCGGTACACCAGAAAAGCCCTGGATCTTCGCGCGAAATTTCCTTCCACCGGGGGCGGTCTCGCCATTCCCACGTGGTTGTACGGCCACGAACCGGCAAATCTCTTCGCGGCCAAGATCGCCAAGTATTTCAGCAACGCGTTGCGCGAGGACATCATTCTCCGGCTGGCCCGGGGCGGGATCGTGTTCGCCGAGGGCCGCGCGGGCACCGTGCAGGAGGTGTTCCAGGCCGCGACGAAGACCTTCTATGCGACCGACGGCCCCAGTGGCCCGTTCGTGTTCCTCGGCGCGCGGTACTGGACCGAGGACGTCCCGGCCCCCGCGCTGCTCCGCACCCTGCTCACGGGTGCTCCGGGCGGGGACGAGTCGCACCTGGTGCACGTCACCGACGACATCGACGAGGCTCTGGCCGTCCTGACCGGAGGCTGACCCGCCCGGGGCCCGGCCTGGCGTGATCCCGAGGTCACGGGGCCGGGACAGGCAACAGCCCGGCGTCACTGTCGGAACGCCGGGCTGCCTTACCGGTCCTGGGGAGGCTCCGGAGTTATATTTGTATCGCCTAGAGCCCGTTGGGCGTTACCGGCCGGACGCTCACCTTTTACTGGCCGTCCGCGTGATGCAGGTCTCAACCGTTCGGTTAAGAGTCCGAAGTTTCCTACCAGACAATGGTGCGATGAAGAATCTGATGCCCGGAGTGCCGGAGACCCTGCTCGACATCGAAACCGGTCCGGCCACAGCGCTGGCCAACGGCGAGGACCCGGCGACCGTCGCCGCGCAGTACCCGACGTCGAGTGCCGCGTGGGCCGCGCTCGCCGACCGGGCGTACCAGGCCGGCGAGGTCGTGACCTCCTACGCGTTCGCCCGCACCGGCTACCACCGCGGTCTGGACCAGCTCCGCCGCGCCGGCTGGAAGGGCCACGGCCCCGTGCCGTGGAACCACGAGCCCAACCAGGGCTTCCTGCGCGCCCTGCACGCCCTGGGCCGCGCGGCCGACGCGATCGGCGAGTCGGACGAGGCGGCCCGCTGCGCCCAGTTCCTCCGCGACTGCGACCCGGCCGCTGGGGACGCCCTTACGGGCTGACCTGCACGTACACGGCCCAGGCGTCGCGCTCGATCCACCAGTTGCGGCGCTTGGGCACCGTGCCCTCCACCCCGTCGTCCAGGTACGGCAGCGAGTCGACCTTCGGGGTGATGCCGACGGCACGGCCGCGCGCGCGGCGTACCTCGATCCGGGTCTTCGCCTTGAAGACCCCCTTGGTGACCACCGGCACCGCGACGGCCACGTCGACCAGCCCGTCGTCGGGGACCGCGCCCGGGGCGAGCGGCAGGCCGTCGAAGGTGGCGTAGCCCGAGCCGTTGGCGACCGCGATGGCCAGGATCGGCTCCTCGCCGTCGCTGAGCACGATGTCGTCCACCTCCACGCCCGCCTGCCACGTCTGGGCCCGGCCCGAGTCGTCGGTGGTGCCGAGCAGGGCCCCGTTGAGGGTGACCGAGCCGGCGTCGGTGCGCAGCAGGTCGAGCCGGCGGATCGTGCCCGCGATCACGGCCGCGGCGACCTCGGCCGGGTCCTTGGGCAACCCGAGGAGCGTCACCAGGGGTGAGGCGTCCAGCGGCAGGATCCCGATCGGGGGCAGGTCCGGGACCGTCCGGTCGGCGGGCAGGTCGTCGGTGCGCTTGCCCGGCGCGGGGGCGTAGCGCTTCACGAGCCGGCGGAGCACCGCCCGGAGTTCCCCGTCGGTGCTCGCGGCGACGACCAGCCGTTTGTTCGACTCGAGTACGGCGTCGATCTCCGCGTCGGAGTTCGCCGTGACAAGCGTCACCTCGGCACCCGCCGCGCGCAGCGCGTCACGGCAGTGCAGCACGGGAGTACGAGTCCCGCACCCGCCGTCATCGCAGCACCCACCGGCGCCGTCACCCAACGTGAGGATGATGACCTCGCTCACCGGGACCCCCTTCGTCAGTTCGTGGGTTAGCCTTTCATCCGCATCGGTTAGGCTGCGGCGCGGGTTAGGGGCGGACATATGTCAGCGATTGTTCTTATTGGCGCGCAGTGGGGCGATGAAGGCAAGGGAAAGATCACCGACATGCTCGGCGGTCAGACCGACTACGTCGTGCGCTACTCGGGCGGCAACAACGCCGGACACACCGTCGTGACCCCGGACGGCCAGAAGTACGCACTGCACCTCTTGCCCTCCGGCGCGCTGTCCCCCACCGCGATCATCGTCATCGGCAACGGCGTCGTCATCGACCCGAAGGTCCTCCTGGGTGAGATCGACGGCCTCGCCGAGCGCGGCATGGACGTCACCCCCCGGCTGCGGATCTCCGGCGACGCGCACCTCGTCATGCCCCACCACCGGGCGCTGGACCGGGTCGTCGAGCGCTACCTCGGCTCCGCGAAGATCGGCACCACCGGTCGGGGCATCGGCCCGTCCTACGGCGACAAGGTCGCCCGGATGGGCATCCGCGCCCAGGACCTGCTCGACCCGGGCATCCTGCGCAAGAAGCTCGAGCTGGCGCTGCGCGAGAAGAACCAGATCCTCACCAAGGTCTACAACCGCAAGGCGATCGACCTGGAGACCGTCCTCGAGGAGTACCTGGGGTACGCCGAGCGGATCTCCCCCTTCATCGTCGACACCCGCACCCTGATCTGGGACGCGCTCGACCGCGGCGAGGTCGTGCTGTTCGAGGGCGCGCAGGCCACCATGCTCGACATGGACCACGGCACCTACCCGTTCGTGACCTCCTCGAACCCGATCTCCGCCGGGGCCTGCGTCGGGGCCGGGGTGCCGCCGACCCGGATCACCCAGGTGATCGGCGTGACGAAGGCGTACACGACCCGGGTCGGTTCGGGGCCGTTCCCGACCGAGCTGCACGACGAGATGGGCGAGCACATCCGCAAGACCGGTGGCGAGTACGGCACGACGACCGGTCGCGAGCGGCGCACCGGCTGGTTCGACGCCGTCATCGGCCGGTACGCGACCCGGCTCAACGGGATCACCGACCTCGTCGTCACGAAGCTCGACATCCTCTCCGGCCTGGAGCAGGTCCCGATCTGCGTGGCGTACGACGTGGACGGGGTGCGCCACCACGACATCCCGATGACCCAGACGGACTTCCACCACGCGAAGCCGGTGTACGAGTACCTGCCCGGCTGGTGGGAGGACATCTCCAAGGCGCGGGTGTTCGAGGACCTGCCGGTCAACGCGCAGAACTACGTCAAGCGCATCGAGGAGCTGTGCGGGACGAAGGTCAGCATCGTGGGTGTGGGACCGGGGCGCGACGAGAACGTGGTCATCCACGAGCTGATCCCGCGCCGCTAGGCACACCGGACACGGGTCGGGGCCGCGAGCGCCTCGACCCGAGTCCTGAGGCCGCGCTCGGCAGGGCCGGTGCCGGCCCGGGGCTGGACCGGTGCCGCGGTTGGGCTGGTGCCAGGGCTGGGCTGTTGCCGGTGCCAGGGCTGGGCGGCCGGCCCGAGGCCCGACCGGGTCTCACTGCCGGACGAACGCCCCCAGCGCCGCCGCGATCTCCTCGACCTCGCCGACCCGCCCCGACGCCACATCCGTCACCAGCGCGTACGCCTCGTCGTCGGTCGGATCCAGCTCGACCCCGTTCTTGGCGCAGAACACGTACGTCGCGAGCCACGCCAGGCGCTTGTTGCCGTCGACCAGGGGATGGCTCGTCGTGATCGAGTGCAGCAGGGCCGCCGCCTTGCCCAACAGCGTCGGATAGGCGTCCTGCCCGAAGACCGTCGCCTGGGGCCGGTGCACGGCGGCGTCGAGCAGTCCCAGGTCACGCAGCCCCACCGGGCCGCCGACGGCCGCGCGGGCGATCCGCAGGGCCTGCTCCAGCGTCAGGTACCGGATCATTCGCCGAGGCGGCGGAGCAGCTCGGAGAACCGGTGCGCGCCCCTGGCGGCCAGCTCGTCGGTGGTGGCGTCGTCGGCGGCGCGGAGCAGATACTCCTCGATGGCGTCGAGCGCGACCTGTTGCATGCTGCGGCCCTCGATTTCGGCGCGCTGCCGGAGCGCGGCGCTCTGGGTCTCGCTGAGGCGGAGAGTCATGGCCATGCCCTCGATGGTATCGCCGTGATACCGCATAGGCTACCGAGTTGTGCGCGTACTTGTGATCGGCACCGGGGGGCGCGAGCACGCCCTGGTCACCGCCCTGTCCCTCGATCCCGCCGTCAGCCACGTCCTGGCCGCCCCCGGTAACCCCGGGATGGCAGCCGTGGCCGAGCTGCGTGCCGTCAACCCCATGGACCCGGCCGCCGTCGCGGCCCTGGCCGTGGAGACCGCCGCCGACCTCGTGATCGTCGGCCCCGAGGCACCCCTGGTCGCCGGCGTCGCCGACGCGGTCCGGTCCGCCGGGATCGCCTGCTTCGGCCCGTCGTTCGAGGCCGCCCGGCTGGAGGGGTCGAAGGACTTCTCCAAGGCCGTGATGGCCGCCGCCGGCATTCCGACCGCGAAGTCGTACACGTGTGACACGCCCGAGCAGGCCGCCGCCGCGCTGGACGAGTTCGGCGCGCCGTACGTGGTGAAGGACGACGCGCTGGCCGCCGGGAAGGGTGTCGCGGTCACCGACGACCGGGAGGTGGCCCTCGCGCACGCCGCCGCGTGTGGCCGGGTGGTGATCGAGGAGTACCTCGACGGGCCCGAGGTGTCGCTGTTCGTGGTGTGCGAGGGGCTGACCGGCGTGCCGCTGCTGCCCGCCCAGGACTTCAAGCGGATCGGGGACGGGGACACGGGGCTCAACACCGGTGGCATGGGTGCGTACGCGCCGCTGTCGTGGGCGCCCGCCGACCTCGTACCCGTCGTGATGTCCGAGGTCGTGGGGCCGCTGCTGGCGGAGATGGACTCCCGGGGTACCCCCTTCAGTGGTCTGTTGTTCGTGGGTCTGGCCCTGACGGCCAAGGGCCCGAAGGTGATCGAGTTCAACGTGCGGTTCGGCGACCCGGAGACCCAGGTCGTGCTGCCGCTGCTGGAGTCGGGGCTCGGGGAGCTGCTGCACGCCGCGGCGACCGGGAAGCTGGCCGGGCACCCGCCGCTGGAGTGGCGGGACGGCGCTGCGGTGGCCGTGGTCATGGCCTCCGCCGGCTACCCGGTCACGTCCCGGTCGGGCGATGTCATCACCGGCGCGGACGACCCGGGCGTGCTGCACGCCGGCACGGCGCTCGACGAGGCCGGCGAGCTCGTCACCGCCGGTGGTCGGGTGCTGTGCTGCACGGCGGTCGCGGACTCGGTGCCCGAGGCGCGGGCGGCGGCCTACCGGCTCGTGGAGAAGGTGCGGTTCGACGGCGCGCAGCACCGGACGGACATCGCCGCCGGGCGGTGACTCGGTCCGGGCGGTGACGTGGCAACACGGAATCGCCGCCGGGCGGTGACGGCACGCCGGATTCGTGGCGGGGAATGGCGCACTCGTGGGGCCAGGTTCTAGTTCCGAGACTCGAAGGACAGCACAAATCCGCCGTCGGGTACCGGCCGATAGGTGATCGCGCCGGTCGAGTGCGTGAGTACCTCGGCCCGGCAATGCGTCGGTACCGCGCCCGCGAGCCATTCGTGGTCCCGCTCGAACTGGTGCCACGCGTGTTCGTCGACGGCCTCGGCGTCCACGATGAGGCACGAGCAGTGGTAGATGGCCGTGCCGTCCAGCACGGCCGGGAACATCGGCTTGTGACAGACGGCCCCGCACCAGAGGAGTTCTCGGAGCAGGTGTCCGCCGACTGGCACTTTTGTGGTGCTGTCCATGTGGTTTCCTCTCTGCTCTCCATTCCACTCTGGTGCACGCCGCCCGGAATAGTGGTCGGTTGTTGAGTGAATGTTGGTCGCTAGACGCGTACCCCCGAGAAGAAGGTGTTTGTCGCACCATCTGAAATGGCCTCGCCAGGGCGGTTGTAGTAGTTGATGAGAGAGCCGCCCCACCGCATGTCCATGTAGTCCGCTGTGAGCTTCAGGGAGTCCACCAGTGGGGCCACCGCCTCGGGGGACTCGTTGCTCAGCGCGGTGACCGACCACATCGTCTTGCCCTGCATCCGGTCGCGGAAGCGCACGCCGGGGACGCGCAGCCAGGCGGACCAGTGGTCGAGGTACAACTTGGCGGGCGCGGCGATGCTGTACCAGTAGACCGGGGACGCGATGACGATGTCCGTGGCCTCCACTGTGGCCTCCAGCAACAGTTTCGCGTTCCCCTCGGGGGCGGGGTAGACGCCGTCGCCGGAGTGCCGGATGTCCTGGAACGGGTCCAGCGGCAGGTCGGACAGCCGCAGCCACTGCTGGGTGGCGCCTTCGGGCAGGTGTTCGGCCGCGAAGCGGGCCATGGCTTCCGTGTTGCCGCCGTGGCGTGCGCTGGCGAGCAGGAAGAGGAAGTGCCGCATGGCCAACTCCTATGCATGTGCATTATTTGTATGTGCAGAGGAATCTTGCCGGCGGCATTCTGGGGGGTCAATGTCGCCTGGGTCACAATGGCGGGCGCCGGATGGCCGGCGCCCGCCCCGGTTGTGGGTGGCGGCCTGGTCATGGGCCGCGTGCCGGGCCTCGGCCCCGGCTCGGGCCGTGCGGCCCTAGCGGACCACCGACACGTGCACGTGGTCGTAGTGGCACGCCGTGATCTTGCTGGAGCTGCAGTTCGGCTGCGAGTGGCCCTTCCAGTTGCCGTTGGGCGAGTAGATGACGCCCCGCCAGATGATGTGGTCGATCTTGTACTTGGTGTGGTTCTTCACCAGCCAGTTCTTCATCGCCGTACCGTCCGACAGGTTGTCCCCGGCGGCCTTCTTGCCGATCGAGCCGTACACGAGGTCACACGCCCGGCCCTCCGGGTGGTACGGCAGGCTGTCCTTCCGGTAACACCCGATGCTGTCCCACTTGTACTTACCGGCCGACGACGCGGTCAGCGCCGCCCGGTACAGGGTGCACATCTTCGCCGTGGTCCTCGACGGGCACGCCGCCGGCTTCTGCGCCGCCACCGCCTCCGTCGCGAGCCGGTCGGCCTCCGCGTCGGCGGTCAGCTCCGCGGCGCTCTCACTGTGGCTGGCGGCGACCCCGGCGGCGTCCCCCTGGGCGAACGACGTACCGGCGACCCCGGCGATCAGGCCGCCGACGAGCACGACCCCGAGGGCCAGCGGGAGGAATCTCCTGGTGAGGGTGGACATGCCAAACTCCGTTTCGGTGTGGGGACGACCCCTCGACGTGAGGTGGTCGACTCCCAGAGAACGGGGCCCGGCGACGTTCCGGAAGGCGGTCGGGCGTCCGGGACTGGCTCGGACGACTCCCGGAGTGGTTCAGGGACAGGTAACTCGCACATGGAAAACTGTCCCGCTGCTGTCCCACAATGGGATTGTCCGTACAGGACGGTCCGGTTCCGAATGGCTTTCGGAATAAGGCGTCCCGGGTAGTCCGGTGCTCCTGTCCGGGTTGGCGGAACGCCTTCAACGACTGTTTTCCGAGAGGATCCTCGCGGAAACGGAATTCCCATGACAGCGGAATGGTGAAGTGCCCGCAACCGGCTCCCCGGGGGCGCCCATCGACACGGTGGGCGCCCCTTCTTGGCTGGTGGGCAGGGTCACAGCCATAGGATGGGGGCGTGCAGATCCCGAATGTCCTCGCCGACCGCTACGCCTCCGCCGAGCTCACCGAGCTGTGGTCGCCGGCGTACAAGATCGTTCTGGAGCGTCAGCTCTGGCTGGCCGTCCTGCGGGCCCAGAAGGAGCTCGGGGTCGCGATCCCCGACGGTGTGATCGAGGCCTACGAGGCCGTCGTCGCGCATGTCGACCTGGAGTCGATCGCCGCCCGGGAGCGGATCACCCGCCACGACGTGAAGGCGCGGATCGAGGAGTTCTCGGCGCTCGCCGGGCACGAGCACATTCACAAGGGCATGACGTCGCGGGACCTCACCGAGAACGTCGAGCAGCTCCAGATCCTGTCCTCGCTGAAGCTGATCCAGGGCCGGATCGCGGCGACGCTGGCCCGGTTGGGCGAGCGGGCGGGGGAGTACACGGCGCTGACCATGGTCGGCCGGTCGCACAACGTGGCGGCGCAGGCGACGACGCTGGGCAAGCGGTTCGCGAGTGCCGCCGAGGAGCTCCTGATCGCGTACGAGCGGATCGAGGACCTGGTCAACCGGTACCCGTTGCGGGGCATCAAGGGTCCGGTCGGCACGGCCGCCGACCAGCTGGACCTGCTGGGCGATCCGGACAAGCTCGACCAGTTGGAGCAGAAGGTCGCCGAGCACCTCGGCTTCAAGCGGGTGCTGACCAGCGTCGGCCAGGTCTACCCGCGCTCGCTGGACTTCGACGTGCTCTCGGCGCTGGCCCAGTCCGCGGCCGCCCCGTCGAGCCTGGCGACCACGATCCGGCTGATGGCGGGCCAGGAGCTGGTGACCGAGGGCTTCAAGGCCGGTCAGGTCGGCTCCTCGGCGATGCCGCACAAGATGAACACCCGGTCCTGCGAGCGGGTCAACGGCCTGTCCGTGATCGTGCGCGGCTACCTGGGCATGGTCGGCGAGCTGGCCGGTGACCAGTGGAACGAGGGCGACGTGTCCTGTTCCGTGGTCCGCCGGGTCGCGTTGCCCGACGCGTTCTTCGCCCTGGACGGCCTGTTCCAGACGTTCCTGACGGTGCTCCAGGAGTTCGGCGCGTACCCGGCGGTCGTCGAGCGCGAGCTGGACCGGTACCTGCCGTTCCTGGCCACCACGAAGATCCTGGTCGCGGCCGTGCAGCGGGGCGTGGGCCGCGAGCAGGTGCACGAGGCGATCAAGGAGCACGCGGTGGCCGTCGCGCTGGGCATGCGCGAGAAGGGCGCGGCGGACAACGACCTGTACGACCGGCTCGCCGCCGACCCCCGGCTCAAGCTGACCCGCGCGGAGATCGACGCCCTGGTGGCCGACCCGGGCACGTTCACGGGCGCGGCCGGCGCGCAGGTGGCCCAGGTGCTCGCCCGGATCGAGAAGGTCCTCGCGGCGCACCCGGAGGCCACGTCCTACGCCCCGGGCGCGATCCTCTAAGCCCCGGCGACAACCCCGACAGAGTCCCGCAGACCGGGCCGGCCACCGCACAGGGGCCGGCCCGGTCCATGTGCGCAACCCGCCCGGCCAACGCACCTGGCCGGCCCCGCCCGCCCGCGCCCTCCCGACCGGCCGCCCACCCGCCGGTTGGGAACATGCGCGTTCACGAGCGTTCACGTACCGGAAAGTTGCTGCTAATCGAGCAGAAATAGCGGCAACTTTCCGAAAGAAGCCAGTGGTGGCCGTCACTGTGCTGGTCACGGGCGTGGTGGTTCAGGTCGACCGGTAAGCTCTGAGGCGCTAATGGCTGTGAATTAACGTCAGGAGTGACCCGTGGCGCGCGTCGTAGTCGACGTCATGCTCAAGCCCGAGATCCTCGACCCGCAGGGGCAGGCGGTGGCCAATGCGCTGCCCCGGCTCGGCGTGACCGAGGTGTCGTCGGTGCGGATCGGTAAGCGGATCGAGCTCGAGTTCGTCGGCGAGCCAGACCTGGACAAGGCCCGTGAGATCGCGGACAAGCTCCTGGCCAACACGGTCATCGAGAGTTTCACGATCTCTGTCGCGGACGACAAGGGCCAGGTCGAGAAGTGAAGATCGGGGTAGTCACCTTCCCCGGCTCACTCGACGACGGGGACGCCCGCCGGGCCGCCCGCCTGGCGGGTGCCGAGGCCGTGCAGCTCTGGCACGCCGACGCGGACCTGAAGGGCGTGGACGCGGTCGTCCTGCCCGGCGGCTTCTCGTACGGCGACTACCTGCGCTGCGGCGCCATCGCCCGGTTCTCGCCGGTGATGGAGAAGATCATCGACGCGGCCAACGGTGGCCTGCCGGTGCTCGGCATCTGCAACGGTTTCCAGGTGCTCTGCGAGGCGCACCTGCTGCCGGGCGCCCTGCTGCGCAACTCCCACCTGCACTTCCGCAACCGGGACCAGAAACTGAAGGTCGAGAACACCTCGACCGCGTGGACCAGCGGTTACACCGAGGGCCAGGAGATCGTCATCCCGGTCAAGAACGGTGAGGGCTGCTACCAGGCCGACGAGCACACGCTCGACGCGTTGGAGGCCGAGGGCCGGGTCGTCTTCCGTTACCTGGAGGGCAACCCCAACGGCTCGCAGCGCGACATCGCGGGCATCCGCAACGAGGCCGGCAACGTCGTCGGCCTGATGCCGCACCCGGAGCACGCCATCGAGGCGCTGACCGGCCCGTTCGGCGGCGGAGTCGACGGCCTCGGCATGTTCACGTCCGTCCTCGCGTCCCTGGGAGTCAAGGCATGACCGCGGATACCGTCGACCTGGCGGAGAAGACGCCCGACGAGGAGCAGCCGTACGCGGCGCTGGGTCTCCAGCCCGACGAGTACGAGCGGATCCGCGAGATCCTCGGCCGGCGCCCCACCCAGTCCGAGCTCGCGATGTACTCGATCATGTGGAGCGAGCACTGCTCGTACAAGTCGAGCAAGGTGCACCTCAAGCAGTTCGGTGAGAAGACCCCGAAGAACAACCGGATGCTCGCGGGCATCGGGGAGAACGCCGGTGTCGTCTCGCTGAACGACAAGATCGCGGTCACCTTCAAGGTCGAGTCGCACAACCACCCGAGCTTCGTCGAGCCGTACCAGGGCGCGGCGACCGGCGTGGGCGGCATCGTCCGCGACATCCTCGCGATGGGCGCGCGCCCGATCGCGGTCATGGACCAGCTCCGGTTCGGCGCGGTCGACCACCCGGACACCCCGCGCCTCGTGCACGGCATCGTCCAGGGCGTCGGCGGCTACGGCAACTGCCTGGGCCTGCCGAACATCGGCGGCGAGACCGTGTTCGACCCGTGCTACCAGGGCAATCCGCTGGTCAACGCGCTGAGCATCGGCGTGCTGCCGATCAGCCGGATGCAGAACAAGACGGCGTCCGGCGTCGGCAACGCGGTGATCCTGATGGGCGCCAAGACGGGCCGGGACGGCATCGGCGGCGTGTCGGTGCTGGCCAGTGCCACGTTCGAGGAGGGCTCCGAGGACTCGCGGCCGGCCGTGCAGGTCGGCGACCCGTTCATGGAGAAGCTGCTCATCGAGTCCTGCCTGGAGATCTACGACGCGGGCCTGGTCGTCGGCATCCAGGACCTCGGCGGCGCGGGCCTGACCTGCGCGCTGTCCGAGACGAGCGCGGCCGGTGGGCTGGGCATGCGCGCCTACCTGGAGCGGGTGCCGCTCCGCGAGGCCTCGATGGAGCCGCACGAGATTCTGGCCAGCGAGTCCCAGGAGCGGATGCTGCTGATCGTCGCCCCGGAGAACGTGGACGCCGTCCTGGCGATCTGCGACAAGTGGGGCGTGCTCGGCACCAACATCGGTGAGATCACCGAGGGCGACCGGCTCGTCATCTCCTGGAACGACCAGATCGTCGTGGACTGCCCCCCGGGCAGCCTCGCCGACGACGGCCCGGTCTACGCGCGTCCGCTGCGGGAGCCGGCCGACCTGATCCTGCTCCAGGCCGACCGGGCCGAGACCCTGCCCCGGCCGACCGACCTGCGGGCCGAGCTGCTGACCCTGGTCGCCAGCCCGAACCTGTGCGACAAGAGCTGGATCACGGAGCAGTACGACCGGTACGTGCTGGGCAACACCGTGCTCGCCCAGCCCGAGGACGCCGGCGTGATCCGGATCGACGAGGAGTCCAACCTCGGCGTCGCGCTCGCCACGGACGGCAACGGCCGCTACACCCGGCTGAACCCGTACGAGGGCGCGAAGCTGGCGCTTGCCGAGGCGTACCGGAACGTCTCCGTCACCGGCGCCGTGCCCATCGGGGTCTCCAACTGCCTGAACTTCGGCTCGCCCGAGGACCCGGCGGTCATGTGGCAGTTCGCGGAGGCCGTCCGCGGCCTGGCCGACGGTTGCCTGGAGATGGACATCCCGGTCACGGGCGGCAACGTCAGCTTCTACAACCAGACCGGCACCGTCGCGATCAACCCGACCCCCGTGGTCGCGGTCCTCGGCGTGCTGGACGACGTCACGAAGCGCACCCCGATGGGCTTCGCGGAGGCGGGCGACACGATCGTCCTGCTCGGCGCGACCCGGGAGGAGCTGTCCGGCTCCGAGTGGGCGTGGGTGCGGCACGGTCACCTGGGCGGTCAGCCGCCTAAGGTCGACCTGCTCGGGGAGATCAAGCTGGCCGACGCCCTGCGCGCCGCCGACCTGGTGTCCGCGCACGACCTGTCCGACGGCGGTCTGGCCCAGGCCCTGACCGAGTCCGCGCTCCGGCGCGGCGTCGGCGCGACCGTCACGCTGGAGGGCGACGCCTTCGTGGCGCTGTTCAGCGAGTCGGCCGGCCGGGTGCTCGTCACGGTCAAGGACGTCGAGGCGCTGCGCGCGGTCGTCGGGGACATCCCGCTGACGGTGCTCGGCACGACCGGTGGCGACACCCTCAAGATCGAGGGTCAGTTCGAGATCCCGCTGACCGAGCTGGCGGAGGCCCACCAGGGCACTCTGGCCCGATTGTTCGGCTGAGTGTCCGAGGCGCCGGTCACGCAACCCGGGAGCGGGGTCCGCTTCGACTGGGGGCTGACCGGCGCCGCCGAACTCGGCAGGATTTGTTCTGTTCTGGTCGTGGTGGACGTTCTGTCGTTCACCACGTCCGTGAGCATCGCGGTCAGCCGCGGCACCCGGGTGTACCCGTTCCCGTGGGACTCCCAGGCCGCCGAGTACGCGCGCCGGATCGGGGCCACCGTCGCCGCCGCCCGGCGCGGGGCCACCCCGAAGCACCCGTGGTCGTTGTCGCCGGCCGCGCTGGCCGGGGCCCCGTTCGTGTCCGACCTGGTGCTGCCCTCGCCGAACGGCTCGGCGATCTGTTCCGCCGCCGGTTCCACCGGGGTGCCGGTGGTCGCGGGCTGCCTGCGCAACGCGCGCGCCGTCTCCCGCTGGCTCCTCTCCCAGGGGTACGGCACGGCGGACCGCCCGATCGGCGTCATCGCGGCGGGCGAACGCTGGCCGAACGCGACGCTCCGCCCGTCCGTGGAGGACCTGCTCGGCGCCGCCGCGATCCTGGACGGCCTGGTGACCGCCGAGGGTGGCCTGTCCGTGGAGGGGGCCGTGGCCCTGGCCTCGTACTCCGGAGTCCCGGACATCAGCGCGGCCGTCCGGGGCAGTGTCTCCGCCGGTGAGCTGCGGGACATGGGCTTCGCGGCCGACGTGGACATCGCCACCCAGCGCAACGTGTCCGACGTCGTCCCGATCCTGCGCAACGACTCGTTCATCCCCGCCGTCTAGGCCCCTCCGCGCCGCCCGGCAAAGGGCCCCGCGCTGCCCGGCAAGGGCCCGCGCCGCCCACCCGGCCCACCTCGTCCGAGCCTGTCCCGGCCACCTTTTGCCCTGTTCAGCCCGGTTCCCCGGGCGCTTTTCTGATTCCGGTGCGGATCCGCCGTGCCGGAACAGAAAAGGACACCGCGATGTCGGTACTCAAGAAGAAGGTTCTGCCTCTGCTCGTCGTCGGGGTCGCCATGGCCGGCCTGATGGTCGGTCTGAGCAGCGCCGCGAGCGCCTCGACGGACACGATGACGGCCGAGGCCACCTCGATCGCGACGGCCGCCGGCAAGAACCCGGACCAGAAGGCGGCCGACTGCCGGGCCAGCAAGACCCTCACCCTGCGGCAGAAGGTGGCCTGCGTCGCCACCAGCCAGCTGGGCGTCAAGGAGGACGGCACCCGGACCCGCAAGCCCACGAACTGCCAGAAGTACTTCAAGGACTTCGGTTCCAGCCTGAACTGCAACGACGACGTCAACGGCCAGTGGTGCGCGGCGTTCACCCGCTGGGTGTGGACCAAGGCCGGCGTGAAGCCGGTGCCCGCGTCGTTCGGGGTCGACAGCTGGCGTGCGTCGCTGACCGGCACGAAGTCCCCGCAGGTCGGTGACGTGGTGCTCAAGCCGCAGCACATCATGATCGTGGTGAAGGTCGAGAAGGTCGGCAAGAAGACCGTCGTGCACACCATCGACGGCAACGGCGGCAACGACGACGTGCGGAAGAAGAGCCACACGCTGGGCGCGTTCAAGTACGCCAAGATGGGCTCCTAGAACAGCGTCAGGGCCGCCCCGGATGACCGGGGCGGCCCTGAAAAACGCGTGACTAGTCGTCCAGCCAGTCCAGCGGGCGGCGGTTCTCCGGCTGGCGGGCGCCCGGCTGCTGGCCCTGAGGGGGCTGCTCCGGCCGGTACTGCTGGGTCCGCTCCTCGTGCTGCGCCGGCTGCGCGCCGTACTGCCGGGTCTGGTCCGCGTACGGATCCGCCGCCGGCCGGCCACCGTACTGCTGGGTGGGCGGCGCCGCGTACGGGTCCGACGGGCGGCCGTACTGCTGGGTCGGCGGAGCGGCCGCCGGCGGGGCCGCGTACGGGTCGGCGGGCGCACCGTACTGGTCCGTCCGGCCGCTGTAGCCGCCGCCGTAGGGCGCGGGGTCCCCGTACGGGTCGTCGACGACGAGCGGGCCCTGGTGCATCATCGTCGGCGAGTCGTCAGCGGCGGGCCTGCGGCTCGGGGTGCCGCCCGGGCCGCCGTACACGGTCGGGGTGGGCGGGGCGACGCCGCCGTCGTCCTCGTCCTTGCCCTTGCGGAGCAGGAAGTAGATCGCCGCGCCACCGCCGCCGATCAGCAGGATGCCGAAGGCGATGATCAGCCAGGTCAGCAGGCTGGTGCCGCCGTCGCCCTTGCCGGTCTTCGCGTCGGCCTGCGGGGAGGAGGAGGTCTCCGCGGACGGGGCGGTGGACGGGGAGGCCGCGGCGGACGGGCTGGCCGAGGCGGTGGGCGAGGCCGACAGCGCGAGCTTGAGGTCGGCGTTGGTGATCGGCTGGTCGGCCACGCCGGTCCGGGTCAGCTTGCCGATCGCGAAACCGGACTTGCTGGCCTGGATGGAGATCGTCCCGACCTTGAACGGGTCGCTGCGCACGTCGATGACGTACGCGCCCTGCTCGTTGGTCGTGGTGCCGCGCACCTTGCCGGTCGAGTCGGTGGCCTTCACGTCGGCGCCGGGGACGGCCGCGCCGGCGGCGTCGGTGACCGTGCCGGTGACGCCGAGGATGCCGCCCGCGGGGGCGCCTGCCGCGACGTTGACGTTGAAGCCCCGGTCACCGGTCACGGGCAGCGCGCCGGCGTTGGCCGAGACGTTGGCCTGGAGGTTGCTCGCCGGGGTGCCCTGCTGGGCGCCGATCTGGAAGGCGACGGAACCCTTGCGGTTCTTGTCGATGTCGAAGGAGCAGCTCGCCGCACGGCCCTGGTTGGCGAGCGTGCAGTTGATGCCTGCCGACGACTGGATCTGGTCGGAGAACGTCACGCTGGACGGGAGGGACACGTTCAGCGTGCCCTTGGCGTCCACGGCGTTGCTCTTGTTCTCGAGCTCGATCGTCACTGACCCGGTGCTGCCGGCCTTGACCGAGACCGTTCCCGGTGACACGTTGACTTCTACGCCATCCGCTGCCAGGGCTGGTGCCGCCGTCAATGCCACACTGCCGACGATGAGTGCGCCGACGACGCCGATTCGCGTCACCCATGCCGCTCGGTGCGTGCCCACGTTTCCCGCCTCCTGGTCAGCCTTCCCCCCGCATTACCACCGTCGTGCACTATACGGCGGACCGGGGAGGTGTTGCCGCTCGCGCCCGGAGCTATGGTCGGTTCATGCCCGTTCATGACGCGAATTCAGTCGGCGATGAGAAGAGCGCCACTCGTTTGTATCTCCAGGAGCTGGCGAAACGGGCACCCGGAAGATCGGTGGAGGTGCGCGTCCCGCCGTACGGGGCGGTGCAGTGCATCGGCGGTCCCCGGCACACCCGGGGCACCCCGCCGAACGTGATCGAGACCGATGTCCCGACGTGGCTGGCGCTCGCGCGGGGCGAGCTGGACTGGGCGGCGGCCGTGGCGGCGGGGCGGGTCCGGGCGAGCGGGTCGCGGGCGGATCTCTCCGAGTACCTGCCGTTGGTCTGACGTTAATCTTGTCACAGGCAAACAGTACAAATAGAATGAAAAGGATTGTCGTGATTATCTCCGCCAAATTGGGGTACGGCAAAAAGTCCTAATTATGGCACTCAATCACTGGCGTGAGCCCCTTGTCACCCGCTATGGTCAGTGACGAAAAGCGGCTCAGCGGTGGCTCTCTGGCCAGCACAGGGGCTCGCGTAGACTCACGGACGACGGCTATTCCCCCTCTCTGCGAGGAGCGGCACGTGCGCCGAGGCGACGGGCAGTTGACCCATGACCTCGACCCCCAGGACCAGGGACCACAGGACGCCTGTGGGGTCTTCGGCGTCTGGGCCCCCGGCGAAGAGGTCGCCAAACTGAGTTACTTCGGGCTGTACGCACTGCAGCACCGTGGCCAGGAGGCTGCGGGCATCGCGGTGAGCGACGGCACCGGCGTGACCGTGTACAAGGACGTGGGTCTCGTTTCCCAGGTCTTCGACGAGTCCACCCTCGGAAGTCTGCACGGGTACCTGGCGATCGGCCACGCCCGCTACTCGACCTCCGGCGACTCCACCTGGGAGAACGCGCAGCCGACTCTCCGGTCCACCAGCGCGGGCACCACGATCGCGCTGGCCCACAACGGCAACCTGGTGAACAAGGCCGAACTCGCAGCGCAGGCCGCCGAGATCAGCCCCGGTGAGCTGGGTACGAGCGACACCGGCAGCCTGGCCACCCTGCTCGCGGGGTACCCGGACCTGTCGGTCGAGGCCGCCGCGATGAAGGTGCTGCCCACCGTCAAGGGCGCGTTCAGCCTCGTCTTCATGGACGAGAACACGCTGTACGCGGCCCGTGACCCCCAGGGCGTCCGCCCGCTGGTCCTCGGCCGGCTGGAGCGCGGCTGGGTCGTGGCCAGCGAGAAGTCGGCCCTCGACATCGTCGGCGCGAGCGTCGTCCGGGAGATCGAGCCCGGCGAGCTGATCGCGATCGACGAGGCGGGGCTGCGGTCCGAGCGGTTCGCCGCCGCGGACCCGAAGGGCTGCGTCTTCGAGTACGTGTACCTGGCCCGCCCGGACGCCACGATCTCCGGCCGCAACGTGTACGCGGCCCGGGTCGACATCGGCCGCCAGCTCGCCCGCGAGTTCCCGGTCGACGCGGACCTGGTCATCCCCACCCCGGAGTCGGGCACGCCGGCCGCGATCGGCTACGCCCAGGAGTCCGGCATCCCGTACGGCGTCGGCCTCGTCAAGAACGCCTACGTCGGCCGGACCTTCATCCAGCCGTCCCAGACGCTCCGCCAGCTGGGCATCCGGCTCAAGCTGAACCCGCTGCGCGACATCGTGCGCGGCAAGCGCCTGGTCGTCGTCGACGACTCGATCGTGCGGGGCAACACCCAGCGGGCGATCGTCCGGATGCTCCGTGAGGCGGGCGCCCTGGAGGTGCACGTCCGGATCTCCTCCCCGCCGGTGAAGTGGCCGTGCTTCTACGGCATCGACTTCGCCACCCGCGCGGAACTCCTGGCCAACGGCCTGGACAACGACGGCATCCGCCGCTCGATCGGCGCCGACTCGCTCGGCTACGTGTCGATCGACGGCCTGGTCGCGGCCACCGAGCAGCCGAAGAACCGGCTGTGCAGGGCCTGCTTCGACGGGGAGTACCCGATCGAGCTGCCGCAGGACAACCTGCTCGGCAAGCACCTGCTGGAAACCCTCAGCAAGCGTCGCGAGGACTCCTCGCTGACCACCGGCCCTCATAGGGGAGAGTCATGACCCACGCCACCGAGGACGTGAAGAAGATCCGGGAGCCGTGGAACGGGGGCAAGCGCCGCGGCGGGCCCTCGTACGCGGACGCGGGTGTCTCGATCACCGCTGGTGAAGAGGCCGTCGAGCTGCTGAAGAGCAAGGTCCGCAAGACCTACCGGCCCGAGGTGGTCGGCGGGATCGGCGGCTTCGCCGGGCTGTTCAAGCTCGACGTGCAGAAGTACAAGCAGCCTCTCCTGGCCTCCTCCACGGACGGCGTGGGCACCAAGCTCGTCATCGCCCAGCAGATGGGCATCCACGACACGGTCGGCATCGACCTCGTCGCGATGATCGTGGACGACCTGGTCGCCTGCGGGGCCGAGCCGCTGTTCATGCAGGACTACATCGCCTGTGGCGAGGTCGTGCCGGCCCGGATCGCGGAGATCGCGGGCGGGATGGCCGACGGCTGCCGGTACGCGGGCTGCTCCCTGGTCGGCGGCGAGATCGCCGAGCACCCGGGCGTGATGCGCGCCGACGAGTACGACATCTCCGGCACCGCCGTGGGCGTCGTCGAGGCCGACCTCGTGCTCGGCCCGGAGCGGGTCCAGCTCGGCGACACCGTGATCGCGATGCGCTCCAGCGGCCTGCACTCCAACGGATACTCCCTGGTCCGGCACGTCCTCCAGGGCGTGGGCCGGATGCGCCTGGAGTCCGTCGTCGAGGAGCTGGGCACCCAGCGCACCCTCGGCGAGGAGCTGCTCACCCCGACCCGGATCTACGCCAAGGACTGCCTCGAGCTGATCGCCGAGTGCGACGTCCGCGCGTTCGCGCACATCACCGGCGGCGGCATCCCCGGCAACCTGGACCGGGTCCTCCCGCACACCATGGACGCCGTCGTGGACCGTTCGACCTGGCGCCCGCAGCCGATCTTCGAGCTCGTGCACGCCAAGGGCAAGATCGAACTGGCCGAGATGGAGCGGACCTTCAACATGGGTACCGGGATGATGGCGGTCGTCTCGGCGGCCGACACGGACCGGGCGCTCGCCCTGCTCACGGCCCGGGGCGTCGAGTCCTGGGTCGTCGGCGAGGTCGTCGAGGGCACCGGCGTCGTCCAGATGATGGGCGACTACACCCGGGGCTAGTCAGCACGGACAAGGCCCCCGCACACCGTGTGGGGGCCTTTCCAGACCCTTTTCCGGGTACGCGGCGCGCCGGAGCCCTGCGCCCGGCCCAGCCCTGCTCAGAGCAGCTTCAGCATCCGGGTGTTGCCCAGGGTGTTCGGCTTGACCCGCTGCAGGTCGAGGAACTCCGCCACGCCCTCGTCGTGCGACCGGAGCAGCTCGGCGTACACGGAGGAGTCGATGGGGCTGTCCTCGATCGGGGCGAACCCCTGCCGGGCGAAGAAGTCCACCTCGAAGGTGAGGACGAAGACCCGCCGGATGCCCAGGTCGCGGGCGGTGTCCAGCAGCTCGGCGACGAGGCGGCGCCCGATGCCGGCCCCGGCCAGGGTCGGGTCCACGGCGACGGTGCGGATCTCGGCCAGGTCCCGCCAGAAGACGTGCACGGCGCCGCAGCCGACGACGCTGTCGGCCCGGGTGGCGACGCGGAACTCCTGCACGGTCTCGTACAGGGTGACCGCCGGTTTGGTGAGGAGTCGGCGGTCCGGCGCGTACATGTCGATGAGGCGTTTGATGCCGGGCACGTCCGAAGTACGCGCCCGGCGGATTGCTATACGGTTAGCCGCATCATCATGCACGGGTCGATGCTACTCCGCGCCGACGACGGAGCGCACCGCCCTGGTCGGACGGCGCGCTCTCGCAATGACTGGTGAAGCTGACGTGCGGTGCTCAGCGCTGGGTGGGTGCCCAGGGGTCGTCGTCGTCCTCGTCGAGGTCGTCGCGCTCCCCGGCTGGCTGCGAGTCTCCGCCTGCCAGCTCGCGTTGCAGCTTGTCGAAGTCCGTAGTGGGGGAGGAGTACTTCAGCTCCCGGGCCACCTTCGCTTGCTTGGCCTTAGCACGGCCGCGCCCCATGGCCGACCCCCTCGCACAGAAGAACGGGGCGGCCCCAAAGAGGCGGGCCCCGAAGACGTCAGGTTATCTCGTGCAGACAACACTACAGCGCCCAGGCGACTTGCAAAATCTCGCCCCACCGGCGCGCCCGGGGGATCACGGGCAGTTCAGTTACTTTTGTCCGAACTGCCCAGCAATCCCACCGGGTTAACGACGTCACACCTGGCCGACGGTCAGGGCAGCAGGATGGTGCGCAGCCGACCGCAGTCAGCCATCCGACGCTCTGCCAGGTGGTCGGCGGCGGCGGCCGGCGAGATGTTCTCGGTGTCGGCCAGGGCCAGGATCTGCTTCGTGGTGTCGAAGATCCGGGTCGCCCGCGCCTTGGCCCGCTCGAAGTTGAAACCCGCGATCTCGTCGGCGACCTGGATGACGCCGCCGGAGTTGACCAGGTAGTCGGGGGCGTACAGCACGCCGTTGTCCGAGAGCAGCTTCTCGACGCCCGGGTGCGCGAGCTGGTTGTTCGCGGCGCCCACGACGACCTTGGCGGTCAGGACCGGCACGGTGTCGTCGTTGAGGGCCCCGCCGAGGGCGCAGGGCGCGTACACGTCGAGGGGGGTGGTGATCAGCGACAGCGTGTCGGCGACGACCTCGACCTGGGGGTAGGTCGCGCGGACCCAGTCGAGGGCGGGCTCGTACGGGTCGGTGGCGACCACGGAGGCGCCGTCCTCGATCAGGTGCCGGACCAGGTACTTGCCGACCTTGCCCAGGCCCGCCACGCCCACCGTACGGCCGGCGAGGGACGGGGTGCCCCACTTGTGCTCGGCGGCGGCGCGCATGCCCTGGTAGACGCCCCAGGCGGTCAGGATGGAGGAGTCGCCGGCGCCGCCGTTCTCCACGGAGCGCCCGGTGACGTACTTCGTCTCCTTGGCGATGATGTCCATGTCCTGGACGTACGTGCCGACATCGCAGGCCGTGTAGTACCGGCCGTTGAGGGACTCGACGAACCGGCCGTAGGCGCGCAGCAGCGCCTCGGACTTGTCGGCGACCGGGTCGCCCCAGATGATGGCCTTGCCGCCGCCGAGGTCGAGCCCGGCGAGGGCGTTCTTGTAGGCCATGCCCCGGCTCAGCTCCAGCACGTCGTGCAGGGCCTCTTCCTCGGTGGCATAGGGGTAGAACCGGGTCCCGCCCAGTCCCGGGCCGAGCGCGGTCGAGTAGATCGCGATTACGGCCTTGAGTCCGGACTGCTTGTCCTGGCAGAACACGACCTGCTCGTGTCCCGTGTCGGCGGTGAATACGCCCATCGCAAACTCCTGTGTTTGGCCGGCCCTTCTGGGGCCTTCCGACGGGCCCGGCGGGGTGGTGCCGGGGTATTCGCACGATAGACCGCCCGATCGAACGGGTGGCTTGCCACCCGTGCGGTCCCACAACGTGCGACGATCGGGCGCGTGTCGTCTCCGTTTGCCAGCTTTCTTCGGGTCTACGAGCCGCTCGCCGCGTTCGACCGCGAGCGGCAACGCTACTGGCGTGGCTACGCCAAGTCCGGCAGGGCGGTGTCCACCAGCACCGGCCCCGGGCTGCAGCGCACCCTGATCCTCGAGTCCCTGGGCGCCGGCTGGTCGCGCCTGCCCGACGAGGACGAGGCCTATCTGCTGTGGAAGACGGAGCCGGACCTCAGTCCGCCGCTCGTCTGTCCGTGGAACCTGCGGGTCCGGGTCGCCGAGTCGGCGCTGGAGGTCCGCGACGGGGTGCCCCCGGTGCTGGCCGACGCGTTCGTCCCGTCCCGGCTGGCGGAGGCGGCGGAGGCCGCCCTGGCCGGCTGGCGGGCGTCCGTCTCCGAGCCGGGCAACGCGCCCCGGCTGCACGAGCAGTCCTCGAACTGGATGGTGCCGATCCGCTGGTTCGTGTTCGTGGAGCCGTCGGAACGGGAGGTAAACCTCCTTCCCGAGCGTTCTGTCGTATTCCGGACGCCGATCTCCCTGGCCCGCCGCCGCGGTCACCGTGCGTTGGCGATCCTCCGCCGGGCGCTGCCGGACGGCCCGGTGACCTCCGAGCTGGCCGACACCGTCCGCTGGCTGGAGGAGTTCCACCCCGGTTCGATCCTCGAGTTGGACTACGGCGGCCTCGCCGGACTGATGTCCGAGACCAAGCTGATGGCGGACAGGTCGGCCGAATTGGCGGCCAACGGGGTCGCCGCGATGGCCGAAGGGGACCTGAATGGGGCCGGAGCGGCCTATGAAGAACTGGTTGAGTTCTGGCGTGAGACCCAACTGTTAGAACGCTGTAACTGATTCGTGACCATCGAAGAGCGACATATCCACATAAATTAGCCAATGATCCGCCGTCCGGCTACATGGCTTCAACCGTTCGGGCCATGTCCGACATCGCGGACAGGCCGGACGATGGAACGGCGTTGGTCGGCGGGACCCCGGCCACGTTTGAGAGCACTTGTGGAGGAGTGACCGATGGCATCTCGTACTCACGAGCCCGAGCCGCTGCTCACCCCGGCTGAGGTTGCGTCGATGTTCCGCGTCGACCCGAAGACCGTCACCCGGTGGGCAAAGGCTGGCAAGCTGAGCGCAATTCGCACGCTCGGCGGGCACCGCCGTTACCGTGAGTCAGAGGTTCGCGCTCTGCTGCAGGGGCAGATCCCGCAGCAGCGTACGGGCGAGTAGCGCAGTTGCTCCAGGACCCCTGATAACCCTGGAGCCGCTGGTGAGGGGCGTGGCCGTGAACTACGGCGCGCCCCTCCGGCATGTCCGCCCTCACCCACTGGGATGCCCGTGCGCCGTACCCGTGTCGTCGTCGCTCTTGTTCTCGCCCTCGTTCTGGGCGCGGGCGGGGCGGTGCTCGGCGCGCGTGCCGCACCCGGCACCGGCTTCCTGCCGGCGACGGATCCCGCGACCCGGGACGCCGCGTTCACGGCGCTCCTGGATCGCAGGGCGAAGGCGGTGCGCGACCACGACCTCGACGGCTACCTCGCCGACGTCGCGGCCCGGCCCGCACTCGTCGCGGCGGAGACCCGCACCTTCCGGAATCTGACCGCGCTGCCGCTGACGGTGTTCACCTACACCCTGGCGAAGGCCCGGTACGAGCCGAAGGGGCAGCTCGCGGCGGCGTACCAGGGCAGGGTCGTCCTGCCCGGCGTCACGGTCCGGCACCGGATCGCCGGCGTCGACACGGCGGACGTCGCCACCCCCTACGTGCCGATCCTGGCGTGGACGGGCGGGCGGTGGGCGCTGGCCGGCGAGGCGACCGGGGCGGACGTCGACACACCGCTGCCGTTCGGGACGGGCGCCCAGCCCTGGCAGGGCGAGGCGATCGCGGTGCGCGGCACGGCCCGCGGCGTCCTGGTGCACTCCCCGCAGGACGAGGGGCAGGCCGACACGTGGGCCGGACGGATCGAGTCCGCTCTCGACACGGTGCTGAAATTCCGACCGAACGGCTGGTCGGGACGGGTGTTCGTTGTCGCTGTGCGGGACAGAAAGATCATCGACGGGTACCTGGGGGCCGAGGCCGCCAGGGTCGGTGCCGTCGCCGCCGCCCAGTTTGACCGGGTTCCGGAGTGGACCCCGGGCGAGAGCGCGGGGTACGCAGGCACCGTCATCCTCGTCAACCCGGATGAACTCGACCACCCGGACGACCAGCTCATGACCACCATCACGCACGAGTTCACCCACGCGGCCATGAACCCGGTCACCGCCGACGCGACCCCGCGCTGGCTGGTGGAGGGGACAGCGGTGTACGTCGAGTTCGGCGATGATGTGCTGGGCGCGACGTACGCGAAGCAGCACCTCTCCACAGCGGACCTGTCCCGCCTGCCCGCTGATGACACCTTCTACGAGACCGTCGAGAACTACGACCTGTCCCTGTTGGCCTGCAAGCTGATCGCGACGAGGTACGGCGAACGCGGCCTCCTCGCACTGTACGAATGGTTCGCGAAGAACACCGGAACGGCCGACCAGGGCTTCAGGGAGGTGCTGGGAATCTCCCTGGCAGACTTCACGGCCCAGTGGCACAACGTGGTCCAGGACACCGTCGCGGCAGGCTGACCTGCCACCCCTCACACCGATAGGCCCCAGCATGAGTGACTCCCCCGCGCCCGGTCTCGGACCGGTCAACGGCCCCTACCGGGCCGGGCAGGGCCAGGACGTGCCCACCGCACCGCAGGACCAGGGATGGCAGCGGCCGCAGGAGGGGCAGGACCAGGCCGCCTGGCAGGTACAGCCCGAGCAGCAGCCCGGGCAGCCCGGCGTGCAGCCGGCGCCCGTGTGGCAGCCGCAGCCCGGCGGGCAGCCCCTGTCCGGGTCGCCGAACCACCCGGTCTGGCAGGCCCAGCCCGGAGCGGGGCCCGGTTGGCAGCCCCAGCCAGGAGCAGGGTCCGGTTGGCAGCCCCAGCCGGGGATCCCGGCCGCGCCCGGCGACCCGGCTCAGCCCGGCTCGCAGGCACCGTTCGGCTGGCAGCCGCAGCCCGGTTGGCAGCCGACTCCGCCGAGGCCGAGCCGCGCGCCGCTGGTGCTGACGGTCATCGGCCTGGTCCTCGCGCTGCTGTTCGCCGGGTCCGGCGTCGCGGCTGCGGGCGTCAAGGTCGCCACGGACCGGAGGAACGCCCCCGCCGGCAGCCTGTACCTGTCCGGGGTCGTCAAGGCGGAACGGGACAAGGCCGTCACCGAACTGCTCGCCCGCCGCGCGAAGGCCGTCAAGGACAAGAACAAGGACGCGTTCCTCGCCGACATCGACAAGTCCCAGCCGGGGCTGCTCGAGGCGCAGACGAAGCAGTACGAGAACCTGGTCAAGATGCCGTTCTCGTCCTTCAGCTACTCGATGGAGACAGCCAGGTACTACCTGTCGGCGAAGCCGGAGCTCACGGCGAAGTACCGCAAGATCGTGTACCTGCCGGCGGTGTCCACGAAGTTCAAGATCGAGGGCGTGGACTCGGTCGAGACGGCCACCCCGTACGTGCCGATCTTCGGGCGGGTCGGCGAGCAGTGGATGCTCGTCGGCGAGGCCAAGCCGGGCGACCTGGACATGGCCATGCCGCCGGGCTTCGGCACCCAGCCCTGGCAGCAGGACCCGATCTCGGTGCGGGTCACCGCCAACGCCGTGCTCATCTACTCCCCGGCCGACGAGGACCGGGCCGGCGGCTGGTCGAACCTGATCGAGGACTCGATCCGCGAGGTGAAGAAGTTCCGCCCGGACGGCTGGCCCGGCAAGGTCTACGCGATCGCGGTGCGGGACAAGAAGCTCTACGACGAGTACTGGGGCAAGGGCAAGGGCGACAAGTTCTCCGCCTTCGCCACCACCCGGCAGGACCGGATCCCCGCGTGGAGCGCGAACCCCGGCACCCCGGCGGAGGACTCCGGTCCGCTGGTCATGATGAACCCCGGGTCGCTGGAGAAGGGCGACGGCCGGATCGAGGCGATCATGGTGCACGAGGTCACCCACGTGGCCATGCAGCCGGTCGACAAGGGCTTCACCCCGAGCTGGATCGTGGAGGGCACGGCCGAGTTCGTCGAGAGCGGCATGAAGACGAACATGCAGATCAGGCCGGAGTGGGCCAAGGAGCACCTGGTCGGCAAGAACCTCGACGAGCTGCCGTGGGCCCGCACGTTCTACGACGACGACGGGGAGAACTACACCCTCGCGTGGCTGGCCTGCATGATGATCGCGGACCGGTACGGCAAGGACAAGCTGCTCAAGCTCAACGTCGTGTTCGCCGACGTGAAGGACACCAGCTACGAGACCCGGGACAAGGCCATGCGGGACACGCTCGGGGTGTCGCTGGCCGAGTTCACCGGGCTGTGGCGCACCGAGGTGAAACGCTCCATCAACGGGGGCTGAGGCTGACGCCGGGCGGGTCGGTGTGGCCCGGGCCCGCCGGGTGGTCGGCGTGGTTCGAGCCCGCCGGGGGTCCGGCGTGGTTCAGGCCCGCCGGGCGGGTCAGCGTGGTTCGAGGCCCGAGATCAGGGTCTCGAAGCTCTCCCGGCACAGGTCGTCCAGCGTCTGGCCCGCCGCGCCCCGCCCGGCGTGCCAGACGCTGAGTGCCGCCTGGACCGAACCCATGGCCGCCACGGCCACCAGCTGCGGGTACAGGTCGTTGACGTCCTGCCCGCCGTGCCGGGCCGCGTACTCGGCCACCACGTCCGTCAGCTCCGCGAACACGGCGTAGTAGGAGCCCAGCAGGGCCGGCTGGCGGGCCATCAGGTCCAGGCGCGCCCCGATCTGGCGCTGCCGCTCCTCGTCGTTGAGCCTGAGGGCCTCCAGGGCGTGCCGGACCGCCTCGATCGCCGGTTCGTCGGCCGGGCGGGCCTCGAAGCCGGCCCGGAGCCGCCCCGCGATGTCGTGCGCGACGTCGCCGAAGAGGACGTGCTGCTTGGACGAGAAGTACCGGAAGAAGGTCCGCACGGCCACGTCGGCCGCCTCGGCGATGTCCTCGACCGTGGTCTGCTCGTAGCCGCGCTCGGCGAACAGCCGCAGTGCCGCGTTCTCCAGGGCGACCCTGGTCTCCCGTTTCCTGCGCTCCCGGCGTCCCGGTTCGGTCGGCATGGGGGGCTCTAGGCCTGGACCGGGGTCGCCGGGTTCCGTGTCCGGCCCGGGGCGGGCGGCGTCTGGCCGGCGTCGGGCGGAGTCTCGCCCGGGTCCCGCGGTGGGGCCGTCAGCGCGGTCACGGCCTCGTGCAGTGTGGCCCGGATCTGTTCGGCGTCGTCGAGGTAGCCGCCGACGAGGGCGCCGTCGCGGAGCAGCATCAGCGCGCCGGCCGTGGCCTCCGGGGCCGGGTGGCCCGCGCTCTCCAGCCGGGTGGCCAGGGCGTCGCGGAACCAGGTCCGGTGCGCGTCGATGGCGGCGCGGACCGGGTGCTCCGGATCCGGGTACTCGGCGGCGGCGTTGATGAACGGGCAGCCCCGGAACTGCGGCCCACACGTCATGGCACCCAGGCCGGCGAAGATCGCGTCGAGCGCCGCGTCGGGGGCCAGCGCGCCCGTGCCGTCCACAGCGGACCGGATCGCGAGGTCCTCGCCCCGCACGTACGCCAGAACCAGGTCGTCCTTGGTGGGGAAGTGCCGGTAGAACGTGGCCTTGGTGACCGAGGCCTCGGAGGTCAGGCGGTCGACCCCGACGGCGTGGATGCCCTCGGCGTAGAAGAGCCGGGCTGCGGTGGCCACGAGCCGGTCGCGTGGCTGCGCCGGCTGTTCGGCGGCCGGGTTCGCTGTGTCCACGGCCACACGTTAACAGCCCGTTCATGCACCGTGTTGACGCTGGGCGCCCCCGGAGCTATCTTGATCAACCAGAGAGACAGAACGTTCTGTCTCTCACGAGAATGGAGTGGCCCGATGACGGACACCAACGTCGTGAACCTCTCCCGCCGGCGGGTCCTGGTCGGGTCCGGCCTGGCCGCCACGGCCCTGACCCTGGGAGCGACCATGAACCCCACCGAAGCCTCCGCCGAGACCGCCGCCACCGGGGGCCACCGCCCCAAGCCGACCGTCGTGCTCGTGCACGGCGCGTTCGCCGACGCCAGCGGCTGGAAGGGCGTGATCGGCGAGCTGACCCGTGCCGGACACGACGTCATCGCCCCCGCCAACCCGCTGCGGAGCCTGGCCGGCGACGCGGCGTACATCGCCAGCGTGGTCAACGCCGTCCCCGGCCCGGTCATCCTCGTCGGGCACTCCTACGGCGGCGCGGTCATCACCAACGCCGCCCGCAGCACGCCCAACGTGAAGGCCCTCGTCTACGTCGCCGCCTTCGGGCTCGCCAAGGACGAGAGCCTGGCCGGGATCAGCGGGAGCTACCCGGAGACGCCGCTGGCCAAGGCCGTCCGGCCGCAGCCGTACGTGGGGGCCGACGGGAGCGCCGGGACGGACCTGTACATCGACCGGGCGTCGTTCAAGAGCGTGTTCGCCCAGGACGTCCCCGCCAAGGACAACGCGATCTACGCGGCCACCCAGCGCCCGCTGTCGGCCGCCGCGTTCACCGAGGCGTCCGGCGAGCCCGCGTGGAAGACGGTGCCCAGCTTCTACCAGGTGTCCCGCAACGACCGCTGCATCCACCCGGACGCGCAGCGCTTCTTCGCCCAGCGGATGGGCGCCAGGAAGACCATCGAACTGGACAGCTCGCACGCCTCGCTCGTCTCGCACCCCGACGAGATCGCCGACCTGATCCGCCTCGCGGCCCGGACCACGGCCTGACCGTCACCTCCGACGGGGCGCGGGCGCGATCGTCACGCCCACGGGGGCTGCCTGACCGTCACTCTCCGGCAGGGGCCGGCCCCGGCGGGAACGCCGCTGGGGCCGGAGCGGCTCCCTTCCGTACCCCGAAAGGAGGTTTGGGGTCTCGAAGGTGGATTGTGTCGGGCCCCCAAACTGGGCGACCGGCCCTGTAGGCTCACCCTCAGCGATTACGCCGCTACCGGTGGGGGAGGCCGATATGCGTGCGAACCTGCTGGGGACGCTTGCGGTTCTCGCCGTGCTCGCGTCCCTCGCCTTCGGACTACCCGCCATCAACCGGGCACTGCCCGCCGACCGGCCGCTACCCGCCGGGCAGGAACTCGCCATCGGCCAGGGGGTCGCCATCACCCCGCCCGTCGGCGCCCGGGTCGACGTGACCCGGACCCTGCCCAACCGGGGCGTGCTCGCCCTCGTCCTGCACGGGCTCGACTTCCGCGCCGAGGTCAAGGCCACCACCAGCGACCTCGACGAACTCGCCAACCGGCTCCGGACCCGGGTGCAGAACCAGCGCGGAGTCCAGGTCACCGGCGACCTGCGCGAGGTGCGCACCGACGCGGGGGTGCGCGGCCTGCGCGGCACCTTCTCCTCCACCGGCAGGGACGGCATCTACGCCGCCTACGTCGCCAACGGGGTCGGCGTGCAGATCACCGTCAGCGGCACGGCCCTCGCCGAACAGGTCGACGCCGTGGAACAGAGCCTCGCCGGGCTGAGGTTCGGGTGACCGCCGCCGTCCGGCCCATGCAGAGCGGGCAACGACGCCTCACCTGGCACAGCCCGGCGCTCTGGGTGACCGTGGCCGTCATCGGGTACGGGGCCTGGCAGATCGGCCGGTTCGGCTACCCCAACTTCGTCAACTACCCGCGCGCCGCCGCCCTGGCCGTGGTGCTCTTCGGGCTGTACGCCATCCCGTACACCCTGCTGGTCACCGGCCTCGACTACCTCGAACCCGAACCCGTCTCCCTGATCGGCACCGCCCTGGCCTGGGGCGGTCTGGTCGCCACCGCCGTCGGGGTCAGCGGCGGGCAGGCGTTGCAGGGCATCCTGGCCAAGGTCATCTCGCCCGCGTTCTCCGACCAGTGGTCCCCGGCCATCGTCGGCCCCACCATCGAGGAACCCGCGAAGCTACTCGGCGTGCTCATGATCGTGCTGCTCGCCAAGGGCCAGCTCAACAGCGTCGTCGACGGCGTCGTGTACGGCGCGTTCGTCGGCCTCGGCTTCCAGCTCGTCGAGAACTTCATGTACGCCATGTACGCCGTCGCCATCTCCGGCAACGGGGACACCGTGTCCCCCGTGATCGCGACGTTCCTGGTCCGGGGCTTCCTGTCCGGCCTGTGGAGCCACACCATGTTCACCGCCCTCGCCGGCGCGGGCGTCGGCTACGCGCTCGTCGCAGTCCGCCGGCCCTGGTGGCGCCGGCTCGGCATCGCAGCCCTCGCCTTCCTCGGCGCGTGGGGCCTGCACTTCATCTGGAACTCGCCGCTGCTGATCAACGGCTTCGGCGGCGGCCTCGGCGGCATCGCGGCCATCCTGCTCATCAAGGGACTGCCCGGGCTGCTGCTCGTCCTGCTCCTGGTCGGCGCGGCCAAACGCAGCGAGGCCAGGTACTACTCCGAGACCCTCACCAAGCTCGACGACCCCGGGCTCGCCACCACCGGCGAGATCGACACGCTGTGCCACGCGCGGAAGCGGCACGCGGCCCGGCGGCACGCGAAGGCGCGGGCCGGGCTCAAGGCGGGGCTGCTGGTGCGGCGGTTGCAGATGTCCCAGGCCAAGCTGGCGGTGGCGATCAGCCGGGCGCAGGGAAACCCGGCCGGGACCGTTTACGACGTCGCCGGGCGGTTCCGGGACCCCGTGGCGGTGGTGGAGCGCCGCGAGCAGGAGGTGCGGATGCTGCGGGGGAGGCTGCTCGGGCTCGGGATCTCCGACGCGGCGGCGCCCACCGAGGTGCGGCACCGGGTGCACTGGAACGGGTTGTTGTTCCGGGTGGCGTTGGTGGTGGCGGGGGCGATTCTGTTGGCTGTGGTGATCCGGAGGCTGGGCGGGGGCTGAGCCGGACGGGGCGCCGTGGCGGGGCTCATGGCGCGACCCGGTGCCGGGCGGGCAGAATCGGCCCCATGCTGGAACGCTTCGTGGTGATCGGGGCCGGGACGATGGGCGCGGGAATCGCGTACGTCGCCGCCGGGGCCGGGTACGTCGTCTCACTGGTCGAACCCGACCCCGACCGGGGGCCCGCCGCGGTCGCCGGACTGCGGGACCTGTGGGCCAAGGCGGTGGCCCGGGGCAAACTGTCCCAGTCCGCGGCCGACGGCGCCGCCGAACGGTTGCACCTGGTCCGGTCCCTGGACGAGGTCGCCGCCAACCCGGACGTGATCGTCGAGGCCGTCCCCGAGCGCCTGGAGCTCAAGCGGTCCGTGCTGGCCGCCGCCGCCGCGCTCGAGCCCGGACTGCTCGGCACCAACACGTCCTCCATCGCGATCTCCACGCTCGCCGAGGGCCTGCCCGACCCGGCCGTACTGTGCGGCCTGCACTTCTTCAACCCGGTGTTCGCGATGCCGCTGCTGGAGATCGTGATCGCCGACGAGACGTCCGACGACGCCCGGTCCCGCGCGCTGATCGTGGCCGAGCGGCTCGGCAAGGACCCGGTCGTCGTCCGCGACATGCCCGGCTTCGCCACCTCCCGGCTCGGGGTCACGCTCGGGCTGGAGGCGATCCGGATGCTGGAGGACGGCGTGGCCAGCGCCGCCGACATCGACAAGGCCATGAAGCTCGGCTACAAGCACCCGATGGGGCCGCTGGAGCTGACCGACGTCGTCGGGCTCGACGTCCGCCTCGACATCGCGCGCACGTTGCAGGCCGCGTACGGCGACCGGTTCGCGCCGCCGCAGCTGCTCATCGACATGGTCGCGGCCGGCAAGCTCGGCAAGAAGACCGGCGAGGGGTTCCACACGTGGCCAGCCTCCTGATCGACGAGCGCGAGGACCGGCTGGTCGTCACGCTCGACCGCCCCGAGAAGCGCAACGCCATCGACGCCGAACTCGTCGAGGAACTGCACGCGGTCTGTACCCGGCTGGAGCGCGACCCCAAGCTGCTCCTCCTCACCGGCGGCGCGGACGGCATCTTCGCGGGCGGCGCGGACATCGCCCAGCTCCGCGAGCGCACCAAGCTCGACGCGCTCGCCGCCATCAACCAGGGCCTGTTCGCGCGGATCCTCAAGTTGCCGCTGCCGACGATCGCCGCCGTGGACGGGCCGGCGCTCGGCGGGGGCGCGGAACTCGCGTACGCGTGCGACCTGCGGATCTGCACCGACCGGGCGTTCTTCGGCCAGCCCGAGGCCCGGCTCGGCATCCTGGCCGGCGCCGGCGCGACCTACCGGCTGCCGAGGCTGATCGGCGAGGGGCTCGCCAAGGAGCTGCTGTTCACGGGCCGGCGGATGCCCGCCGAGGAGGCACTGCGCGCGGGCCTCGTGTCCCGGGTGGTCACGCCCGACGAGCTGCTCGCCACCGCGCACGGCATCCTCGACGACATCGCCAAGGCCTCGCCCCTCGCGCTGCGGCTCACCAAACTCGCGGTCGACGCCCCCGAGGGCGCGCACCCGCACATCGAACTCGCCAGCCAGGCCGTGCTGTTCGAGGACGCCGAGAAGTACGCCCGGATGACTGCCTTTCTGGAGAAGAAGAAATGACCGAGTCGTTCGAGATCAGCCCCGGCGGGGACCTCGCCAAGAAGATGGGCATCGAGATCACCGAGGCCAGCCCCGAGCGGGTCGTGGCCACGATGCCGGTCGAGGGCAACACCCAGCCCTACGGGGTACTGCACGGCGGAGCCTCCGCCGTGCTCGCCGAGACCGTCGGCTCGATCGGCTCCGCGCTGTACGCCGGCCAGACCGGGGGCATCGCCCTGGGTACCGAGCTGAGCTGCACCCACCACCGGTCCGCCCGCACCGGACTGGTCACCGGCGTCGCCACGCCGATCCACCTCGGGCGCACCCTGGCCACGTACGAGATCGTCATCTCCGACAGCGGCGGCCGGCGGCTGTGCACCGCGCGACTCACCTGTGCGATTCGACCCAATCCGGCCCTCTGACTTGACCGGTCGCAGTAACCTGCGGCTGATGACATCGATCCCGGCCAGCGCGTCTGACGAGATCGGCGATCACGTGCACGCGGTCCTCGCGGCGGGGGTGGTCGGCGATCTCGACGGTGCCATGCGCTCGGTCGACGAGATCGTCGCGGAGCACGGCGCCTGGGCGGTGTATGACCTGGCCGGGGCCATCGTGACCGAGATGCTGGGTGACTTCCAGCCGCCCGGGGAGGCCGAGTTCTGGACCCTGGATTTTCCCGGGATCGAGAGCGCGAGTTACGACCTGCGGTGGGTGGCGCGGTTCATCAGCGCCTATGCCAACGGGGAAGAGGACACGGCTCGGGCGTTGTACCGGGCCGCTGTGCAGGACGGGGAGATCCGGGCCTGTCTGGGGGCGCTGGTGACCTCGGCTATCGCTACCTTGCGGAAGTAGCGGGGGGAGCCGGGGCGCGGAGCGTCCCGGCGGGCGAGCTGTGCGGTGGGCGGGGCTGCGGGATGGCCCGCTGGGTGTGACCGTTCCGGTGGGATGGGCTCCGGGTTGCCCCGCTGGGCGTCACCGTCAGGCTTGTTGAGAACTCCGGGGCCGGGCGCCGGGCTCCGGCCGTCGAGCTGGCGGGGCTGCGCCGGAGGTGCTGGGCTCCAGCCTTCAGGTGCCGGGCCGGGTCCCCACTCGTAACCCTCTGATGTTTGAGGTTTCTGGGTCAGGCCGAGGCGAGGGCTACGACGCCGCCCAGGACGACGGCCGCGCCCAGGAGGCGGCGCACCGGGTCGGGCTCGCGCAGCAGGAGCCAGCCGAAGACGCTGCCGACGACGATCGAGAGCTCGCGGGCCGGGGCGACCAGGCTCACCGGGGCCATCCGGTAGGCGAACAGCACGAGGATGTAGGCGAGCGGCGACAGGGCCCCGACGATCAGGACCTCTTTCCGGTACCGCCGCCACACGTCCTTCACCTTGCCCGGGTTCCGCGCGGCGTACGGGCTGAGGAACAGCAGCCGGAACACGTTGCTGCCCCACTCGTAGAACAGCGGCGCGACCGCCAACGGCCCCACGGCGTGCGCGTCGAACAGCGTGTAGCCGGCGATGAACACGCCCACCAGCAGCCCGTACGCGAACCCGGTGCGCCGCTTCGCCCGGTCCCCGGTACCGGGCCCGCTGCTCAGGATCAGGATGCCGCCCACCACCGCGACCGCCCCGCCCAGCGCCAGCCACCCCGGCCGCTCGTGCAGCACGAGCACCGCGACGCCGACGGAGAGCAGCGGACCGGTACCCCGGGCCAGCGGGTACACCACGGACAGGTCGCCGACCCGGTAACCGCGCTGGAGCAGCAGAAAGTACCCCAGGTGCAGCACCGCGCTGCAGAAGATCACCCCGACGGCGGCCAGCGTGAAACTGGGCCGGACGAAGAAGAGCGCCGGGGCGTACAGGAGTGCCGAGACGACCGTCGACAGCCAGAGGAGCGCGGGGCCACCGTCACCGGCACGTTTTGCGGCGAGGTTCCAGCCCGCGTGGCAGAAGGCGGCGGCAACGACGAGGGCGATCGCGGCGGGCGGCACCGCCCGAGCCTACTGGGTGTCGATCATGCTCGTGGCCTGTGTCGTGAGCACCTGGACCGGTCGGGTTGCCGAGCGGCTGGGAAAGTCGGCCCACTCGGCAGGCTCGGCCCACTCGGCCCACTGGGCCGGTTCGGCTCGTTCGGCTCGTTCGGCCAGCTTGGCCGGCTCGGGTCAGTCGAAGATGTTGGTCCAGTGCACGAACGCCCCGAGGAGCGGCTGTATCCCGGCGAACGCGGCCAGCACCCCCAGCACGATCTGAGTCGTCTGCACCAGGGGCCGCTTGGCGGAGAGCCCTCGAACACAGAGCAGCACCCCGACCGCGACGAGTGGCACACCCCACAAGAGCCCAAATTCCATGATCCACATAGTACTGCGGGGCGCCCGCACCGGGCCGCAGCCGCTGAGCCGTCTGGCCGCTCTCCCCGGTAGCTCCTGTGGAGGCGTCAGTGGTTCTCCGGCTTCTGCTCGACCGGACCGGACGGGTTGTGCCAGGTCACCTTCGACCGCTCGCGGCGGTCATGCTGGGGATGCTTCGGGTTCAACCGGTCCACGGCCAGAGCGATGACGAGCACGATCCCGACCAGGAAACCGAGCGCCATCAACAGTGGGCACATGAACATGAGGAACTCCGGCTCCGGCATCCGGCGATCATGTCAGCATCCGGCACCACCCGAAAGCCAAGAACATGCCCTCGCCGCCGGCCCGGGTCGCCTGGAGGGGGAAAGCAAAACGCCGACCTGCGTTGCCGCGGTCGGCGTAGAGCTTTAGCCCGGCGAAGAGCTAAGTGGCCAGGGGCGGGGTCGAACCGCCGACCTTCCGATTTTCAGTCGGACGCTCGTACCAACTGAGCTACCTGGCCGTGCGCTGCAAAGCTTAACGCTATAACTTGCGGTCCTGACGGGACTTGAACCCGCGACCTCCGCCTTGACAGGGCGGCGAGCACTCCAACTGCTCCACAGGACCTTGCTGGTATTACTGATCTTACCTGTGCCCCCAACGGGATTCGAACCCGTGCTACCGCCTTGAAAGGGCGACGTCCTGGGCCGCTAGACGATGGGGGCGGCTCGAAAATCATCGCACATGGTGCGTGACTCTCGCGTTTGCCTTCCATCTAGGCCCTCGCTGGAGGCTTCGAAAGCATACGTGATGCCCCGCGGAACCTCCAACTCAGGGCATGGCTGCCAGGGGCATCTGGTTCTTGAGCTGCGGAAACAGGCGTCGGCAGGCGTTCAGGGTGCCGGAGCGGTTACCCCCGGCGTCGTGCATCAGGACTATGGAACCGGGGTGGGCCTGGGCGGTGACTGTGGCGTAGATCGCATCGGCTCCGGGCTGGGTCCAGTCCTTGGTGTCGACGGACCAGTGCAGGGAGCGCATGCCGAGGGTCCGGGCGACGTCGATCAGGGTGGGGCTCCAGGCGCCGCCGGGTTGGCGGTAGTAGCGGATCTGGGCTCCGGGGGCGGCGCGGCGGATCGCGTCGTTGGTTCTGGACAGGTTGGCGCGGATGGCGTCCGGGGACCAGGAGCCGAGGCCGAGTTCGTGGTGCCAGCTGTGGTTGCACAGGGTGTGGCCGTCGCGGACGATCGCCTGGACGAGGCCCGGGTTCTCCTGGACCTCGGTGCCGACGACGCAGAAGGTGGCTTTGATGCCGTACTGCTTGAGCAGGGCCAGGATCTGCGGCGTGTAGGTCGGGTCGGGGCCGTCGTCGAAGGTCAGCGCGGCGGCCGGGCCCCCGGTGGTCTTGATCGTCTCGTACGGGTTGAGTGGCGAGGGGGAGGGCGCGGGCGGCGGCGTCGTCTTGACCGGGGGCGGCGGTGGCGGCGGTTTCGGGTCGCGCCAGGCAGCGGAGGTCCGGTCGCAGGCGACGAGGAGGGGCAGGAACAGGAGCGCGGCGAGTACCCGGCGCAACAGCATGATCAGCCCGTGATCCTTTCCGCCGCCAACCGCCCGGAGATCAACACCATCGGGACGCCCACTCCTGGCTGGGTACCGGCACCGACGAACACGACATTCGCTAGCCCAGATGCCAGGTTAGCTGGCCTAAACGGTCCAGTCTGCCCAAAGGTATGCGCAAGCGAAAATGGGGTACCAGCTTCGCAACCCTCACGTGCCCAGTCGGTCGGGGTCACCACGTGCGAAACCTCGATCTCGGCGCCGAAGTCCAGATATCCCCGGGCCTCCAGGGTCGCCACCAGCTCGGCGGCGTACCGGCGGCCGGCCAGTCCGTCCCACGCCGGGCCGACCCGCAGGTTGGGGACCGGGGCGAGGACGTAGTACGACTGGCGGCCGGTGGGGGCCAGGGTCGGGTCCGTGCGGCTCGGGTTGCTGACCAGGAGGGACGGGTCGCTCATCACCTCCCCGCGCTTGATGATCTGGTCGAACGTCTCGTCCCAGGCCCTGCCGAAGTGCAGGTTGTGGTGCGCGATGCCGGAGTAGCTGGCCCGGGAGCCGACGTGCAGGACCACGCAGGAGGGCGAGTAGCGGAGCTGGCGGGTGGCCCGGCGGCCCAGGAGCTGGTAGGACGAGGCCAGGTCCGGGTTGAGGACCACGACGTCGGCCGGGATCCGGGTGCCGTCCGAGGTGATGACGGCGCGGGCCCGGTCGCCGGCGAGTTCGACCTTGCTGACGGTCTGGCCGTAGACGAACTGGACGCCGTGCTTCTCGGCCGCGCCGGCGAGCGCGCGGGGGAGGGCGTGGATGCCGCCGCGGGGGAAGTACACGCCGGAGACGCAGTCGAGGTAGGAGATCACGCTGTAGATGGCCAGGGCGTCGGCGGGGGCCAGGCCGGCGTACAGGGACTGGAAGGAGAACAGGCGGCGCATCCTGGGGTCGCGCAGGTAGTCGCCGACGACCGGGCCGAGCTTGCGGAAGCCGCCCATGCCGATCAGCTTCAGCAGCTGGAGGGACACCAGGTCGCGGGGGCCGTCGAGGTTGCGGTCGATGAAGTGCCGCAGCTCCAGCTCGTACATCCGCTGGGTGTGTTCCGCGAAGCGCAGGTAGCCGTCGGCCTCCCGCGGCCCGCACACCCGGGAGACCTCGGCGGCCATGGTCGCGGTGTCCGTGTGCACGTCCAGGGTCGAGCCGTCGGGGAAGTGGCCCCGGTAGGCGGGGCCGAGCGGGATCAGGTCCAGCCAGTCCTCCAGCTTCTCGCCGACCGCGCCGAGGGTCTCGGCGATCAGTTCGGGGGCGGTCAGCACGGTGGGGCCGGTGTCGAACTCGTAGCCACCCAGGCTCAGCCGGCCGGCCTTGCCGCCCGGGATCTCGGACTTCTCGATGACGGTGACCTGTCGCCCCGCGCCGGCGAGGCGCAGCGCACACGCCAGGCCCCCCAGCCCGGCACCGACAACGACGACATGCTCGGCTGGTCCGGTTACTCTGCGCACACGAATACCGTAGGTCCCCGGGGGTGACGATGGGCATCAGGCTGGCCGAGGCGTATGAACGCTGCCGGTTGCTGCACCGTCACCACGGTCGCAGCTACTACCTGGCGACCCGGCTGCTCCCGGCGTGGAAACGGCGGCACGTGCACGCGCTGTACGGGTTCACCCGGTTCGCGGACGAGCTCGTGGACGCGCCCGGGGTCTCCGGGCGTGCTGAGCGCCTGGAAGCGTGGGGGGAGCGGCTCGCGGCGGGGCTGCGTGGGGAGCCGATCGACGATCCACTGCTGCCGGCTGTGATCCACACCATCCGGGTTTTCGACCTGCCGCCGGAGGACTTCGCGGTCTTCCTCAAGAGCATGGCCATGGATCTGACGATCGTCGATTATCAGACATTTGACAGTTTGTTGGACTACATGGCCGGGTCGGCGGCGGCCATCGGGACCCTGATGCTGCCGCTGCTCGGCTCGGTGGACGACGCCGCCGCCCGCGAGCCGGCCCGGCAGTTGGGCATCGCGTTCCAGCTGACCAACTTCATCCGGGACGTCGCGGAGGACCTCGACCGGGACCGGCTGTACCTGCCGCTGGAGGATCTCGAGCGGTTCGGGGTCAGCCGGGACGACCTGCGTGCGGCGGCTGCCTCCGGCGAGATCACCCCGAAGATCCAGAGCCTCGTCGGGTACGAAGTGGAGCGCGCCCGGGATCACTACAGACTCGCCGAACCGGGTATCGACCTGCTCCAGCCCAGTTCGCGCGCCTGCATCCGCAGCGCCCAGCGGTTGTACGCGGGGATCCTCGACGAGATCGTGCGCGCGGACTTCAACGTGTTCGCCGGGCGGGCCCGGGTGCCGACGCTGCGGAAGTGGAGCCTGGCGGGGCGGGTGCTGCTCTCGGAGGCCTTGAGCCGTTGACCGGCGGTGGCCGTGAGCCGGGTCCCCGCGGCCCGGGTCGGTGTCGCGCGGCGGCGGCCCGGCCCCGCGTCCCCGCCTGACGGTTGCGCGCGCCCACGCCATAGTCGGCCACCGATGTCGGTGACACGACGGTTGGCGGGGCTTACATGGTCACGGAGTGTGCCAAGTACCGGACCGTCCTCTGTTCGTCGCGGGCTCGGCGACGCACACTTGTCGCTTGAGTATCTATCGCTTGGAGGGCCGGGCGATGACCATCTACTACGAGCGCGACGGTGTCCGCATCACGGAACGTTGCGTCGAAGTCGCAGGTGCCTGCTACCCCTTCGCCGAACTCGGCCGGATCGAGGTGGCGCCACCGACCGGGCTGGCGGCCGTCTTCCGGGTGGGCCGGCGCTGGGAGTTGTGGGCCGAGTACCGGGGCACGTGGGTGCTCCTCTTCACCACGGGCAGTGAACGGATCTTCGGACAGGTGGGGCGGGCGGTGACCCGGGCGCGGGAGGCGGGCCAGCCGGCCGCACGCCACCGCTGAGCCAACCGACAGCGGGCTCCGGCACCTGACGTCCTCAGGTCGCCGGAGCTGTCACTGCGCGCCCCGGTCGCCCGGCTTGACCGCGCCCCTCCCGAGGGTGCGCGGTCACCCCGTCGCGCGTGCGGAACCTGTCCACTCCCGATCGTCCACTCCTAGCCGGCCGGCGCCGCCGCCACCAGCTCCCGCCCAACGGCCTCCGATTCCCGCCGGGGCGACCGAGCCGCCACCAGCAACGCCACCCCGACCACAGCCCACCCGGCCAGCACCAACGCCGGCCCCACCGACCCGGCCCCGTCGAAGAACGACGTCGACCGCAGCAGGCTCGCCCCGGCTCCCGGCGGCAGTGCCTGCCCGATCGCTCCCCACGGCGTCGGCAGCAGCTCCGGCGCGGAAGCCAGCCCGGACAACGGGTTGCCGACCACGAACACGACGAGCGCGCCCACCCCGATGCCCCGGGTACCGAGCACGGAGCCGAGTCCGGTGATCGTGGCGGCCACGGCGAGGGACAGCAGGCCGAGCGCGGCGGCGTTCGCGGGGTACGAGCCGGACAGCGTGCCGGACCAGTACTGGCCCACGGCGGCGCTGAGCAGGCCGGCCCCGGCCGCGTACCCGACGACGCCGAGCAGCCGGCCGCCGCGCGACGGGACGAGCAGGATCAGCAGCGCGCTGACCGCGATCCCGGTGATCAGCAGCGGGAGGAAGCCGGACACGAACCCGGCGCCGCGCGGGTCGTCGGCCGTGGCGGGCACCACGTCCACGACGGGCGCGGGCGCCGGACCGAGCGTGGCGGCCAGCTGGGTGAACAGCTGCGCGACGGCGGGGCTGGCCGCCGTCGCGACGTGCACGCTGGGGCCGGCGGGGCCGAGGACCACGGCCGCGTACGCCTCGCGGTTGCGGATCCGGGCGTCGGCCGCTGCCCCGTCGGCCACGGTGGTGACCTCGAACGCGCCGGGTCGGGCGGCGCGGATCCGGTCGGCGAGCGCGCCGGCGGCCGGGGCCGGGCCGGCGACGACCACGGGCACGTCGTGCGGGGCGGCGGTCGCGGCCGGCCAGGCGAAGAACGCGACGAGCAGCGCCTGGGCGACCACGACCAGGGCGGCGATCCCGAGGGCCTTCCGCAGCATGGGGTACTCCTTAAAACGAACGCTCGTTCTCTGAAACCCCAGCCTCTCCCCGGGTACTCCCATTTGTCAAGAATGAACGTTCGTTTTATCGTCAGGGACATGCCCCGAGTCTCCGAAGCGCACCTCGAAGCCCGCCGTGGCCAGATCCTGGCCGCCGCCCGGGTCTGCTTCGCGCGGAACGGCTTCCACAGCACCACCATGCAGGACGTGGTGCGCGAGGCGGGGCTGTCCGTCGGCGCCGTCTACCGCTACTTCCCGAGCAAGAACGACCTGATCAGGGCCATCGCCGAGGGCGCGATCGGCAACATCACCGGCCGGCTCGACGCCGTCGTGGTCGAGCGGCCGCTACCGCCGCTCGGCACGCTGTACCGGACGATTCTCGACCTTGTCGACCGCGAGGCCGGGCCCGACGGCGCGCTCCGGATGGCCGTGCAGGTCTGGGGCGAGGCCCTGCGCGATCCGGACCTGGCCGAACACGTCGCCCAGGTCTACCGGAAGGTCCGCGAACGGTTCGTCGCCCTCGCCGCCCGGGCCCAGGCCGACGGGCTGATCGGGAGCGGGGCCGACGCGGCACAGGTCGGCGCGGTGCTGTTCGGCATGGTGCACGGCTACCTGCTCCAGCGGATCCTGATCGGCGACGTCGACCGCGACTCCTACGCGGCGGGCATCGCGGCCCTGGTCGACCGGACCGCCCTGACGCCGGGAGCCGACCCGTCGCCCTGACGCCCGGCCGCCCGGCCGCTCGTCGCCGCACGTGCCCGTGCGCCGGGCCGGATCTGGCCGGGCCGGGCCTGGCTGAGCGGCCTACCTCCCGGCCCGGGCGCGGGCTCAGCCGGCCAGGAACGTCGCCCGGAACAGCACCCTGAAATGCGCGGCGATCTGCCGCCCCGTCCACCCGCCGGTGCCGAGGAGTACCTCGAAGACGTCGTTGGAGATCAACGCCAGCATCATGTCCGTCGCGGTGTCCACGGTCCACGGGGCCGCGAGCAGCCCCTCCGTCGCCAGCCGCCCGACGACCACCCGACACGTGTTGTGCCGCATCCGCACCGCCGCCTCCCAGTGCGGCCGGGCGTCGGGATCGCTGTCCGCCACCCGCTCCACCTGCCGGGCCACGTCCAGCACCCGGGGCACGAACCGGCCCAGGTGCGCCGCCCACTCGTCCAGCGCGCTCGCCCCGTCCGACGCGTCGAGTACCGGCAGGATCGAGCCCTCCAGGTCCTCGACCTCGTTGACATGCTCGAACAGGGCGTCCACCAGCTCGGCCCGCCCCGCGAAGTTCAACCGGACCGCCCGGACGGACACCCCACCGCGTTCCGCCACGGCCGCCACCGTCAACGCGGCGACCCCCTCGCTCTCGACGAGGTCCCGGATCACCTCGCACAGGGCGTCCCGGATGTCGGGGCGCGCGGCGAGTTCGGACACATCGATGCCATTCATGGGTACCCCTCCCGTGGTGGTCTGCGCTGGAGCCTAGGGCCGATCGCGCCCGACGGGGCCACGCGTTCGCGGGGTTGCGGGGGTCAACCGTACGGTCAGAACTTCGTACGGTTTGAAGTTTTTTGTTATGGCGACAGTATTTCCCGGCCGTGAACGCCAGTGAGACGTTCGCCAATATGACTTGTGGTGATCGATGTGGGACAGCTACGTTAGCCCGCGCCTTGCGCGTTTACATCTTCTTACGGGGGAGACACTTGCGCCTACTTCGCAGTGCCATCATCGCTGCCGTCGCCCTGACCGTCACGGCGTTCATCCCGCCGAGCCTCGCCTCAGCGGCGGCACCGACGGCACCCTACGACGCGTTCACCGTCGAGCGGTGGGGCACCAACTACGTCTTCGACAAGAGCAACTCGTCGATCTCGATCTCGCCGAACCTCGAGTTCTTCAACTTCTCGGGCAGCAACGCCGAGCACAACTACTCGCTGGGCACCAGGCCGCCGGAGGGCAAGCTCTGGGAGGCCGGTAAGACCTACCCGGCCGAGCGGGCGGGGAACGACCCGGCCAAGGCGTGGCTGACCGTCAGCGGCGACGGCTTCGGCTGCAACGCGCAGGTCGGGACCATCGCGGTCAAGGAGGTCGGCCGCGACGCCGACGGCCACGTGAACAAGTTCGCCGCGAGCTACACGGCCAGCTGCGAGTCCACGGAGATCGTGTACCGGGGCGAGTTCCGCTGGCACTCCACCATCGGGTACGCGGCGGCCACGACGAGCCCCGGCAACGTCGGCTTCGGCGACCAGCAGATCAACGTCCCGGGCACGGAGACCACGGTCACCTACACCTCGGCCGGTTCCGAGCCGGCCGTCTTCGGCACCCCGGTGCTCGGCGGCACGGCCCCGGGCCAGTTCGCCATCACCGGCGGCACCTGCAAGGGCGCGACCGTCGCCTACGGCCAGACCTGCACCGTGAAGGTCCAGGCGAAGCCCACCGCGGCCGGCGCGCACTACGCGGAGCTGGTGCTCCCCGCCAACATGGCCGACGGCAAGAAGGTCACGACTCTCTCGCAGACCGGCGTGGACCCGTACGCGGGCAACAAGGGCACCTACACCACCCTGAACCCGGCCCGGATCCTCGACACCCGCTCCGGCAACGGCGCACCGGCGGCCAAGGTCGGCCGCGCCGGCATCCTGCACCTGCAGGTCGGCGGCCGCGGCGGCGTCCCGTCGCAGGGCGTCTCCGCCGTCACGCTGAACGTCACCGTCACCGACCCCAGCGCCGAGAGCTTCCTCACCCTGTTCCCGAAGGGTGTGGCCCGCCCGACGGCGTCGTCGCTCAACTTCCTGCCCGGCTGGACCGGGGCGAACTCGGTCACGGTGAAGGTCGGCCCCGACGGCGGCGTGGACATCTACAACCACGACGGCGCCACGCACGTGATCGTCGACGTGATGGGCTACTACGCCGAGAACGACCAGGCGTACTCGATGGGCGGCCTGTTCCACCCGATGACGCCGCGTCGCCTGATCGACACCCGTAACGGCGGCGGCGCGCTGCTGTCCGACTACTACCTGCGCTCCGCGCTGAACTTCGGCGCGGGCAACTCCCACATCCGGGCCTGGGCCGTCAACATCACCGCGACGGCACCCGTCGGCCAGGGCTTCCTGACCGCGTGGAACGGCGACATCTACTCGCTGCAGGAAACGTCGACGCTGAACTACCGGCAGGGCGAGACCGTGCCGAACATGGCCATCGTCCCGACGGCGGCCTGCTCGAACTGCAGCGGCGGCGCTGAGGGCTGGCCCTCGATCGGCGTGTACGCGCAGACGACCACGCACGTGATCGTCGACATCGTCGGCTTCTTCGACGACGGCTACTACTCGGGTGACGGCCTGCGGTTCGACCCCATCACCCCGACCCGGATCGTGGACACCCGCGACGGCCTCGGCGCGCCCGGCGCGCTCGGCCAGGCGACCACGACGAAGGTCACCGCCCCGGGCGCGGTCCTCAACACCGCCGGTGGCGCGACGTCCAGCCTCGCGCTGAACGTCACCGCCGTGTACCCGTCGATCCCGACCGTCGTGACCCTGTGGGGCAACGGCATCGACGGTCAGTCCAAGCCGGGCGTCAGCAACCTCAACCCGCAGCCGGGCAAGGTGACGCCCAACGCGGCGATCACCCAGATCGGCCCGTCCAACGCGTTCAACGTGTACAACCACGGCGGCAACGTGCACCTCGTCGTCGACGTCGTCGGACGGTTCTACTTCCACCCGGTCTCGGGCGGCTCGCTCCGGATGGCCCCGCCGGCCGCCGGCGCGCCGACCGCCGGTCCGTCAGCCGGTCAGAGCTACCAGTCCGCGCACACCGCGGCCTGACCGAACGAACGAACCGCGCCCCGGGGGAATCCCTCGGGGCGCGGCCTCGTTTCCGGGCCCGTTCGCGGGGGTCGCGCGGCGGGGTGGGAGCTGCGGACGGACTCATCTGACTCGCCCAGGGGGCGCCTGGGGGCGCCGGAGGTCGGGCGGCTCGGCGGAGTTCCGCCAAGGTCGAATCCGGTGGCGGGATCAGGTAGCCTGGGACGCTGAGGGCCGCTAGCTCAATGGCAGAGCAACGGACTTTTAATCCGTGGGTTCAGGGTTCGACCCCCTGGCGGCCCACCACGGCTGACCAGGAGAGATAGTCGTATGACTATCTCTCCTGGTCGTGTCTGAGTCTCGCCTGAGTCTGGGTGCGGCTCAGGCGTCGGAGCGAGTTCCTCGTGTTTCGGTTTGACCTTGGCCTGCTGTTGCGTGTGGATTAGCTCCGTGGTTCTGAGTCAGTCGTGGTCGGGCTCCTCTCGTTTAGGAGTTGCGGCAATGATTTCGAATAGGTTTTCAGAATTAGGCCAGTTTGAGCCGATACCGGGGAGCTCAGTCCGGGTTTACCGGCGGTGCGCCTGTACGAGTCCTTCGTCGGGTAGGCAGTTGGGGGCTCGCTGCCTGGGGTTGGCTGACGCGGCGCACGGTAGTTGGTACTTTTCCGTATGGGTGCTGGCTCCTGACGGGAGGGCCCGGGTGCGTCGTGGTGGATTTCCGACGGCGGCCGATGCCCGCCAGGCGGCTGCACCGTTGACCGGCGTGCGAGACCCGGAGCCGGCGGTGCGGAGCTGGACGGTGCGGGCCTGGTTGGAACGGTGGTTGGAGATCGTCGATGACGGCTTGCGGCCTACCACGTCGGCCTCGTACCGGAGGATCGTGCGCCGGTCGTTGATCCCGCAGTTGGGCAGCTTGAGGTTGTCGAAGCTGCGCACGCGTGACGTGCAGCGGGCGCTGGACCGGATCTCGCGTCGGGTGACTCCCACCGGTGGTCGGATCGCTGCGAGCACGGTGCACCGGATCAGGTCTGTGTTGCGGTCGAGTTTGAACGAGGCGTGGCGGCAGGGACTGGTCGGCAGGAATCCAGCCTGGCGGAGCAAGGTTCACAGCCCCGGTCGGCCGTCGGCGGTGTTGTGGACGGCCGAGCGTGAGCGACTGTGGCGCCAGACGGGTGTGCGGCCGTCGGTGGCTGTGTGGGACACGCCGCACGTGGTGGCGTTCCTGGAGTCGGTCGCGGACGATCCGCTGCACGCGATGTGGCGGTTGATCGTATTGCGGGGGCTTCGTCGTGGCGAGGTGTCTGGTCTTCGGTGGGGGGATCTGGACTTCGAGACGGGCAGGTTGTCGATCAGTCGGCAGATCCTGATCATCGACGGAGGACGCCATGTAGGTCCGCCGAAGTCGGCCGCGGGGGTGCGAACCATCGCCTTGGACGAGGTGACCGTGGCGGGTTTGTGGCGGGTCTGGCTGGACCAATTCGAACGTACGGGTGTCCGTCCTGACGAGGAAACCACGATGTTCCTTCGAGACGGTGGGCGGCCGGTGGGGCCGGACTGGTTGACCCGGCATCTGCAGGTTCTGATCCGCCGTGCGGGTCTGCCGCCGGTGCGGCTGCACGATCTGCGCCATGGAGCCGCCAGCCTCGCGGCGGCTGCCGGAGTGCCGCTCAAGGTGATCCAGGCCGATCTCGGGCACTCCAGCATCGTCACGACTGCCGACACCTACATCACGGTGCTGACTGAGTCGTTCATCGAGGCCGCCGCAGCCACCGCCGCGTACGTTCTGGCCAGCGCGCGGCGACGGATGCGCCTTGTAGCGGCCAGCCAGGCATGACCTTAGCCGGTGTGTGCAGGCAGGCGGTAGATCCTGGGCGGGATGAGTGTGCGGTGGGCGTTGACGAGCGCCGGTGCGATGCGGACGCGTTTGACCTGGCTATTGCCGGGGCCGTGGTGCTGGCGACGCCAGTGCCCGCGCCGGACGTGAGGGGCGACGGTCCGGCCTGTTCCGGCGGCGCTGGCAGAGCAGGTGGCGGTCTGCTTGACGTTGAGCACGTGAACGAGACCTGCCCCGGAGCGGCGGGCCGCGAGACGGTGCTGATGATCGTCACCCGCGCCGGCGTCACACCCCGGGGCTCGGGCGAACGGCCCAGGCTGTTCGACCACCTGCTGCCGGAGATGGCGGCCCGCTACCGGGCAGGAGAGTCCAAGTACGTCATCTCCCAGGCCCTGGGTATCGAACAGGGCACCGTCAACGGCCTGCTGTATCAGGCTGGACTCGCACCCATGCCACCTCAGTGACCCGATGGCACGGGTCGTGGGCGTGACCGACACGCTCACGACCCTGGCGATCGCACCTGCACCCGGTGACCCCAACGGCTTGCCGACCTCTTCCGAGGCCACTGGAAGATCGAGAACCAGCTCCTCTGGGTCCGCTGATGTCACCTACGACGAGAACGCCAGCCCTCCGCGCCGGTAGTGCTACCCGCGCGCTGGCGTACCTGCGAAAACTCGCGATCGGGGCCCCGCGCCTTGAGCTGCTCCATCGCCAGCGAACTGCCCGCACGGCCCATCAAGATCCAACAAATGGGATGATCAGGAATCTTTGGAATCTTCGTGTGATATGTCAAAATTCAGGTGGTAAGGGATGTTGACGTGATTGGAGAGGAAATCATGAGCGGGTTTCAGAACGCCAAGATCAAGCGGTACTTCGACTCTCTGGACACCACCGGTGACGGCCGGATCACTCGGGAAGACTTCGACACCATCGCCGAGCGGCATGCCGAGGCCAACGGCTATGCCGCGCAGTCCGCTGACGCGCGACGGCTCCGCGACGCGACCCACGCCTTCTGGACCAGCAACTTGCAGCAGTTGGACACCAGCGGAGCCGGAGTGGTCACCATCGACCAGTTCGCCTCCGCCATCGCGCAGCTCTCAGCGGCCGGGGTGGCGCAGTACGACGCCCTGGTACGGCCGACCGCCGACGCCTACTTCGATCTGTGCGACCAGGACGGCAGCGGGGACCTGAGCCAGGATGAGTTCGTCCGGATCTTCGGTGGCGCGGCCAGCGTTCCCGCTGAGGAGAGCATCGCCACGTTCAGGCAGATCGACTCCAACGGCTCCGGCGTTGTGTCCCGCGACGAGTACCACGCTGCCCTCAAGGACTTCTACTACAGCAGCGACCCGGCCAAGGCCGGCAATCACCTCTTCGGCCGAGTCTCTGTCTGAGGCGTCTGGCTGAGGTCCCGTGCCGGCGCTGAACCCGGAGAGGACCCCTGGATATAGCCGCGCGGGTCCGGGTCTCGGCTGGACCCGGTTCCTGCGTGGTTACCCAGTCTCTGTCCGCCGATGACGTGCGACGTGGCGGTGAACTGGGTTTCAAGCGCGCGGAGGACCAGGTCAGTGTCGCGCCGGTCGGAGGTCTTGGGCCCGCCCCTGTCGACTCGACGCGTCGCCGGTCACGACCTCCCTGGACGCTGCCACTGCCTAACCGAGTTGTCTGGGGGCGCTTCCGTGGGGCCATCGGTCCTGTGCCCTTCTCATCCCAGCCGGTCATGTCTGACTCGGGGCCGCTGCCGGCGCCTGGCCCAGTGGAGGGCAACGCCGGGTTGCGCGGTGGAGCCGCTCGACAATCTGCTGGTCTTCGCCTTGGATTCGTCTCATTGAGTGCCCGGGAGTATGCGTGCGTGACTACACAGGCGCGATAGCGATCATTGGCATCGGTTGCCGATTCCCTCGCCGGATCGATTCGCTGGACGAGTACTGGCGGCACCTGGTCGATGGCGGGGACGCGATCAGCGAGATTCCGGCGGACCGATTCGACGCCTCCTTGTTCTTCGACGCAGACCGCAGGCGCAAAGGCAAGACCTACGTCAGGCGCGGCGGCTTCCGCGACGGCCTGGCGGAGTTCGACGCGGACTACTTCGGCATCTCACCGGTCGAAGCCTCCCGTGTGGACCCGCAGCAGCGGTTGCTGCTGGAATGCGTCGCCGAGGCGTTCGACGACGCGCAGATCGACCCGAAGACTTTGGCGGGCTCGGACACGGCCGTGATGATGGGTGTGTCCTCACGTAGCTATGACGCTCTGCAACGGCGGCGGCTGCAGACGTGGAACGCCTACAACATGAGCGGGGCCGCCTCGTGCAACACGGCCAACCGACTCTCGTATGTCTACGACCTGCGGGGGCCCTCGGCGGCCATGGACAGTGCGTGTTCGTCGTCGCTGGTGGCGCTGCACCACGCGTGTGAAGCGCTGCGCAGCAACCGCAGCGCCTACGCACTGGCCGGAGGCGTGAACGCGTTGCTCGATCCGGCAGACTTCGTCGGATTCTCCAAGGCGTCCATGCTGTCGCCGACCGGGCGATGCCACCCCTTCTCAGAGAAGGCTGATGGCTATGTCCGTTCCGAGGGGGCGGCGGTGGTGTTGCTCAAACGGCTGTCGGACGCGCTGGCGGACGGTGACCGCATCCACGCGGTGATCGAGGCCAGCGGCATCAACGCCGACGGCCGCACCGCGGGGCTGTCGTTGCCCAGCGCGGACGCGCAGGCAGAACTGCTAGAACACGTATATCGATCGGCAGACATCGATGTGAACCGCCTGGTCTACGTGGAGGCTCACGGCACAGGGACGCAGGCCGGCGACCCGGTCGAGTGCGTCGCCTTGGGGCAGGCGTTGGGGCAGCGGCGTCGCGGCGACCTGCCGATCGGCTCGGTGAAGTCCACCCTTGGGCACCTTGAGGCGGCGGCGGGTATGGCGGGCCTGGTCAAGGCCGTGCTGGTCCTGCGAAACGGCGTCGCTCCCGCCACGCAGCACAGTCTCCCACTCAACCCGCTGATCAACTTTGCCGGACTCGGCCTAGTACCTGTGACCACGCAACGTTCCCTCGCGATGGGCGACGACGCTGTGGTAGGCGTGAACGCCTTCGGCTTCGGCGGCGCCAATGCCCACGTCGTGCTGGGCCCGCCCCCTGCGGCAGCCGCACCCCTGTCGCCCCCCACCCCCGCCGGAAGAGGGACGGGGCCGTTTCCCGTACTCGTCAGCGCACAGAGCGAACCCGCTGTGCGCGAGGCCGCTGGGAGACTGGCGGAGCACCTGGAAAGCACGCCGGACTCCTTCTATGACGTCGCCTATACGTCGGTGTGTCGTCGTGGGCGGCACCGGCATCGTGTGGTGGTGTTCGCCGAGGACGGCGCCCAGGCCGCAGCCCGTCTGCGCGCGGCGTCGGGGCAGTCGCCGCAGACCGCTCCCGGGTCAGCGTCGGGGACGGTCGCGCCCAGGGGACGGATCGGTTTCGTCTTCTCCGGCAACGGGTCTCAGTGGGCAGGCATGGCCCGCGACCTCATCGAAACGGATCCCGGCTTCACCGCGGCCGTAGCCGAACTGGACGACGTGTTGGCCCCGATGCTGGGCTGGTCGGCCGCGCAGCGGCTGCGTGAACTCGACAATGACGCTTTGGCGCGGACAGAAGTCGCTCAGCCACTGCTCTTCGTCGTCCAAGTCGGGCTCGTGCGGTCCCTGGCTGCCCGCGGCATACGGCCCGTGGCCGTGTGCGGGCACAGCGTCGGTGAGGTCGCCGCCGCCTACGGTGCCGGGGCGCTCGACCTCCAGACCGCGTGCCGCGTCATCGTCGAGCGCAGCCGAGCCCAGGCGGTGACCGCGGGGCTCGGGCGCATGGCGGCGGTCGGATTGAGCCTGCGGGAGGCCCGGGATGCGCTCGCCTACGCCGATGGCCGGCTGGTCGTGGCCGGCATCAACAGCGACCGCGATGTGACTGTGTCCGGCGACACGGAACTCCTGACGGCGCTGGGTGATTCGTGCGCCGCGAACGGCACCTTCTTCCGCCCGCTGGATCTGGACTATGCCTTCCACAGCCCGGCCATGGAACCTGCCCGCCGCATGCTGTGGGAGAACCTGCCAGACGTCGTGTCCACCGCGGGGGAGGTGCCCATCGTCTCGACGGTCACCGGCACCACTGTGATGCCAGGTGAGCTGGACACCGGTCACTGGTGGCGCAACATCCGCGAGACTGTCCTGTTCTCCGATGCGGTACAGGTACTCACTGAAGATCACCAGTGTGACGTACTGGTGGAGATCGGACCGAAACCGGTCCTCGGCACCTACTTGCGTCGGATCATCGGCGCCGATGGCGACCGCATCACGACTCTGCCCACCCTGCGGCGCGACATGCCAGGCCCCCTGTGCCTCGACACCACCGTGGCCGGCGTGCTTGCCGCCGGGGGGAAGGTCGAGACTCACCGACACTTCCCTGAGCGCGGAAGGACTGTGACGCTGCCGCAGTACCCGTGGCAGCGTGAGCATCATTGGACGGGCGATTCGGACTGGTGGCGCGACACCACTGAGGACGTGGTGAACAGCTCGTTTGACCTGCTGGGCTCGCGGCTGCCGACGGTGGATCCCTCCTGGCATAGGGTGCTGGATCCGGCACGCCTGGGCTGGCTGGCCGATCACCGGGTCGGCGCGGCGGCGGTCTTCCCCGCCGCGGGCTTTGTCGACCTTCTGCTGTCCGCGGGCCGCGAGATGTTCGACGCACCGATAGAGGTCGCGGAGGCCAGCATCGACCGGGCAATGGTCCTCCCGTTCGACGTCGCCGATGCGGACATCCGCGTCCAGACGACGGTCGGAAGCAGCGGACGGGCAACGGTCTGCTCACGGACCGCGACCGCCGATCCCTGGCAGGAGCACGTCACAGCCAGAGTGCGCCGGCTGGCGGCCGAGCAGCCCTCACCGCTGGACATTGCCGAACTGCGACGCCGTCTGCCCGAGACAGTAGACCTGGACCGTCACTACGCGATGTGCGAGGAAGCTGGCCTTGACTACGGCCCGGCCTTTCGTCCGCTGACGCAACTCCTCAGCGGCGACGGCCAGGTACTGGCGGGGTACACGGCGACCATGGCGGGCACGGACGCGCATCCGGCGCACCCCACCCTCCTCGACGGCGCGCTGCAGGCGGGGCTGACCCTGATCGAATCCGACGTACCAGTTCTGTACCTGCCCGTCGGTTTCGAGCGCGTGCGGTCCTGGCAGCCGCTCCCCGAGAGCGGCGTGATCCATGTCCGGACACGGTCGCGTGACGAGCACCAGATCACCTGGGACGTGACAATCGCCGACACCGAAGGCCACGTCGCCCTACAGCTAGAGGGCTGCCGGCTTCGTCGCGTTGACGCCGCGACTGACGAGATCACCCAGCTCACCACCGTGCTACACGCCACTGAGCCGTTCACAGCCGTGCCGTCGAGAACGCCGTGGCCGAACCCGGCCGCCACGCTCGCGGGCACCGACGAGATCAAGATGCTGGCCCAGGCACGCAAAGACGCGCAGTACACCAGATATCGCGATACCGCCGCAGAGGTCGCCGCCCACTTCCTCGCCGCGGCTCTCCAGGACATGGCGCCGGACCAGGACACGATCACCGACGCCGACCTGACGGCCGCAGGAGTCCGTGCGGAGCGGTTGCCGTGGCTACACGCGCTCATCGACCTGGCCGTGGACCGCGGAGTGCTCGGCAGCCTCGACACCGGTGATGCCTGGCAGGTACTGCGGGCCCCGGCCCCTGACGCCCTGCTGCGCGCCGCCCTGGAAAAGTGCCCCGGAGACGCCGTGGCACTCCAGACGGTCGCCGTCTGCGGACAGCACCTGGCCGATATCGCGCGCGGTCGGCGCGACCCGGTGGAGTTCCTCTTCTCCGAGGCAGACCCCCTCGCAGCCAGAATCTACGACCATGGCCCTTCGCTGCCCGCACAGTACCCGGTAGCACGCGCCCTGCTGCGTACCATGCTGCGTGCGCTTCCGGCCGGCCGGCTTCTGCGCGTCCTCGAGGTCGGGGCCGGCACGGGCGGATTCACCTCCTGGCTGCTGCCCGAGTTCAATCCGGCGACCACCGCCTACACCTACACCGACATATCGAGCGCCTTCTTCCCGGCTGCGCAACGCCGCTTCACGGAATTCGACTTCGTCGACTACCGCGTATTCGACATCACCGTCGACCCCACCGTGCAAGGGTTCACGCCAGGCGGCTACGACCTCATCGTGGCTGCCAACGCGCTACATGTCGCGCCTGACCTGGCATCCGCCCTCGGCAACGTGGTGGCACTGCTGTCCGACGGCGGGCAGCTGCTGGCCGCCGAATCGCACAGCGAACAGCTGCTCATGCCGATCTTCGGCATGCTCGACTCCTACTGGGCCTTTCACGACACGCAGTTGCGCACCGCCGGACCTCTCGCGAGCCGGACCCAGTGGGAATCGTTGCTGCACCAGGCGGGACTGGCCGGCACGGTCGGAGTCGGTGACCCCGCCGATGCCAGCGTCGAGGACTTCACCGTGTTCCTGTCCGAGCGGGCAACGCCCCCCGCACGGCTGCCCGCTTCGCCGGTGATGCCCCCAGAGCCGTTCGCCCACTGGGCTGTGGCGGCGACTGGCGGCGCCGACGCCACCGCGAGGACATTGTCCGCGGCTCTGGAACAGCGCACGGGCACGGCCGTCCGGATACTGCCGGACGCAGGTGACACCGAGCTGTGGTCCGACGCGGTGGGCGACGAACCGGGGCCCGTCGGTGTCGTACTCGTGGTCGGAGACGGTGCCGACGGTGTCGGTGACGACTCCGTCGAGGAGGCACTGGCCCATCTCACCGCCCTCCACGCGGTGGCGACCGCCTGCGCGGCCAGCTCCCGCGGGGTACGTCCTCAACTGTGGGTCATCACCGAGACCAGCCAGGAAGCGGCATGCCTGCCTCCGGCTGCCCCGGTGCCGGCCGCGGTATGGGGCGCGGCACGTTCGCTCAGCAACGAAATGCCGGGCAGCGCTGTCCGACGGATCTGCGTCCACCGGACCGTGGGGGCATCCGTCGACACGCTCGTCGACGAGCTGCTGGCCCAGTCCGCGGAAGACGAGGTGCTGCTGGTCGACGCGGCTCGATTCGTGCCGCGGCTCAGAACCCACAAGCCTGCCCCGGTCGTGCCGGACGGGCCCTACGCGGTGGCCCTGAGCAATGTGGGCCTGCAATACCGCCTCTCATGGGTCCCCAAACCGATGCCGACGCCCACGCCCGCAGCGGGCGAAATCGTGGTCGCCATCTCGGCCGCCGCTCTGAACTACCGCGATGTCCTGATGGCCACCGGCGCGGTGCCGTTGGCACCGGAGAGCATCGGCATCGAATACGCCGGCACGGTTCTGGCGGCCGGTTCGGGTGTCCCTTTCCAGGCCGGCGACCGCGTAGCGGGCGTCGGAGCCGGCACCTTCGCCTCGCACGTGAAGGCTCGCGCCGACCGGGCGTTTCGCATCCCTGACGCGATGACCTTCACCGAGGCCGCCACCATCCCCGCGGTCTACCTCACCGTTCAGCACGGCCTCGGGCACCTCGCGAGGCTGTCTGCGGGGGAGAGCGTTCTGATCCACAGCGCCGCCGGGGGTGTGGGTCTGGCCGCGGTGCGCTACGCCCAAGGCATCGGCGCGACCGTGATCGCTACCGCGGGGACCCCGGCGAAGCGTGACCTCCTGCGGCAGTTGGGCGTCGAGCACGTGCTGGACTCGCGCAACCTGCGATTCGCCGAGGACGTGCGGCGTGTCACCGGTGGAGCGGGCGTCGACGTGGTCTTGAACTCTCTGGCAGGCGACGCGCTCCTCCGCGGCGTCGAACTGCTCAGGCCCCACGGCCGCTTCGTAGAACTGGGCAAGCGCGACTTCCTCGCCGACACGTCGCTTCCACTCGGCCCGTTCCTGCACAACCTGACCTTCTTCGGTGTCGATGTCGCTCCGATGATGACCGAGAACTCCGCCCTGGCAGACGAGCACTTCCGCGCGCTGGGCGACGCCGTGCGCCAGCAGCGGATCCGGCCGCTGCCGCATCAGACATATCCGGCTGACCGCATACGCGAGGCGTTCGCCTGCATGCACCACTCGCGGCATATCGGCAAGGTCGTCATCGACATGACCGCTCCCGTGCTCGTGCAGCCCGTCACAGCGCCCCTGGAGCTTGATTCCCATGCCTGCTACGTGGTGACCGGAGGCCTGAGCGGGTTCGGTGCTGCGACCGCCCGCCACCTCGCGGCCCGTGGAGCACGGCACCTCGCCCTGATCGGGCGGCGGGGCTCGCAGTCCCCTGAGGCGCCCGTGCTGATCGAACAGTTGCGACGAGCTGGAACCACAGCGGCGGTGTATGCCGCCGACGTCGCCGACGCCGCGGCGATGCGCCGTGTCATCGATGAGGTCCGTGCCGCCGGCAGACGTGTCGGCGGGGTGGTGCACGCGGCGATGGTTCTGGACGACGCACCGCTGGTCGAACTCGATGACCAGCGCAGACGCGCCGTGCTGGTCCCGAAGATGGGCGGAGGGCTGATCATCGACTCCTTGACGGGCGATGCTGACTTCGTCGTCTACTACACCTCGGTCAGCGGCCAGATCGGCAACCTCCATCAGAGCGCCTACGCCGCGGCCAACCTGGCCTTGGACGCACTGGCCCAGCGCGCAAAACCCGGCAGGGCCACGCTGGCGGTGCAGTGGGGCGCCATCGCCGACATCGGCTACGTGGCCCGTAGCGGCCTCGGGTCGACGCTGGCCGGGTACGGTCTGCACGGCACCGGATCCGGCGAGATGCTGAACATTCTGGATGCCTTGATCGTGCAGGCCGCGCACCAGCGGGGTCCGCGTGTCGTCACGGTGTCGGCCACGGATTGGTCGGCCACCGCACGCGTGCTCTACTCCCTGAAAGCGCCACGATTCACCGGCCTGGTGACAGTGACCGAGCACGACGGCCAGCCGCTGGAGGCCCGATTGCGTGACGCTGAGCCCGAGGAAGCCCTCGACCTCATCCGAACCACACTCCGCCAGTTGGTCGCCGACATCATGCAGACCACCCCTGAGCGCGTCAGCGAGACCAAGCGGCTCGACGCGATGGGGCTCGACTCCCTCATGGCGACCGAACTGGCCATCACCGTCAAGCGCACCTTTGGCTGCGATCTGCCGGTATTTGAGTTGATCACAGCGGCGAGCCTGGACTCGCTTGCCCACCTCCTCGTGACTCGGATCCGGTGAGCCAGATGACCGACGACGCTGACGCCTGGGTGGCGAACTCGCTGGGCCAGGCTCTGGCCATGGCCAGCCGCCACGCCCCCCAGGCGATGACCGTGTTCCCCCACAGCAACGAGAAGATCGCTCTCGCCGAACTCGACGCCGCTTCGGCCCGACGCGCGCATGGTCTGTTGCGCCAAGGCGTCCAATCCGACCAGGTGATCGGGCTACTGATGCCTCCCGGCGTCGACCTGATAGTCACCCTGTTCGCCGTGGCGCGTGCCGGTGCCACCGCCGCCGTTCTACCAGTCTCTGCCGGAGATGTGGGTAGGCAGGCCCGAAGACTGCGCCGGCTGATCGATGTCACCGGATTACGAACACTGGTAGCCGGCGACGGCGTCTACGGCCAGATAGCCTCAGAACTGGTCGCTTTGTGCCCGACGTTGGCCGTACTCCCCGCGAACCTGGATACCCCGGGCACTTCTCTACCCACCGTGGACGTTGACCAGCCAGCGGTCGTGCAGTTCACCTCCGGCAGCACGATGACGCCCCGCGGAGTGGTGCTCACCCACCGGAACCTGCTGCACGGACTGCGTTCCCTGGTGACCTCCTCCGCCATCACCCGCAGCGACGTGCTGGTCCAGTGGGCGCCGCCGTACCACGACATGGGCCTGATCGGCATGCTCGTCAACGTCCTCAACGGCGGCGACACCTACACCATCCCGTCTCACACCTTCGTGCGGCGGCCCGAAACACTCCTGAAACTGATCGCGGAAGCCGGCGGAACCCTCACCACGGGCCCCAACTTCAGCTACGAGCTGCTCATCGACGCGGCCCGCAGCGGCCGGGTGCCAGATGACCTGGATCTGTCGTCCTGGCGGCTGGCCTTCAACGGCGGCGAGCAGGTCGCCACGAGCACCGTCGACGACTTCGCCAGCACCTTCGCCCCCCACGGTGTCGACCCGTCGGTGATGCACCCCGTGTACGGCATGGCTGAGACCCTCGTCGTCGCTGGCGGCCCTCCTCACGCACCGGCCACGAAACTGTGGATTGACCGCAACCTTCTTGCCAGGGACGGCACAGTATGCGAGGCGGACAGCTCAAGCCCGTCGGCGACCGGGCTGGTCAGCGCCGGAACCGCGATGGACGACGTGAGTCTGCGGATCGTCGCGGAGAACGCGGCCTGCGGTGAAGGCCGTCTCGGTGAGATCCAAGTTCGCGGAGCGGCCGTGACACCCGGCTACCTCGGCGACCGGCAGGGCACGGGCCACCTGTTCGACGGCCCGTGGCTGCGCACCGGCGACCTCGGCTTCTGGTATGGCGGCGAACTCTACATCGGTGGCCGGGCCAAAGAGATGATCATCGTCAACGGTCGCAACTACTTCCCCTATGACGCCGAACTCGTAGCCCGCCAGGTGCGCGACGTGCACAGAAGACACGCCGTCGCCGTCGCCGACACCGACACCGAATGCATCGCCGTCATCGCCGAGACCACGTGCGAGGACGCCCGGCGCCCGGGCCTCATCGAGGAGATCCGCACCCAGATCGCCGCGGAGATCGGCCTGACCCGTACCCGCGTCCATCTGGTCGCTCCCGGGTTCCTGACCCGCTCGACCAGCGGCAAGTGGCAACGCGTCGCCGCGGCCGAGCGGCTCACGGCGAGCCTGCCCACACACCCTCACGCCCGGGAAGCCTCGAGATGAGCGAGACCAACCCCGACATGCCACACGTAACCACCACGCCCGCAGCGTCGCCCGCCCCGCCGAACCTGCCGCATGACGACTCGAGGAAGCTGCGCGCTGCCCTCCACGCTTTGCCCGGTCCCATCGACCGCGCCACCCTCTTCGACGACCTGCCCGCCTGGATCGTCACGGACTACGAGCACGTGCGCGCGGCCCTCACCGACAAACGGCTGATCAAAGACCCCTTCGGTCTCCCGCCAGGCGTGCACCCGTTCCAGGGACGGCCGTACCCCGAAACAGGCAACTGGCAGGGTGTGCGCCAACTGTTCGGGCTGGACGGGGCCGACCATCTGCGGGTCCGCCGCGTCCTGCAACCGGCATTCTCCGCAAAGGCCCTCGCGGGTTGGAGACCAGCCCTGGAAGCCAACGTGTGCCGGCTGTTGGAAGCTGTACTGGCACGCGGCGGCGGCGACCTGGTCACCGAGTTGTTCGAGCCGGTGTCCACCGAAGCGCTGTGCCACATCCTGGACGTGCCGAGCGGGGACCGCCAGGTGGTACTCGACGGCGGCCGGGTCCTGGCGGGGCCGCTACCCCCCGGCAACCCCTACTTCCTACAGGTGGTGCGCGACACCAGAGACCTGGCCACCCGGCTACTACGCACCCACACCACCTCCCCAGCCACGCAGGGCGGCCTGCTGGACCTCATGGTCGCAGCCACCCGGGACAAGACCCTCAGCATGCGCGAGGCGGTCGGCAACATCATGGTCCTGATCGCCACCAACCTGCCCAACACCGTCGCGGTGATGGCACGAGCGACCGTCACACTGCTGGCCCGCCCCGATCTCGCCTCGGCCCTGGCGGCCAATCCAGCGTTGGCCGCGCCGCTCACCGAAGAAGCATTACGCCTGGCCTCTTCCACACCCCTGGCCACCTGGCGGTTCGCCAAATGCCCTATGAACCTGGCGGGAACCGAGCTGCAGGTCGGCGACATCGTGCTCACGGCGCTGGACAGCGCCAACCACGACCCCGCTGCCTACGAGGCGCCCGACCAGTTCCGTCCCGGGCGCGACGGTCCTCCCCACCTGGCCTTCGGGCACGGAGCCCACTTCTGCCTCGGTGCAGAACTGGCACGCATGCAGATCCACGCCGTGCTCCAGGCGCTGGCCCCCCTCGCCCCCCGTATGCGGCTGACGACCCCCGAGGACCAGCTGCCATGGACTGCCGGAAGCCTGCTGGCCGGCCTGGCGGCCGTGCCCGTCGGCACCGGCGCCCCATAACCGGATCCGGCCATCCGGGCCACCTATCAACCTACGGAGGCGACCATGACTCATCAAACGCAAAACTCGGACACGGCGGCTCTGGTATTGCAGTTCGTCGCCGATCTTCACCTGACCGACGGACCGCCCGAGGCCGATACCGCTCTGGACTCCATCGACTCCATCCAGGTTCTGCGATTGATCACGCGCATCGAGGACCACTACGGCATCCTTCTGGACAGCCCAGCCCTCTTCCAGGCCTCCACTGTCGATGAACTGATCGCCATCGTCGACGACAGCCGTCGCACCACACCATGACAACGGCCACCGGAATCGCCGGCTGTGCGGTACATCTGCCGCCACGACGACAGACCGCCCGCAGCGCCCAACTCGCCCCCCGCGACGCCGCGACATGCGAGTTCGAAGGATACGGGCAGGTCGCTGTGGGCAGCGGCTGCCCGGTCGAGACCCTCGCCGTACCCGCTGCCGCAGACGCCCTGCGTCAGGCAGGCTGCCTCGCCACGGACCTCGACTTGGTCCTGTACTCGTGGATCCACGAGCAGGGTGCCGAAAACCCCATGCCGCACGCCCGTCTCGCCCGCCTGCTGGGCGCCCACAACGCCGTCGCCCTGGGCGTCCAGCAGATGTCCAACGGAGGCGCGGCAGCCCTGGAGATCGCCGACGCCATGCTGAAGGCCGGGCGGGCACGCAGGGCACTCGTGGTCACCAGCGACATCTTCGACGATGACCCGCAGGCCCGATGGCTCAAACACGGACTCCGCGGATCGCTGCCGGGCGACGGTGCCACGGCGGTACTGATCGACACCACGCCCCGCCCGCTCGCCCTGGCCGCGATCGCCTCCGCAGGACGCCCCGGCGTCGAATTGCAGTTCTTCGCCGACTTCGCCCCCATGCACCCACTTCGGCCACGTCCCGAGAGTCGCAGTCTCAATCCCGCAGCCGTGCCCATCATGCAGGAATGCGTCCGGAACGCTGTCGACCGCGTGCTCGCCGCGGAAGCGATCGCTCCCGACGATCCCCGCATCCGCTTCGTGACGTTCTCCCGACTGGGCAGAACGCTGCTCCGCCGCATCTTCCTACCCGGCCTGCCCCCCGGGCTACCGAACCCCCTGCCACTCGCCGTCGACACTGGCCATTTGGGCGCCGGCGACCTGATCGCCGACCTCGCCCACGTCCGCAACGGGCACCTGCTCAGCGCAGGGGAGTATGCCTTGTCGGTCAGCATCGGCATGGGCTTCACCGCCACAGCGGCGCTCCTCCTTGCCAACTGACCACCTTGTTTCTGTCGATGGACCTACGACGGACGCCTCATCAAGATCACCTGACCCCCGAAGGATTAGCGCGATTGGTACAGACCGGTTTCGTGTACTTCTGGAGTCATGCCGCCAGGCGCAGCGCCGGCGCTGCGAGTGCTTCGAAAGCTGAGCGGGAAGGCCCCCGAGGATCTGGTGAGCGGAGGCTCTACATTCGCTATCGCAACAGATGCACCAATTGCTTAGCGATCTCGATTGCGACCCAGCACGCGGACGGCAACCTAAGGCTCCTGGCCAGCAGCAACGCGCCGTATCGCACGGTGGGGCCCCAACCAGCGGACGCTACCGCCACCATCGGATCCTCAACACGCCGGCTAGCGGCACGCGAGGGGCGGGGCTCTGGCAGAGCGTCGTCTGCCGCGGACTTCTTGCTCATGAATTCTCCGGTGGGCACGTCAAACCGTCCCACCGGATGAGCGGGCTAAAGGCGAGCGCCGTTGCCGGCTAGAAAGTCACCCCGTCCTCGCACAGGGAGCACCATCAAGGATGCTGGTCACTACGGTAGCAACGAGATGTCAAGCTCGCCAAGGCCAGCACGCGCGAACTCCTCGACAATCTCCCACCAGCGTTCCCTCGTGATCTGAGGCGTTCGTGTGCACAAAGGGCAAACGAACGTGTACGAATCGCGCCCGACCATGCTGTGGGGCTGGGCGTCTCTCATCGGAGGCGCGAAACGTTCCAAGGCACGGCTCATCCCCCGCTCGCCGGTGAGCATCCGTCGCGCCGTGGTCAGCCGGATCTTCTTGTGCTGGGAACGGTCTGTGCACACGATCGCCATGAAGTAGTCGACCGGCTGTCCGGCACCGTTGTAAGAGATCTTGGCTGAGCTGATCCTCGGTGGCAGAGCGGAGTTCTCGTCCATGGTCTTCCATAGTGTGCTCGGCGGGTCGATTCGAGGGGACATGGCGTTAGGCCCCCGCCGGTGTCGGCGGGGGCCTCTACGACTCAGTCCTTCTCGGGGGCTGTGGCGAACAAGACCATGCTCATGCCCAGCACGACACACCCGGCGAACGTGGCACCACCGAGCTTGGCCACCTCAAGGGAGTCCACACCCTTGATCAACGCAACGAGGGTGACGAACCCTGCCAGAACCACGGAGCCCTGCACCACGTGCAGGAGCCAAGCCGTACGAGACTTCATAAACCGGACCTCTCTGTCGACAGACTTCTCCTCACCCACGGGGGTGTGAGGATGCGACAGAACAGATTCCCGGTAAGAAGACATATACAGGTCAAGCCGCCGAGGTGGAATGCGACTGTCGTCCACTTGACACCAGGTCAAACCTGACGGGCCTGGTGTGTCCACTGCTTGCATTCTCTCCGTGGTCAGACCGGTGACCGAGTGCGACCAGGACAAGGCGTGAGGTCTTCTCGGCTGCCGTGTGGGCGGTGGCGGGTAGGACTGTTGTGTAGGTGTCGGCGGTGAAGGCGATGCTGGCGTGGCCGAGTGTGGTCTGGATGGTTTTCAGGTCGACGCCGGCGGCGAGTGCGAGGGTCGCTGCGCCGTGGCGCAGGTCGTGGAAGCGGATCGGCGGCATGTCCGTGTGGGCGATGAGGTGCCGGAATCGTCGGGATAGCCAATCGGGTTCGACATGCTGGCCCCTCGGGTTGGTGAACACCAGGCCTCCGGGCGGCCAGACCGTCCCGGCTTCCTGACGCTGGCGGCGTTGTTCGCGCTGGTGGTGGCGTAGGACGGCGATGGTGGCGGTGTCCAGGGCGATGGTGCGTTCGCTGTCGGCGGTTTTGGGTGGCCCGTATTCGACCTGGCCGAGGAGTTCGAGGAGTTGGCGGCTGATGGTCGCGGTGCCTTCTTCGAGGTCGAGGTCGCTCCAGCGCAGGGCGCACAGTTCCCCGCGACGCAGACCACGCAGGGCCGCCAGCCACCACAGGGCGAACAGCGGGTCCTCGCGGACCGCGGTGAGGAAGCTGGCTAGCAGTGCCGGGGTCCAGACCGCGATCGGCGGGTGTTGGCCGTCGGCGCGCCAGGCGGCCACCCGGGCGGCGGTCCACAGCACAGGCCGGTGACGCACCGGATGTGGGAGGGCGACGAGGCGGGCGGGGTTGGTGACGATGAGCTGGTCGCGCACGGCGATGTTCAACGCGCGCCGCAGGGTGGCGTGCACGCGCAGGACCGTGGCCGCGCCAATAGGCCGGCCGGCGCGAGACGTTTGGGTGGTGATCGCCGCGTAGGCGTCTTCGACGTCGCGGACGGTCAGGTCCGTCAGCACGATCCTGCCGAGGTGGGGGATCAGGTGGTAGTTGACGTGCCCGGTGTAGCCGATCAGCGTTGACGGGTGTACCCGCCCCGGCAGGCGGGTTAGCCAAGAGCGGAGCCAGTCGGCGACGGTCATCCGCCGGGCCGGGCCCATCAGAACTAGCGCGGCCCGCCGGGCGGCGATCGCGGCTTTGGCCGAGGCGTACCCACCTCGACGCACCCTCGCACGCCGGCCCCCGGCCGCGGGTACCTGAACCGCGAAGTACCAAGTCCCGTGATCGGCGACCGCGAGCCCTGGACAGCGCTGACCCCACTGCTTGCCGGAGGCTGGATTCTTACAGCCGCACCGGCGATAGATGCCATCAGACTCATACCTCATCACGCACCCCCTGGAAACGGGGCCGTAGCGGGCAGGTCGAAGTCGGCGATCAGGCAGGCCCGGCCATGACGCACCTGCCACGGCCAACTGCCCCAATCCTCCGCCCGCCACACGATGACGGGCGCTGCGGATGGACTCGCGAGTACCCCAGGACTGAACAGGGGAGGCGAAACGGAGGAGCACGACCGTGCCCGGCTACCGAGGTGTGGTCATCGACGGGCAATCGTACGTCGCGCTACCCACCGGAATCAGAGCCATCTCCCCGGCATCCAGGGCCTGTCTCGAGGCATGAAGTCACAGGTCACCGGGCTTTGTGCAGGTCGGAGCCACGGGGACGCCAGGCCACCTGCCCGGAATCTGAGGTTGACGAGCGGACGATTTTGAGTAGAGTGAAGCATGGATCTCCTTGCGCATGGCCATCGGACTTTTAATCCGTGGGTTCAGGGTTCGACCCCCTGGCGGCCCACCACGGTTGAACAGGAGAGACAGCCGTTGGCTGCCTCTCCTGTCGCCGTTCGGGTCTCAGGCGCGCCGCCCGGTCCGGGCTACCAGGAGTTCCCGATCTCCACGTACCAGTCCCCGGTGAGGAAGCGCGGCTCGATCCGGATCGTGACGGTCGCGCCGATCTGCGGACTCGGGGAGGGAGACGAGTAGCTCGGGCCGGTGCCGATCTTGATGTACCCGTCGTTGTAGTCCCACCACGCCATCGTGGAGTTCAGTGGCTTGCCGTCGATGGTGATCTCGATCAGGCCCGGCGTCTGCGAGTATCCGGCCAGCACCAGTTCGCGGTCCCAGACGACCGTGGTGCTCAGGGTGCCGGCCCGCAGCACCCGCGCCGGGTTCGACGGGGTCCGCAGCCGCTCCAGTTCGGCGGGGCGGGTGGGCAGCGGGAAGGCCTCGAAGGGCATCGCCTCGCCGATCGCGACGCCGATCGTGCCCGGTTCCGCCGACCGGGAGGGCACGACCGAGGGGGTGCCGACCTTCAGCGGGTAGTCGCCCTCCCCGACGGTGATCGTGGTGGGTTGTCCGGGCTGGATTCCCGCCGCGGCCAAACTCTCGGGCTTCAACCGCTGTGGTCGGTGGATGCCGGCCAGCCGGAGGTTCTCGCACCCGATCGAACCGAACTCGATTCCGTTCGCGTACACCCTGAAATAGGGCTGCTCGTCCCGGCTGAACGTGCACAGCGGATAGAGCTGGGCGTCGAGGGTCGTCGGGGTCCAGACGAACGTCAGTGGAGGCCGGCCCTTCATCGGCGCAGGCGCGGCCGCGACGCCGGTCACGATCCGGTAGCCCTGCGTGTACTCCGGGAAGCCGGGCACGTCCGTGGCCTTCACCGGTATCGGCGCGACCGACCGTTGGCTCGCGGACGGCACCGGCTGCGGCGGGGTGGGCGGCAGGGACTCGCGGGTCGTCGGCCGGACCGCGTAGGCCAGCACGAGTACCAGCACGAGTGCGACCGCCGCACCCGCCGCCGCGAGCCGGCCCCTGCGGTGACGGTTGACCCGCGCCCGGACCTCGTCCAGCCGGGCGGGCATCGGCTGTCGCGTGGCGGCGGACAGCCGGGGGCCGAGGAGGCTCGGATCCAGCCGCAGCTTGGCCAGGCCCTTGGCCGAGTAGCTCTTCACCGTGCCGGTGGACAGGGACAGTAGCCGGGCGGTCTGCTCCTCGGACATGTCCTCCAGGTAGCGCAGCACCAGCACCGCGCGCTGTTGGCGGGGAAGCCGGCCGAGCGCCCGCCAGACCTCGTCGTGGTCGTCCACGGACCGCTGCGCACCGGCCAGCGCGAGTTCGGGCAGCACCGCCACCGGTCGCTCGTTGCGCCAGGCCCGCCGCCACCAGGAGTTGTACGTGTTCACCAGGACCCGGCGCACGTACGGCTCCGGGTCGTCCACGATCCGCCGCCACGCCGACCAGGACCGGGCCAGAGCCGTCTGCAACAGGTCCTCGGCCAGGGCGTGGTCCTGGGTGAGCCCGTACGCCAGGCGGAGCAGCCGGGGCGACCGGCTCGCCACGAACTCCGCGAACGCCACTTCTCTGTCCATCACGCCTTGCCCTCCTGTTGGCTCCCACCCGTAGGTACCGGTCGGCGAGCCGGAAAGGTTCTACCACGGGGTGCTGTTAGCCACACCACACTCGACGCGGACGAGGTGCCGGGCTGGCATTGACGAGCGGCCCTCACCTCATAGACGGTTGTCGTGACGTCGTGGCTGGGAGGTGGCCGTGCGGGTCGGTCAGGAGGAGTTGGCGGCCGCGTTGCGGACCGGCCCGTTCCATCGGGCGCTGCGTGCCGCGATCGGTGCCCGGGGGCTGGGGTTGCAGCGGATCCAGGCCCGGCTGGCGGAACGCGGGGTGCGCATCGGCCTGGCGACGTTGAGTTGCTGGCAGCAGGGCACGCGCAGACCCGAGCGGGCCGAGTCGTTGCGGGCGGTCGAGGCGTTGGAGGACATTCTCTTCCTGCCGAGGTCCGCGTTGATGGCGCTCCTCGGGCCGCGTCGCCCGCGTGGCCCGCGGCCGGGCTCGCCACTCGCCGCCGGGCGGTACTCGAAGCCGTTCGCGCCGGCCGCCGTCGTGGACCGCATCGTGGCCGAGTTGGAGACCCCGGAGCTCGACCGACTGTTCACGCTCAGCCTGTTCTCGGGCCTGTACATCGCGGCGGACCGCTCCGTGACCCGGCGCCGCACCCTCCAGGTGGTGCGCGCCCTGCGGGAGGTCGACCGGTTCGTCGCCATCGTGCAGGGCGACGTCGGCTGTGACACGGACCTGATGCACGTGGTGCCGGTGGCCAACTGCCGGCTCGGTCGGGTCCGTCGGGACCGGGCCACGGGCATGGTCGCCACGGAGCTGCTCTTCGACCGGGTGCTGCGGGTGGATGAGACCCACATCCTGGAGTACGAGCACCGCAATGCCAGCGGGGTGCCCTGCCACGAGTACTGCCACGGCATTCCCGTCGCTGGCAGCCAGGTGTCGCTGGAGGTCCGGTTCGTCCCCGGCGCGGTGCCCGTCCGCTGTTACCGCTTCGTCCGGGACCGGCTCGACGGGCCCGACCTGGAGAGCACCGAGATCGCGATGGCCGGCCGGCACGCCGCGCACGTGCTCGCGACGGGCACGCCGCCGGGCATCGTGGGCCTGCGCTGGGACTGGGAGTAGGAACAACAACAAACAAAGTAGTTCATCAATTTTTAAGTATTAACACAGGCTGGCTTCACCCGTGCTCTGCCAGGGTCTGCGCACTTGCTTCCCCTCGGAAGGACCCAGCAATGCGCAGAAACCTCTTCAGGGCAGCGGCTGTCGCCGGCGCCGTCCTGTTGTCCGGGGCGGCCCTGACCACCGCGCTCCCGGCCGCCGCCGAGCCCGTCACGCCGCTCGCGGCCGGCCAGCAGGCCGTGTCGATCATCGTCGGGTACAAGACCGGTGCGGCGGAGTCCCGCTCGGACGTCGCCGCGGCCGAGGACAGCGCCAGCAAGGGCCGGCGGCTGAAGGTGAACCGGCGGCTCGCCACCGGCGGGGTCGTGGTGGACCTGCGCGGTGACGACCTGGGCAAGGCGCTGGCCGGTTTCCGGGCCGACCCGGACGTGGCCTACGCGGAGCCCGACCTGGTCATGCAGCCGCTGGCTGACCCGAACGACACCGACTTCGCCACCCAGTGGGACCTGTTCGAGGCCACGGCCGGCATGAACGTGCCCGGCGCGTGGGCCACGGCCACCGGTACCGGCGTGACCGTCGCCGTCATCGACACCGGCTACGTCGCGCACTCCGACCTGGCCGCCAACATCGTGCCCGGCTACGACTTCATCACCTCCTCGGCCGCGGCCCGCGACGGCAACGGCCGGGACAACAACCCCGCCGACCAGGGCGACTGGGTCGCGACGGCCGGCGAGTGCGGCACGGACGCGAACGGTAACCCGGTGCCGGCCAAGCCGACCGACTCGTCCTGGCACGGTACGCACGTCGCGGGCACGATCGCGGCCGTCACCGGTAACAGCAAGGGCATCGCGGGTATCGCGTACAACGCGAAGATCCAGCCGGTCCGGGTACTCGGCAAGTGTGGCGGCGCGACCTCCGACATCGCCGACGCGATCACCTGGGCCTCCGGGGGCACCGTGACCGGCGTGCCGGCCAACCCGACCCCGGCGAAGGTCATCAACATGAGCCTGGGCGGCAAGTCGGCGTGCTCGGCGACGTACCAGAACGCGATCAACGGCGCGGTCGGCCGGGGCACCACAGTGGTCGTCTCCGCCGGCAACTCCAACGACGACACCGCGAACTACAACCCGGCGAGCTGCAACAACGTCATCAACGTGGCGGCGAGCAGCCGGGAGGGCAACCGGGCGTTCTACTCCAACTACGGCGCCAAGATCGATATCGCGGCTCCGGGTGGCGAGACCCGGCGGGCCACCGACACGCCCGGTACCGTGACGACGCCCGAGAACGCGATCTACTCCACCCTCAACACGGGCCTGACCACGTCGGGCGCGGAGACCTACAAGCCCTACCAGGGCACCAGCATGGCCGCCCCGCACATCGCCGGCCTGGCCGCGCTCATCGCCTCGAAGACGACGCTGACCCCGGCGCAGATCGAGACCGCGATCAAGAACAACGCAAGGCCCTTGGCGGGTACGTGCACCGGAGGCTGCGGAGCCGGTCTCGCCGACGCCACGGCGACCCTGACCGCGGTGACCGCGACCCCGGCCGGGTACTTCGAGAACGCCGCCGACGTCACCATCCCCGACGCGGGCGCCGCGATCACCTCCTCGATCCCGGTCACCGGCCGCGCCGGCAACGCCCCGACCACCCTCAAGGTCGGCGTGAACATCCAGCACTCGTTCCGCGGTGACCTCGTCATCGACCTGGTCGCCCCGGACGGCACCACCTACCGGCTGAAGAACAGCTCGACGAGCGACTCGGCCGCCAACGTGGTGACCACGTACACCGTGAACGCCTCCTCCGAGGTGGCCAACGGCACGTGGAAGCTGAAGGTGCAGGACACCTACAGCGCCGACACCGGGTACATCAACTCCTGGAACCTGACCTTCTAGGTTCCACCCACCAGCCCGGGGCCCTCGCCGGTCCCGGGCTGGTCCGTGTCCGCGGGTCGCGGATTCAGGGGGCGGCGGGGACCCGGGCGCGGTCGAGCGCGAGCAGGCAGGCGGCGGCGAGCAGGCAGGCGACGGCTGTGCCGACCATGACCGGCGTGTAGCTGGTGCTGGCGGTCAGTACGGCGGCCGCCGCGAGCGGTGCGGTGGCCTTGGCGAGGACGACGGGGAGATTCTGCGCGCCGGAGATGCTGGCGTAGGCGCCGGTGGGGAAGCGGTCGGCGTTGAGCGCGGGCCGGGTGATGCTGGCGATCCCGAAGCCCAGCCCGAACGCCACGACGCAGCCGACCGCGCCCGCCGGGCTGCCGCCGAGGACGGGCAGGGCGGCCACCGCCACGGCTTGGAGCACGAACACGGCGGCGGCGATGGCGGCCGTCGAGGCGTACCCGCGTAGTCCGGTGGTGACGATCCGGCCGGTGACGGACAGGACGCCGAGGAGCCCGGCGGTGGTGGTGGCGAACACGACGGAGTGTCCGAGGCCGGTGAGGTACGCGACCAGGTGCACGGCGACGGTCGCCATCGCGGCGCCCTGCAACGAGAAGCCGGCGACGAGGAGCCAGAACCCGCGATCGCGCAGGGCCCGCCGGACCGCGCCGGGTGCCGCCCGGGCACGCTGGGCGGTGTGGCCGGCGGCGGGGACGACGAGGGCGTGGATCGGCACGGTGAGCAGGCCGTGGACGCCGGCGAGGACCAGGATCGCGGTACGCCAGTGCAGGTGGGTGGTGAGCACGCCGGTCAGGGGCAGGAAGATGCTGGAGGCGAAGCCCGCGACGACGGTGACCGCCAGCATGGACGACGCCCGGCGGGTGGCACGCACGGTCTGGATGATGACGGCGAACGCGGCCTCGTACTGCACCATCGCCGCCGCGACACCCAGGACGGCGAACACCGCGTACAACTCGATGACGTTCTGGACCTGTGACCAGGCGGCGACGGCCACGGTGCCGAGCACGGAGCCGGTGGTCATGAGCCAGCGCCCGCCGTGCCGGTCGAGCCATCTCCCGACCGGGATCGCCGTGGCTGCCGAGACCAGGACGGCGAGGGTGAGCGCGCCGGTGACCTGCGTGACGGAGGCGCCGAGGCCGGTACTCATCGGGGCGAGGAGCACGGCGAAGGCGTAGTACAGCACGCCGTAGCCGGCGGTCTGGGTGATCGCCAACCCACCGATCAGGGCCCGGTGGCCCGGGCGGGGCCGGCCGCCACCCGGCTGCGGGGCGGCGGCCAGCGTGTCCTTTGTGCTCATCAGCCGCAGCAGCCGCCACCGGTGGTTTCGACGAGTGGCAGGGAGCCGGCCAGGAGCCCGCCGGAGACTCCGGTGGCCAGACCACGCCGGACGTCCACCGTGGCCGGGGTGCCGCAGCCGCCGGTGCCGCAGGACTCCGCGGGGGCCGCCTCGTCGGGGACCCGGTTCGTGGAACACACCCCGGTCTCGGGCAGTTCGAGCCGGACGTCGCGGGCCGCGTCCCAGTCGCCCGCGAGCGCGGCGACGACGGAGCGGGCCTGCTCGTAGCCGGTGGCCAGCAGGAACGTGGGCGCGCGGCCGTAGGACTTCACGCCGATCGCGTAGTACCCCGGCTCGGGGTGCGAGAGTTCGGCCACGCCGTGCGGGGGGACGGTGCCGCAGGAGTGCTCGTTCGGGTCGATCAGCGGCGCGAGGTCGCGGGTCGAGCCGAGAACGGGGTCCAGGTCCAGGCGCAGCTCGGACGCGATGGTGTGGTCCGGGCGGTATCCGGTCGCCGCGACGATCCGGTCGACGGTGACCGTCCGCCCGTCGGCGCTGGTCACCGCCACGCTCGCGCCCGAGGCGCGGACGGTGTGGGTGGAGAATCCGGTCAGCAGCTGGACCTGGCCGCCTGTGACGAGGTTGCGCAGTCGGGTGCCCAGCGCTCCCCGGGCGGGCAGGGCGTCGGCGTCCCCGCCGCCGTAGGAGCGGGCTGCCGAGCGGGCGCGGATCGCCCACGTCACCGTGGTGCCAGGTTCCTCGGCTGCGAGCTGGCCCAGCGCGAGGAGGGTGTTGGCGGCGGAGTGCCCGGCACCGACGACGAGGGTGTGTCTGCCTGCGAACGTCTCGCGGTCGGCCCCGGAGATGTCCGGGAGCGCGTGGTCGATGAGGTGGGCGACCTCGTGCTCGCCGTGCGCAGGCAGTCCGGTCGCGCCGAGCACGTTCGGGGTGCGCCAGGTACCGGAGGCGTCGATGACCGCCCGCGCGGTGATCTCGGTGCCGTCGGCGAGGCGGATCAGGAACGGCGCCTGGTCCCGGCCCCGGCTGCGGACCCGGTCGATGCCCACCCGGCTGATCCCGGTGACCCGCGCCCCGTACCGGATGTTGCCGGCGAGGGCGGGCAGCTTGGCGAGGGGTTCGAGGTAGTCGGCGACGAGCTCGCCCCCGGTCGGCAGGCCCCCGGGTTCCGGGGCGGTCCAGCCGTCGGCTTCCAGGAGCCTGCGGGCGGCGGGGTCGACGTCGTACCGCCAGGGGGAGAACAGTCGCACGTGTCCCCACTCGCTGATCGCCGCGCCGGCCGCGGGGCCCGATTCCAGGACGAGGAAGTCCTGACCGCGTTCGGCGAGGTGGGCGGCGGCGGCCAGGCCCACCGGGCCGGCGCCGATGACGGCGACCGGAAGCCCGGCGGGGGTGGGGGCGGTGCTGCTCATCGGGGACTGCCTCTCGCTGGCTGTTGCGGGACCTGGTTAGAAGTGGAATCCGGTGGTCAGGGCCTTGTCGTGCGCCCGCTGGAACCGGGCCTCCGCGCGCTGGGCGGCGGTGCTGACCGCGTCGGTGCACTCCTCGCAGAACCGGACTCCGGCGGCCACGGTGGCGGTGCGGGCCTCGGTGAGCTTGCGGATGATCGCGAACATGACCACTCCTTGTTTCGACGTTCCTCTAACTTCATTGCTTAGGCTGCCATCTAATTTGAAGTTCGTCAAGTCAGCATGATCAGTGATCTCCGTCGCGGGGTCAGGCGCCGACCGTGCGGCTACGGCGTTCCAGGAGGAGCACGTCCCGCCACACCCCGCGCTGCTGTCCGACCCGCTCGCGGATGCCGATGGTCCGGAACCCGGCGCGGTGGTGCAGGGCCAGGCTCGCGGTGTTGTCGGGGAAGATCCCCGCCTGGACCGTCCAGATCCCCGCCGCTTCTGTCGAGGTGACGAGCGCGGCCAGGAGCGCCGAGCCGACGCCCAGGCCGCGCGCTGCGGGGTGGACGTAGACCCCGTGCTCGACGACCCCCGCGTAGACCGGCCGGGTGGACACCGCCGACGCGGCCACCCAGCCGAGCAGCACGCCGGCGCCGTCGACCGCGACGTGACGGTGCCCGGGTAGCCGGGTGGCGTCGAACTGTTCCCAGCTGGGCGCGGTGGTCTCGAAGGTGGCGTCGCCGCCGTCGATCCCGGCCTGGTAGATGGCCAGGACGGCCTTGGCGTCGGCGGGCGTCATCGCTCGGACAGCTCTCATGGGCGGGAGTCCTCGGTATCGGGGGCGGGGCGGCCCGTGACGGCGACGGCGGCCGGGTTTTCGTTCCCCCGAATATCGCCGACCGGCTCGGCCGACGCGAACAGGTTGCGCACGGTCGCCACGACCAGCGCGGTCGCGGCGAGAAGCGTGCCGGGGTCGACGCGGTCGGGGGTCTCCGCTGGCGTCTGGTACCCCGGCATGCCCATCCCGATCCCGACGGCGGGTAGGCCGGCGGCGGCGTAACGGCGGTTGTCCGACGGCATGGGCGCCGCGCGCAGAGCCACCCCGGTGTCCCGGCCCGCGCGGTCGAGGGCGGTGAGCAGCTCCTCTGCGGGTCCACCGGCCTCCACCGCGGCGGCGCCCGACAGTGCGGCGGCGCCGTCCACGTTGATGACGAACGTGCAGGCCCGGACCTGGGGCGCGTGCCGGGCGGAGCCGAGCGCGCCCGCCTCCTCGGCGTCCAGGTACGCCACGGCGAGGCCCACCCCTTCGGGCAGCCGCGGCGCGAGTTGCCGGGCGGCCTCCAGGATCACCGCGCACCCGGAGGCGTTGTCCGCCGCCGCCGGTAGCCGCTGCCCCGGGTCGTCCCCCACGCCGTCGTGGTGCGCGGTCAACAACACCGACACCCCGCCGGGTACGGGCGGCGCGAACACGCCGTGCACGTTGACCCCGTCGGCGGCCACGGTCCGCAGCGGCACCGAGGCGGCCACGACACCACGCCCGGCGACCATCTGTTCGTGCACCTCGGTGCGCAGGCCGATCACCGCGACCGTGGCCGGGGCGGGCCCGGCGATCATCTTCGGCATCCAGCCGCCGTCGTCCACCCCGCGCGCCACCAGCAGCCCGACGGCCCCCTCGGAGGCGGCCCGGCGCAGGACCTCAGCCCCGACGACGGGTACGAGGACCCAGCGCCCCGACCAGTCGGCGTCCCCGGCGCGGGCCAGCGGACCGGTACGCGGTGCGGGCACGTCGGCGGAGACCAGGTGCTCGGCGAAGTCGCGCCGGTGTACGAGCTGCCGCGACCTGCCCTCCCCGTCGGTCCAGTCCACGGTCGGGGTCGCGTACAGGTCGCGGACGGCGGCGACCGGGAATCCGTCGGTGGTGACCGTGGCGCCGAGTTCGCGCAGCCGGTCGGCGAGGTAGCCGGCCGCGGCCCGCCCGCCCGGGGTGCCGACCCGGCGGCCGGTGTACCCGGGCGAGGCGAGGGCCCGGACGACGGCGGTGAGCCGGTCGGTGGGGGTGGTGCCGGGGTCGACGGCGCGCGTCGCCCCCGGCGTGGCCCTCGTCATCCGCAGCACCCGGCTCCGGCGGCCACCGCCTCGGCCTTGGCGTCCGGGGCACAGCAGGTCCCCGCGTCCTGCGCGGCCGCGGTGGTGCCGCAGCACGTGCCGGCCTGAGCCTCGGCAGCGGGGGAAGCCGTGACCGTGGCCGCCGATGCGCTGCCGCAACAGCCCCCCGACGCGGCCGGCGGATTCAGCGCCTCGGCCGGGTCCCCGGAGAACCCGCCCACCGTGATGTTCTCGATCGTCATGTCCAGCTCCTGTCTCGAATGTTGTCGAAGTAACACGAGCTTGCAGTCTGATTTGACATCTGTCAACCTAGAGATATGTCGAAGCAGCCTGCGGTCCTCACGCTCACCCCTGTCGTCGCCGAGGCATGCTGCACACCCCTGACCAGCGCGGCCGTCACGCCGGCGGCGGCGGAGGAGCTCGCGCCCGCCTTCAAGGCCCTGGGCGATCCGGTCCGGCTCCGGTTGATCTCGATGATCGCCTCCGCCGAGGGCGGCGAGGCGTGCGTGTGCGACATCTCCGACTCCATCGACCTGTCCGGCCCGACGATCTCCCACCACCTGAAGGTCCTGCGCGAGGCCGGCCTGATCGACGGCGAACGCCGGGGCACCTGGATCTACTACCGGGTCCTCCCGGAGAAGGTCACCGCCCTGTCGCGGCTGCTCAACCTCGCCACCGGGTAGGCCGGCGGGCGTCGCATGCGGCACACCTCCACAAACAGGGTCGTGGCCGCTACGTCATCTGATGTTCATGATCGAGAATTTGACGGCCCGCGACGCGACCCTGTGAGATCAGGGCATGCTGATATCAGCTCCCCCTGATGTACTCCGCCTGCTCGGCGACCCGCTGCGTGCCCGGATCGCCGAGTTCCTGGCCGAGGGTCCCGCCTGCACGTGTCACCTCGTCGAGGAGCTCGACGCGACGCAGTCCAACATCTCCAACCATCTCCGGGTGCTCCGCGAAGCCGGCCTCGTCGCCGCCGAGCCCAGGGGCAGGTTCACCTACTACCGGCTGCTGCCGGAGCCCCTCGAAGCCGCCGCCGGACACCTGACCGCGCTGGCCGCCCGCGCCCGGGACACCGCCGCGATCCGCCAGGAATGCTGATGACCCCGCCCCTGCCCCGCCGCCTCCTCGCGGAGTTCCTGGGTACCGCGCTCCTCGTCGCCGTGGTCGTCGGCTCCGGGATCATGGCCGCCACCCTGTCCCCGAACGACACTGGCCTCCAGCTCCTGGAGAACTCCACCGCCACGGTCCTCGGGCTGACCGTGCTGATCCTGGTGTTCGGCCCGGTCTCCGGCGCGCACTTCAACCCCGTCGTCTCCCTCGCCGACTGGTGGCTGCACCGGTCGACCGGCGGCGGACTCGCCGGCCGCGACCTCGGCCCGTACGCCCTCGCCCAGGTGGCCGGCGCGATCGGCGGCGCGATCCTCGCGAACCTGACGTTCGCGCTGCCCGCGGTGACGCTGTCGACGAAGCACCGCGACGCCGGGCACCTGTGGCTGGGCGAGACGGTGGCCACCGCCGGGCTGGTCCTGCTCATCTTCGCCCTCGTCCGGTCCGGGCGTGCGGCCCTGGCGGCCCCGGCCGTGGGCGCGTACATCGGGGCGGCGTACTGGTTCACCAGCTCCACGTCCTTCGCCAACCCCGCGGTCACCGTCGGGCGGGCGTTCACGGACACCTTCGCCGGCATCCACCCCGGCTCCGTACCCGCGTTCGTCGGTTTCCAGGTCCTCGGCCTGCTGATCGGCACCGCCGCCGTCGTGGCCCTCTACCCGAACCCGGCCACCCAGGAGCCGTCATGAGTACCAGGCCGTCCGTCCTGTTCGTCTGCGTCCACAACGCCGGCCGTTCCCAGATGGCCGCCGGCTGGCTCCGCCACCTCGCGGGCGACGCGGTCGAGGTCCGGTCCGCCGGGTCCGCGCCCGCCGACGCCATCAACCCCGTGGCCGTCGCGGCGATGGCCGAGGTCGGGATCGACATCACCGCCAACCGGCCCAGGATCCTCGACTACGAGACCGCCGAGGCCTCCGACGTCATGGTCACCATGGGCTGCGGCGACGTGTGCCCGGTGTTCCCCGGCAAGCGGTACGAGGACTGGGTCCTGGCCGACCCCGCCGGCCAGGGCATCGACGCCGTCCGGCCGATCCGCGACGAGATCAGGGCCCGCGTCACGGGGCTCATCGCGTCCCTCGGGATCTCCCCGGCGGGGGACTAGGCGCGGAGGGCATCCGGGTTCCACCACCGAGGTCGGATATCCACATCGGACATATTCGGGCGCCCGGTTAAGTTAATAGGAAACTATAGTAACTGTTTATTCAGCTAAGTCTTTCTTAAGGTGAATTACAGGTTACGTTACGTGACTCGAAGTGATGCTTCCCACCTCCGCAGTTGCGGAGCGTGCCCGGTGGTCCCTCCCCCACACCGCCGTGCGCGTGAGACTGGGAAGGACACCCCCTCACATGACTCACGGAAGAAACTGGCCCCGGCGGGCGGCGCTAGTGACCACCGCCGTCGTCGCCGGTGGCGCACTGGCTACCGCCGGGTTCGCCACCTCCGGCAGCTTCGGGCTCGCCACCACCCCGGACACCGTCACCGTCAGTGCTGACCCGGACACCGCTGTCCGTGACGCTCTGGAATCCCTCACCGGCGTCAGCGCGGGTGGCCAGAGCGCGGCCGACGAGGCGGACAAGTACACCGCGCGGGACGTGAACGTCGCCGCCGACGGTTCGCGGCACGTGCGCTTCGACCGGACGTACAAGGGGCTGCCCGTGCTGGGCGGCAGCGTCGTCGTGAACAGCGGGCGCGACGGGCAGTTCGGCAAGGCGCAGGGTACGGCCATCTCGGTCGACACCACCCCGAAGATCGACGCCGCCCAGGCCGCCAGCGCCGTGGCCGCCAAGTGGAGCAAGCTCACCGTCGGCGCCGCCCCGGTGCTGGCCGTGGACGTGCTCGACGGCGCCCCCGCGCTCGTCTGGGAGGTCAAGGCCGACGGCACGGCCGCCGACGGCACCCCGAGCAAGGGCAAGATCCGGGTCAGCGCCACGACCGGCGCGGTACTCGGCGCCTCCAGCAGCGTGCGCACGCTGACGGCCCCCGGTACGAAGACCGCTGCGGGTGCCGCCCAGGCCGCCGCCGCTGGTCCGGTCGCCGGCAACGGCAAGGGCCTGCTCGTCGGCAACGTCGCCATCGACGTGAACCAGAAGGCCGACGGCACCTACGAGCTCCTCGACCCGACCCGGGGCGGCCAGGAGACGCGGGACGCCAACGGCAAGGGCGACGGCAGGGGCGCGCTCCCGAAGACGCAGACCACCGCGTTCTCCAGCGCCACCTCCACGTTCGGCAACAACGCGCTCACCAACCGGGCCACGGCCGCCGTGGACGCGCACTACGGCGTCGCGCAGACCTGGGACTACTTCAAGAACGTCCACAACCGCAGCGGCATCAACAACCAGGGCACCGGCGCCCTGTCCGTGGTGCACTACGGCAACGCGTACCAGAACGCCTTCTGGGACGACGACTGCTACTGCATGTCCTACGGTGACGGCGCGAGCAACACCCACCCGCTGACCGAGCTGGACGTGGCCGGCCACGAGATGGCGCACGGCGTCACCTTCGCCACCGCGAACCTGGACTACGGCAACCCGGACCTGGGGATCTTCAAGGAGTCCGGCGGGCTCAACGAGGCCACCAGCGACATCTTCGGCACCCTCGTGGAGTTCCGGGCCAACATGGCCGTCGACACCCCGGACTACCTGATCGGCGAGGAGATCGACTACTTCGGCAACGGCAAGCCGCTGCGCTACCTGGACGACCCGGCGAAGGACGGCCGCTCGTTCAACTGCTGGAACGCGCAGATGGGTACCACCCAGGACCCGCACCTGACCTCGGGTGTCGGCAACCACCTGTTCTTCATCGCGGCGGTCGGTTCCGGCGCGCGCACCGTCAACGGTGTGAACTACAACAGCCCGGTCTGCAACAACGCCCCGGCGGTGAACGGCCTCGGCAACGACAAGTTCGGCAAGATCTGGTACCGCGCGCTGACCAACTACATGGTCAGCACGGAGACGTACCCGAAGGCCCGGATCTCGACCCTGAAGGCCACCAACGACCTCTACGGTGCCGCCGAGTGCACCACGATGAAGGCCGCATGGACCGCTGTCGGCGTCGCAGCCCAGGCCGGCGAGCCGGCGTGTGCCGCCAACCCGACCCCGACCGCCACGGCGACCCCGACCGCCACGCCGACGGTGCAGCCCACCGTGCAGCCGACGGTCCAGCCGACCGGTGGCACGTGCACCGCGGCCCAGAAGGTCACCAACGGCACCTTCGAGACGGGTACCGCCCCGTGGACCGGTGACACCGGCGTCATCCAGGCCGGCACCTCGGCCCAGCCCGCGCACGGCGGCACCCGGATGGCGTGGCTCGGTGGCAACGGCCGCGCGGTGACCGAGTCGCTGTCGCAGCAGATCTCCATCCCGGCCGGTTGCAAGGCCAGCCTGAAGTTCTACCTGCACATCGACACCGCCGAGTCCGGCACCACGGTCTACGACAAGTTCACCGTGTTCGCCGGCAGCACCGCGCTGGGGAGCTACTCCAACGTGAACAAGGCGGCCGGGTACACCCTGCGGACGTTCGACCTGTCGAACTTCGCCGGGCAGACCATCACCCTGAAGTTCACCGAGACCGAGGACTCGTACCTGAAGACCAGCTTCGTCGTCGACGACGTGACGGTCACGATCTCGTAGCGGCTTCTGGAGGGAAGAGTGGCCGGTCACCTACTGGTGGCCGGCCCACTCCCATTCCATGGCGTGCAGGCCCTGGCGCACGTCCTGGACGGCCATCGTGGCGGTCAGCGACTCGCCGAGGGGTACGTCCCGCAGCACCTGGATCTCGGCGTCGACCGACGCCTGCGAGTACTCGTGGATGTTGACCGGTACGGCCTCCGGGTCGAAGACCACCTCCGCGACGTACAGCCCCGCCGGTACGCCGAAGATCCGGCCGAACCGGTGCTCGGGCTGCCCGCCGGGCTCGAACCGCATCTCGTACTCGAAGACCACGATCTCCCCGGGGTTCAGCATCCGGTCGAACAGCAGCTCGGTCACCATCAGCCCGGACTCCGGGTCGGCGCGCACCCGGCCGCGCCGGCAGCCGCGCAGGGGCCGCAGGGTACCGGCCGGGCTGATCGGGTCGTCCGCCTGGAAGGTCACCCGGCACACGTCCACGGGGCCGATCGCGCGCCCGACGTGGTGCACCCACAGTTTGGCCTCCGCGCCGTGCCGGTCCAGCTCGTACCGGTCGTGCATGCTCAGCCAGGTCAGGTCGGGGTTGAGGACCTCCGGATCGGTGGCGACCCCGAGTTCGTCCAGGGTGTGCCGCAGGGAGATGTGCTCGTCGTAGAGTTGGTCGAAGCCCACCCACGGCTGCGTCTCGCCCTTGCCCCGGTGCCGGGGCGGGCCCAGGAGCGCGGTCAGGGAGCCGCCGGGGAGGCCGAGCAGTTCCTCCAGGGCCGTGACGGCCCGCAGGGACTGGGCGCGTTCCGGGCGGCTGCGTCCGCGCCGCCAGAAGCTCAGTGTCATCACGCTGACCGAGATGCCCTCCGCCGCCAGCTTCGCCTGGACCCGCTCCAGGCTGAGGCCGCGGACCTCGATCGCCCGGTTCAGGGCGGCGGCGAAGGTGTTGGGGCCGGCGTGGTCTGGAGCATGTGTCACCCCACGAGTGTGCGGGCTGAGCTGGGAAAGTACAGGGAAATCGGGTCAGGATTTCGGCTGAGACCCGAGGGGCCCGATCCGACGCGTCGGCCCGGACGGGGGTGCGACCGTCGACAGTGGGCGGCTACCGTGGGGGCATGGCTGAGCAGGTGACGGAGACGCGACTGGTGTTGGTGACCGACCCGGAGCTCGGGGTCGGGCCGGAGGCGCTGCTGGCGGAGCTGACCGCCGACGGGGAGGCCGCCGCCTGGGGCCCGGCCGCGCTGGAGTCCCCGCGGAGCGTCGGGTTCCCGATCGGCCCGATGGAGGTCGTGGTCATCCCGCTGGCGGTGAACCTGGTCAGTTCGGTGCTCTACGACGTGCTGCGCCGCCTCGTGACCCGGGCCCGCCGGGACCAGCCGGTGCTCGACCTCGAGGTGACCGAGGTGACCACGGCGGCGGGCGACCGGGTGGTGGTCACCCGGCTGCGGAACTACCGGCCCTGAGCGCCCGGTGAGGTGAACTCCTCCCGCCCCACCACCCGCAGCAGCTCCAGTAGCGCCCCGTTCCCCGTCCCCGGTGGCGCGGTGAACACCAGCAGCTGCTGGTCCTCGCTGGGCGTGAGCAGCGCCTCGAAGTCCAGTTCGATCAGGCCCACGGTCGGGTGCAGCACCCGCATCCGGCTGCTCCGCCGCACCCCGACCTCGTGCAGCTCCCACAGGTCGGCGAACTCGGGGCTGGCCGCCCGCAGTTGTCGGACCAGGGCCGTCGACGCCGCGTCGTTGCCCCGGCGGCCGGCCGCCGCGCGCAGGTCGGCCACGTGCAGCCGGCTGTAGTGGTCGTGCTCCTCCGCCGGGTACGCGGCGCGCACCAGCGGGTCGGTGAACCACCGCCAGACGATGTTGCGCCCGTGCGGGGAGACGGTGCACACGGTGCCGAAGAGGGCCTCGGCCATCGGGTTCTGCGCGAGCAGGTCGCCGAGGTCGCCGAGGATCTGGGCGGGGGTCCCGGTGAGCTGGTCGAGCAGGTGCAGCAGCCCGGGCCGGACGTGTTCCCCGGCGGGCCGGCCGGCGGGCGGCCGGTGCCCGGTGAGCAGGTAGAGGTGGTCGCGTTCGTCGTCGTCGAGCCGCAGGGCGCGGGCCAGCGCGGCGACCAGCTGGGTCGAGGGCTGGGTGCTGCGGGCCTGTTCGAGGCGCACGTAGTAGTCGGCGGACATGCCGGCGAGCAGGGACACCTCCTCGCGGCGCAGCCCGGGGGTGCGTCGGCGCGGACCGGCCGACAGCCCGACCTCCTGGGGGCGCAACCGTTCCCGGGAGCGGCGGAGGAAGTCGGCGAGTTCGGGGCGGTTCATGTTCCCGAGTATCGCTCCCACCCGCGGGCGTAGCCAGGGAGCGGCGGTCCTGGTCACAACTCTCCGCTCCTCACGGCGGCGGATCGGTGGAACGGTCACGGCAACCGAAAAACCGATCTTCCGGGGGTACGAGATGTCGAAGGCAGTCAGGTTCACCGAGTACGGCGGGCTCGCGGCCCTGCGGGTCGAGGAGGTGACCCGCCCGGTCCCCGGCGCCGGTCAGGTGCTCGTCCGGGTGCGCGCCGCCGGGATCAACCCGGTCGAGGCGGCCATCCTCACCGGCTTCTTCGCGGAGCACTGGCCGGCGACGCTGCCGGCCGGGCTGGGCAGCGACCTGGCCGGCGTCGTCGAGGAGGTCGGCGCGGACGTGACCGGCTTCGGGGTGGGCGAGGAGGTGCTGGGGTTCACGCACACGTTCGAGCTGGGCCGGGGGAGTTTCGCGGAGTACGTGGTGGTCGAGGCCGCCGAGCTGGTCCGCAAGCCGGCCGGCGTGTCCTGGGCGGCGGCGGGTGCCCTGTTCGTGGCGGGCACGGCGGCGTACGCGGCGGTCCGGGCGGTGGCGCCCGCCGAGGGGGACACGGTCGTGGTGGCCGGGGCGGCCGGCGGGGTGGGTTCGCTGGCGGTGCAGCTGGCCCGGGAGGCGGGCGCGACGGTGCTGGGCCTGGCGAGTGGGCGGCACCACGCCTGGCTGAAGGACCACGGGATCATCCCTGTCGAGTACGGCCCCGGGGTGGCCGACCGGATCCGCGCCGCGGCGGGCGGAAAGGTCGACGCGTTCGTGGACACGGTTGGCGAGGGTTACGTGGAACTCGCGCTCGAACTCGGTGTCGTCCCCGACCGGATCGACACGGTCATCGACTTCGCGGCGGCGGCCCGGCACGGCGCGCGGACCGAGGGGAATCTCCAGGCGGCCACGGCGGAGGTGGTGGCGGAGCTCGTCGGGCTTGTCGACAAGGGACTGGTGGAGGTGCCGATCGAGGCCTCGTACCCCCTGGACCGGGTTGTGGAAGCCTTCGAGCACCTCGCGCGGGGGCACAACCGGGGCAAGATCGTTCTCGTTCCTTAAGGCTTTGCCACAGTGTTCGGTTTGTGTTGGCGAGTCGGGAACATCGATCTAAGATTCCCCATCGGCGTTTCGGTGTGATGGGGGTACCGGTGCGAAAACGTTCTCTGGCACGATTTTCCGTCCTGTGCGTGGTGCTCGCCGCCGCCGGCGCGTGCACCTCGCCGACGGAGAACAAGGCGAATCCGGACCTGGCCCCGCGGGGCACCACGATGACGACGGCCAAGCCCGTCCGGCAGAACCTGGACAACAAGGTCAGCCTGTCGGGCAAGGTCACCGTCAACCCGGTGTTCGGCCTGGTCGCCCCGGTGGCCGGCCAGGTGCGCTACCTCGACGTGACCGCGCCGACGAGCACCCCGACGAAGCCGACCCGGGTGGGCACGGTCTGGGCGAACGGCAAGGCCAGCAACATCGAGGTCCCGGCGGGATCCACGTTCGCGGGGCGGTTGGCCGAGGACCGGGCCACCGTCCCGGCGGGCATGCCGGTCGCCTCGGCCCGGTACGCGGGCTACGGCATCGTGGCCGACATCGACGGCGCCCAGGCGTACCGGATCTCCGACGCCCTGGGCTCCGTGCAGGCGCAGATCAAGAACGGTCCCGGGCCGTTCCCCTGCACCGTGCTCGGCACGATCGCGGCCCTGCCCGCCGGGACCATCCCGGAGCCGCCCACCCCGACGGCGAAGCCCTCCGCCGGCCAGTCCCCGGGCCAGCAGCAGATGCCGGAACGCAAGCAGGAGACCGAGCCGTCCACGCCGACCGGGCTGCGCCTGGTGTGCACGGCGCCGCCCGGCGTGAAACTGATCAACGGCGTGGACGCCACCCTCCAGGTGGTGACCGAGAAGGCGGCGAACGTGCTCACCGTGCCGGTCGAGGCGGTCGCCGGCACGCAGGGCAAGGGCAAGGTCGACATCGTGAAGGCCGACGGCACCCGGGAGACCCGCGACGTCGAACTCGGCCTGACCGACGGCAAGGTCGTGGAGATCCGTTCGGGGCTGACCGGCGACGAGACGATCGCCGTGCCCGGTCCGAACCTGCCACCCGCCCCCGGCGGCGACCCGAACGGCAACGGCGGCAAGGGCCAGTGAACACCCCGCTGCTGCAGCTCACCGGGATCACCAAGACGCTCAAGGGCCAGACGGCGCCGCGCGACATCCTCACCGGCGTGGACCTGGCCGTCCACAGTGGGGAGAGTGTCGCGATCCTCGGCCGGTCCGGCTCGGGGAAGAGCACGCTGCTCAGCCTGATCGGGCTGTTCGACCGGCCGGACGGCGGCGAGTACCTGCTGGGTGGCCGCGACATCACCCGGCTCCCCGAACGCAAGGCCGCCGCACTGCGCAGCGCCGAGTTCGGGTTCGTCTTCCAGCGGTTCTTCCTGCTCAAACACCTCACGGCCGCGCAGAACGTGGCCATGGCCCTCGTCAACGGCCAGGGCTGGCTGGGCGGGCGCAGACGCCGCGCGACCGTGATGGCCGCACTCGACCAGGTCGGCATCGCGCACCTCGCCAAGCACCGCCCGCCCCGGCTGTCCGGCGGCGAGCAGCAGCGGGTGGCCATCGCGCGCGCCCTGGTCCGCGAGCCGCGGATCCTGCTGGCCGACGAGCCCACCGGGGCACTGGACACCGAGACGGGGCAACTGGTGATCGAGGCGTTGCGTTCGGCGACCGACCGGGGCTGCGGCCTGATCCTGGTCACCCACGACCGGGACCACGCCGACCGGATGGGCCGGGTGCTGCAACTCGTCGACGGCGTGCTCGCCCCGGCCGGTGCGCGGGTGGGTGCCTGATGGCGCTGTCCGGCCGGTTCCGGTCCTCGCTGGTCATCGGGGTACAGGGCATCCGGGCCCGCAAGATGCGTACCCTGCTGTCGATGGTCAGCCTCTTCCTCGGGGTGCTCGCCGTCGTGGTCGTGCAGGCCGGCGCGGAACTGGCCGCCGCCGCCGCGCTCGCCGACATCGAGCTGCGCGAGGGCAAGGACGGCACCGTGCAGATGTTCATGCCCTCGGAGGGCGCGGCCGGTCCGATCGCGCTCGACGCTCTCAAGGGGCGCAAGGACGCGGTCGGGGTCATCAGTACCGGCGCGATCATCGGCGAGCCCGGGGTCACGCCGATCAACCCGCACGGGGCGCCGTTCGACAGCCGGGGCCGGGGTCCTGGCGGCGACTACTACTGCGACAGCTCCGGCCGGTGCTACCCGGGCTCCGACCCCAAACTGGCGGCCACGGCGCCCGGCCAGGCGATCGAGCTGAGCCTGTCGGCGATGACCGGGGACGTCCGGCAGTTCCGGCCCTACCGGCCGGTGTCCGGCCAGTGGCTCGACTTCGACTCGGCCCCGTCGTTGTCGCCCCGGCTGGTGCTCAACAAGGAGGCCGCCAAGGGCTTCGGACGCTATCGGGTACCGGCGGAGATGCGTGTCGAGGGCGCGCCCGTCAACCCGACGCCCCGGATCATCGGGGTGGTGGACGACGGGGACGAGCAGCCCAGGGCGTACGTCCGCGCCGACGAACTCCTCACCTGGATGCCCACGGCGGCGGCCAACCCGCGCAACGGCGGCCTCCAGGTGCTCCTCGCGCCCACGGCCACCGACATCGAGCAGATCCTGAAGTCCCGGCTCCTGGCCAACGGGGTGGCCGCCGACCGCCTGGAGTCGCGCGTCATCAACTCGAAGGAGCAGATCGCCTCCCAGTTGGCGCTGATGCGCTGGGTGTTCCTGGGCATGGCGGCGCTCGTCCTGCTGATCGGCGTCGCGGGCATCCTCAACGTCGGCCTGGCCACGGTCGGCGAACGTGTGGAGGAGTTCGCGCTCCGGCGCGCGGTCGGCACGCCGCGGTCGTTGCTGGCCGGCATCGTGCTCGCCGAGACCCTGCTCACCGGGCTGTTGACGTCCGCCGCCGCGATCGGGGTGGGCGTGCTCGGCCTGAAGGTCCTCGGCTCGGTCCTCGCGGGCCGGGGCCCGTTCCCGCAGCAGCTCGACTTCCCCTGGCAGGCCGGGGTCGCCGGGGTCGTCGCGGGGCTGATCGCCGGCCTGTTGGGCGGGCTGATCCCGGCGATCAGGGCCGCACGGGTGCCGATCGCGACGGTGATGCGCGCGTAGCGGCGCGTGCCTCGGTGCGCGTCGTGCGCGGAGCCCGGCACGGCGCTGTGCCCGGCGGCGCGGAGTTGGCTACAGCGGTTCCTCGTGGGCGTGGGTGACCGGCCGCACGGTCGGTCGCCAGCCCTCCGGCAGCGTCGCCGGGGAGGTCATGGTCTCGCCGTTCGGGCCGAGGCACAGGTACCCGCCCGAGGCGTGCACCGGCCCCCAGATCGGATCCGGTGTCAACGGCTCCTGGCAGTGCCGGCAGGGTGGTGCGTCGGAACGGGCGGCGACGGCGCGGCCGTTGAGCCCGGTGGGCGGTAAGACGGTCGGATGTCCGCCGGTGTTCTCGATGGTGCTGGTCACAGTGCCCCCCTTGAATCCCAAGGTGAACAACGACCGGGGACCCCAGCCCGTTGCGCCCGACACGCCGACGAGTACGTCAGAACCAGAGCGCCACGCGGTGGTCGTCGTCCGTGACGTACACGGGACGGCCGTCGAGCTCGGCCACGCCCTCGACATTGTGGAACCCGTTGATCGGCCCCACCACCTCGGGCGTGATCACGAACGTGTCGCTGTCGGGCAGCCGGAACCGCAGATGCCGGCAGGGCACCCCGCCGCCGTGCGGGTGGTCGTCGAGCAGCACGGACTCCTTGCCGACGGCGTCGATCGAGCCGACCACCGCGTCGAACGAGCCGTCCGGCCGGGCCGACAGCGCCCGGATCCCGGTCAGCACGCCCTCCTCGGCGGCGGCGAGCACGTGCACGGCCGCCACCTTGGGTTCGCCGCCGTCGAACAGGTGCCCCGCGTCGGCGAGTTCGACCACGAGCGGGGCGCCGTCGGCGGTCACCGGGAACCGCAGCCCGAGCAGCAGGCTGCCGGACGGGGTGAACGCCGCGCCCTCGATGTTGACCGGCAGGTCGCCCGCGACGATCCGGGTGATCCACTTCTTGCCGCGTTCCGTACCCCGGGCGAGGGTCTCCACGATGAACCTCTGGTGCACCGTGCCACCCGGGGCGAGCGGAGCGATCCCCGCGCCGGTCAGGGCGTCGTTGATCGCCCGGTGCAGCCGGAACTGGTTGCGGGCCACCTCCAGCCGCACGGGGCCGGGGCGCGCCGCGTCGGACTCCCGGAACCGGGCCGCGAACGCCCGGCGGGGCTGCAACGGCCCGCGCTTGCTGCCGAAGTGCGAACCGAGGACGTAGACGTACCCGTCCCGGTAGGCGAGGGCCTCGGAGTCCTCGGTCCGGCCGGCCTCGGCCCCGGCGTCGGTGGCCAGCAGGTGCGTCGACCAGGTGCCGTCCGGGGCGCGGCCGAGCAGGGCGATCGACTCCTCGACCGGGCCCTCGTCGAGCACGGTCCACAGTGCGGCCGTCCAGCCGCGCGCGGCGAGCAGCTCGGGGGAGCGGACGGTCAACAGGTCGGAGGCCTCGTTGACGCCCACGGACAGTTCGACGGTGGCATGCGTGGTCACACAGCGAGAGTACGTCCCGGGCGGGGGCCGGCAGGCCGGTCTGTGGCGCACGGTACCCGTCGAAGGTTCTAGACCTCGATCTCCTCCTCGATCCTGCGCAGCTGGTGGCGGGCCATCGCCAGGTTCGACCGGTTCTTGTGCAGTGCCAGGTAGATGAACAGGCCGCGTCCCGAGTGCCCCGTGATGGGCCGGATCATGTGGTACTGGCTACCCAACGTGATCAGGATGTCCTCGATGCTGTCCTGGAGGTTGAGCATCTCCATCGCCCGCATCTTGGCCCGCACCACGTCGGTGTTCCCGGCGGCGGCCACCGACAGGTCCAGTTCCTTGCCGCCGCCCAGGATGCCCAGCGCCATCCCGCTGGAGTAGTCGACGATCGCCACCCCCAGGGCGCCCTCGATCGACATCGCGTCCTTCAGCGCCGTGTCCATGTTCATGCTGTTTCCCTTCTTGGCGTTCACGGGTTTCTCCTTCACGAGGGGTCCTATGACAGTCGGGTGAGTGCGGCGTCCACCAGCGCGCCGATCCGGTCCGCGGATCCGCGCGCCTCCAGGTGCAGCCGGCCGATGTTGGTGTCCGGGCCGGTCAGGACGGTGAGCAGGGCGGACTGGCCGGCGGCGTACACGCCGACGTGGCCGTGGGCGGCCCGGGTGACGGTGTCGCGGAACGTGCCCCGGTCCAGCGCGCCGGCCAGTTGCTGCCCGAGGGCGAGGTACGCGGCCGACAGCGCCGCCAGCATGTCGGGTTCCACGCCCGACACGTCGTGGGCGATCAGCAGCCCGTCGGTACTCGCCACGGAGCTGCCCATGGCGCCCCGGAGCCGGCCCCGGAGGTCCTTCAGCTCCCCCAGTACCTCGACCTGAACGTCCATCCGCAGTCTCCTCCCGGGATTGGCCCGCCATCGAAAGAACCTCACAGCTTCCCCAGGGCGGCGCGCACCCGCAGCAGCACATCCGTACTGGGAGCTTCGGCGGGCCGGACGTCGCGCCGCGCCCACGGCGAGCCCGGCATCGGCCCCCGGCGGGGCAGCTCGTCGGCGAGCAGGGCCGCGACGGGCGCGGCCGGCGGGTACGCGCGCGGCGGGGCCGACAGCAGCCCGGCCGCGACGAGCCGGCGCGCGTCGAGGGTGACGGCGAACGCGGACCGGCCCAGCCGGCAGGCCAGGTCCAGCGGCGAGCGGCGCCCGTCGGCGTTGGCGACGAGTTCCCACTGCACGTCGGTGAGCGTGACCCGGCGGTGCGGGATCCGGGACACGGGGACGAGCGGTGCGGAGTCCACGGCAGGGTCGGGCCAGGCCTCGGCGAGCAGGCTGGACCGCCGGGCGAGTTCGCGTTCGAGGACGGGGAACGGGGTGCCGAGGACGTTGTCCAGGGGGTGGCGGGACTCGGGGACGAAGCCGAGCGGGCCCGCGCCGGGGCCGAGGACGAAGTAGGCCGCGTCGATGGTGGCCGACCGGACGCACAGTTGCAGCTCGCCCGGGGTGAGGTGCCCGCCGCCGGTCAGCTCCTCGGCGGCGCCGGGGCCGGAGACGGCGTCCCAGGTCTCCGAGCTGATCCGTCCCGAGGCGGTGAGCAGTCTGCCCACGCCGGGAACGGCCGGGCAGGTCGCGTAGCCGAGCAGGCCCGCCACCAGGTACAACGTTCCGCCGGGGCGGCCGGACAGGTGCGCCGCGCCGGTCGCGCCCGACATACACAGCCGGGCCAGTTCCTCCAGGAGCCCCACTCAGCCCACCAGCTCCTCGATCAGCAGGCGCAGCCGCCGCCGGGTGAGGGCGATGTTGCCGGTCTCCCGGTCGAGCCACAGGTGCAGGACGAGCCTGCTGTCGAACCGGACCGGCAGGCAGTGGAACACGTGGTATCCGGACGCGGCCGTGACGACGATGTCCTCCAGGTCGTCCCCGCCGGGGGCGGAGGCGAACGCGGCGGTGTCGAGCATGGCGTGCATCAGCTCGGCGGTACCGGCGGCGGTGGCCTCCGGACTGCTCCCCGGGACCGCGCCGACCGTGTCGACCGGCAGGCCCGTGGTGTAGTCGATGAGGCTCGCGCCGCGGGCTCCGTTGATCGTCATCGCCTGACGGAGGAGGCCGTCGATGTCGTGCACTCCAGCAAGCTACCCCGTGGAAACTCTCCAAATTGGAGATGTGACTGTCCGGTATTCGATGCGTCCGGCAGGTATAGAACGCGATTTATCGGAGGGTAAGAAGGGCGACTTATGGTAAAAAAACTCATTGGCACACCCAGACCTAGACATCGATAATCGCGTATGTCACTGTGGGCTGGAATTTCGGCCCCTGGAGGATCCATGCGTCGTCTGTTCGTCGTCGGACTGGCCCTGGTCGCCGCCATCGCGGGGACCCCGCCGGCGCACGCCGCCCCACGCGCGACCCAGAGTGAGCCGATCTACTCGTACACCGACGCGATCCGCGAGGCGGTGTATGTCGACACGCCGCTGGACAACGACGGCAACGGCGTGCCGGACAAGGTGGCCGTCGACATCGTCCGGCCCCGCGAGCCCGCCCAGGCCGGCGCCAGGGTCCCCGTGATCATGGACGCCTCGCCGTACTACCAGTGCTGCGGCCGGGGCAACGAGAGCGAGAAGAAGGTCTACGCCAACGGCGTGGTCACCAAGTTCCCGCTGTACTACGACAACTACTTCGTCCCGCGCGGCTACGCCTTCCTCGCCGTGGACCTCGCCGGCACCTCCCGCTCGACGGGCTGCATGGACGTCGGCGGCCCCGAGGAGGTCCTCGGCGCGAAGGCCGTGATCGACTGGCTGAACGGCACGGCCACCGCCCGCACCGCGACGGGCACCCCGGTCGTCGCCACCTGGGCCACCGGCAAGGTCGGCATGATCGGCAAGTCCTGGGACGGCAGCGTCGCCAACGGGGTCGCCGCCACCGGGGTGAAGGGCCTGGCCACGATCGTGCCCATCGCCGCGATCTCCAGCTGGTACGACTACAACCGGGTCAACGGGGCCGTCAACCCCCGGGTCAGCTCCGTGCCGAGCCTGCACAGCCTCGTCAACGGCCGCCCGGCCGGCACCTGCACCGCCGTCGCCAACGCCCTGAGCACCGGCTCGGACCCGGCGACCGGCAACTACAACGCCTTCTGGAACGCGCGCGACTACAAGGCCAAGGCTAGCCAGGTGAAGGCTTCCGTGTTCGTCGTACACGGCATGAACGATCTGAATGTCGCCGGTGTCAACTATGGACAGTGGTGGGACGCGCTGGCCGCCAACAACGTGCCGCGCAAGATCTGGCTGTCCCAGGAGGGGCACGTCGACCCGTTCGACTTCCGCCGGCAGGCGTGGGTGGACACCCTGCACCGCTGGTTCGACTACTGGCTGCTCGGCCTGGACAGCGGGATCATGTCCGAGCCGATGGCCTCCGTCGAGCGCGGCGCGGACGTCTGGGCCGACTCCACCAACTGGCCGCCGGCCGGCACGGTCGACGGCGTCTACTCCCTGAAGGCCGGCACCCCGGGCGACCTCAGCCTCGCAGCTCCGACGGCCGGCACCACCTCGATCTCCGACTCGCCGAACGCCAGCGAGACCACCACCGTCAGCAACCCGACCCAGAACAAGAACGGCCGCAAGGTGTACTGGACCGCGCCGCTCACCGCGCCCCTGCACCTGGCCGGCACCCCGACGATCACGCTGCGGGTGAAGTCGAGCAAGCCGACGACGATCCTGTCCGCGCGGCTCGTCGACTACGGCACCGCGACCCGGGTCAACTACCGCAGCGCCGGCGAGGGGATCACCACGCTCGCGGGGGAGTCCTGCTGGGGACCGGCCACGCCCGCCGACGACGCCTGTTACAAGAACACGGCGAAGACGGTGGCGACCGCGGACCTGGCCGTACTCAGCCGGGGCTGGATCGACGGCGCGCACCGGGACTCGCTGAGCAGCCCGACGAACATGGCGGCGGGCACCTGGTACACGGTGACCTGGAAGCTCCGGCCCCTCGACCAGGTGCTGGCCCCCGGCCACCGGCTCGGCCTCGTACTCAGCCTCAGCGACCAGGAGTTCGTGTCCCCGAAGTCCACCGGCGCGACCGTCGACATCGACCTGGCCCGGAGCCTGCTGCGCCTGCCGACCGCCCCGGACGCCGTGGCCGGGCTGACCGCCGGAGAGTCCGCGATCACGGTCGAGGCCCCGGACGCGCCCTCGGTGGTGGACTTCCGGTAGCCCTCTGACCTGCGGTGCGACGCTTCCCGGTCCCACGAGTTGGGAGCCGGGAAGCGTCCGCCGGCTAGGATGACCGGGTCCTGGCGTCGATGAAGGGAACTCGCTCGTGCGGACCCGAGTGCACAACGCAGCCGTGTTCGTGGCGGCCGGAGCCCTCGCGGTGCTCGCCGGTTGCGGCACGTCCGCGCCGAGGGCGACCCCGGTCGCCGCGCAGGTGAGCCCGTCGGAGGCCGCGCCGAGCCCGTCCGCCGCGCCCACCACGGCCGCGCCCTCGCCCTCCGCGACGCCGTCGCCGTCCGGCTCGAAGGCCCCCGGGATGGTGACCAAGGGCCTGGCCGGCAAGACGATCGTCATCGACCCCGGGCACAACCGGAACAACTACCAGCACGTCTCCGAGATCAACAAGCAGGTCGACGCGGGCAACGGCATGAAGGCCTGCGACACCACGGGCACCCAGACCAACGACGGGTACTCGGAGGCGGCGTTCACCTGGGACGTCTCGACCCGGCTGGCGACCCTGCTCCGGGCGGCCGGCGCCAAGGTCGTCATGACGGTGGACGCCGGCACGCCGTGGGGCCCCTGCATCACCGACCGGGCCAGGATCGGCAACCAGTCGGGCGCGGACGTGGTGATCTCCGTGCACGCGGACGGCGGGCCGGCCGGTGGTTCCGGGTTCCACGTGATGGAGCCCGGGTTGGCGAGCCCGACGAAGGCGGACTCGCACCGGCTGGCGATCGCCGTGCGCGACGCGTACCGCGCGGGGACCGGCCTGCGGACCGCCAGCTACATCGGACAGGACGGCCTCAACCCGCGTACCGACATGGGCGGTTTGAATCTGAGCACTGTGCCGAAGGTGATGTTGGAGGCCGGCAACATGCGGAACGCCACTGATGCGGGCCTGATGAAAAGTCCGGACTTTCGCCAGAAAGCAGCACAATCGCTGGTCACCGCCTTGAGCCGGTATCTCAGCTAATTGGACATATGGGGTAAGATCCGCTAATCATGCCTAATGGCTGGTGGTTCTCTCCCAAGGATGGTGCTGTGCGAGTACATTCCCGGCTTGCTGCGGCGGTTGCCGCCGGCTGGATAATCATTGGTTCCCTGTCCCTCCCCGGCGCGGCCCAGGCCACGCCCGCCGCTCCGGCGGCCCCTGCCGCTCCTGCCGCTCCTGCTGCTCCCGCCGCGCCGGCCGCGCCCGCCGCGGTCGCTGAGGACGGCAAAGGCACTGACTGGGCCGACGCCCCGGACAGCTACCTGACCAGCCTCGCCGTCAACGGCCCCCGGCACACGTTCTCCGAGGCCACGAAGGGGCAGACCTTCGCCCTCGGCAAGACGGTCGACTTCGAGAACGACGGCCACCCGAGCATCAAGGCCCAGGGGGACGACAAGCTCGGCACGGACGACGAGGACGCCTTCCCGAACCCGCTGGTCCTGGACCGCAGCGGCGCCACGATCGACCTGCCGGTGCCCGTCACCAACACCGGGCACATCGCCGGCACCCTGGCCGGCTGGCTGGACTTCAACAACAACGGCAAGTTCGAGGCCAGCGAGCGGGCCGTGTCCCCGTTCGCCGGGAACGCCACCTCGGTGGTCCTGACGTTCAACGTCCCCGCCGCGACCGAGGGTGACACCTACGGCTACGTCAACGACACCCCGTTCATCCGGGTCCGGATGTACCCGGGCGCGAACTCCGCCCCGACCGTCTTCGGCGCCACCCCCGGTGGTGAGGTCGAGGACCACCCGGTGGTGTGGGGCACGACCCCGAAGCCGTCGGCCACCCCGTCCGTCAAGGGGCAGCTCCCGGTCACCGGCCAGAGCAACGGCAACGTCTGGTCGACGCTGATCCCGGTGGGTGCCGGGCTCCTCCTGCTGGGCGGGGTCCTGGTCGGCTGGGCGTACCGGCGGCGGCTGATCGTCCGCGCCTAGCGTTCACTTCCCGGGGCGTCCCGGTGGCAGGCCCGTGAGGGCGGCCACCGGGACGCTTCCGTTTCCCGGGCCGTCGGCCCCCAACCGGACACCACGGACGCGAGGCTCTAGCCTCACGGCATGGAGATCACTCGCGAGGTGGCCGTCATCGTCCTCACCGATCCCGCCGGTCGGGTGCTCATGCAGCACCGCACCGAGGACGCGCCGGTGTCTCCGGGCCAGTGGACACCCCCCGGTGGTCGGCTCGAGCCGGGCGAGACCCCGCTGCTCGCCGCCCAGCGCGAGCTGTACGAGGAGACCGGGCTCGTCGCGTACCTCAAGGCCGTCCGGGTCGTCGAACTGGGCGCGACCGACGGGGTCGGGGTGCGGTTCCACATCTTCTCCGGCACCACCGAGGCGACCCAGGACGAGGTGGTGGTCGGGGAGGGGCAGGCGATGCTGTTCCTCACCCGGGAGGAGATCGCGGCCAAGGAGCTGACCGGCATCGCCCGGGTGATCTTCCCCTAGTTGTCCACAGGCCGCCGTGGCCGGTTGTCCACAGGTCGGGGAGCCCCGCCGCGCGTTGTCCACAGGCTGGTGGTTGTCCACAGGACGTAGCCGGCTTGTGCACAGAGCCTGTGGATAACCCTGTGCACAACCTGTGGATAAGTTGTGGACAACCCTGTGGGTAACCTCTCTTCCTTGTGGATAACCTGTGGATAACCGCAGGTCGAACGTAGGCTCGGGCGCATGGCGAACAAGAGCAAGCTGCCGCTCGCGCTGGGCATCGCCGCGCTACTCCTCGTGATCGGCGTCGGTGTCCTGGTGTTGTCCACAGGCGGCAAGGACGAGGACAAGAAGGTCGCCCAGCCGACCCCGTCGGCCACGGGCCCGGTCCGGGACGCCGGCTTCGAGTTCACCGCGGACAAGGTCGAGTGCGGGGTCGAGAAGGTCGGGGCCGACGCGCTGACCAAGACCCCCCAGGGGCAGTTCTGCCTGGTCACGCTCGGGGTGCGGAACACCGCCACCCAGGGCCAGCTGTTCACCGACTCGTTGCAGCGCGCGTTCACCGACGCCGGGGTCGAGGTCCGTAGCGACCCGGTGGCCGGGGTCTACGCCAACGGCGCGAACCAGGCACTCGTCAAGGAGATCCCGGCGGGTACGACGGCCACCGGCGTCGTCGTGTTCGACATCCCCAAGGGCGCGAAGCTGACCCGGCTGGAGCTGCACGGCGGCGTCACCGGTTCCGGCACTGTGCTGCCGGTCGGCTAACCCGCCGCGCCGGGCGGGTCGGTCAGCGCGCTGAGCGCCCGGATCAGGAACTCCCGGAACTTCTCCTGCTCCTCCGGCGTGAACCCCGAGATCAACCGCGCCTCGACCGCCAGATTCCCCGGCTCGACCCGTTCCAGCAGCTCCAGCCCGGCCGGCGTCGCCTTCAGCACCAGCACCTGGGCGTGCACGTCCGTCCGGTGCTTCTCGATCAGGCCCTTGGCCAGCAGGTTCGCGGTGATCGTGGACATGGTCTGCGGGGTCACCAGGCACACCCGGGCGAGCTGGGCGGCAGAGAAGTTGTTGGGCGAGGCCGCGAGCACCAGTAACGCCAGGTGCTGCGGCACGGTCAGCCCGGACTCCCGGAACGCGTCGGCCTTGGCGGCGGTCAGCGTCTGCTCCAGCCTGCGTACGAACATCCCGAGTTGCATGGTTGGCACACTATCAGTGCTCTGATAGTCTCGGCCCCAGAACAATCAGAACACTGATAGCTGGGAGAGTACTGATGCAGCAGCGCACCCTGGGCACCACCGACCTGACCGTGGGCGCGGTCGGCCTCGGCTGCATGGGCATGACCTGGGCGTACTCGACGGGGACCCAGTCGCCCGACGAGCACATCAAGGTCATCCACCGGGCCATCGACCTCGGCGTGACCCTGATCGACACGGCCGACATCTACGGGCCGTACGACAACGAGGAGCTCGTCGGCCGCGCGCTCGCCGGCCGCCGCGACGAGGTCGTGCTCGCCACCAAGGCCGGGCTGGTCCCCGCCCCGTTCCCGGCCGCGATGAAGCCCGACGGCCGCCCCGAGCACATCCGGGCGGCGGTCGACGCGTCCCTGAAGCGGCTCGGCGTCGACCACATCGACCTGTACCAGATGCACCGCGTCGACCCGGCCGTGCCGATCGAGGAGTCGTGGGGCGCGTTCGCCGAGCAGGTCGAGGCCGGCAAGGTCCGGTACCTCGGGCTGTCCGAGGTGACCGCCGAGGAGGCCGCCCGCGCGCACGCCGTGCACCCGGTCGCCAGCATCCAGTCCGAGCTGTCGCTGTGGGCCCGGGACTACCTCGACGAGGTCCTGCCCTGGACGAAGGCCAACGGGGCGGCGTTCATCCCGTTCTCGCCGCTCGGCCGGGGCTACCTGACCGGCGCGCTCGCGAGCATCGACGACCTGGAGGAGGGCGACCGGCGCCGCCTGATGCCCCGGTTCTCCGCCGAGCTGATGCTCGCCAACCAGAAGCTGGTCGACGCGGTCCGGGTCATCGCCGACCGGCACGGCGCCCGGCCCGGTCAGGTGGCGCTCGCGTGGACCCTGGCGCAGGGGGAGCACGTGGTGCCGATCCCGGGCACCAAGCGGATCTCCTACCTGGAGGAGAACGCGGCGGCGGCGGACCTCGTCCTCACCGCCGAGGACCTCGCGGATCTCGACACGCTGCCGACCCCCGAGGGCACCCGCTACTAGCTAGTCCCCGGACACACGAACGGCCCGTCCTCCTCGTGGAGGGCGGGCCGTTCGCAGGGGGGTGTCAGCGCGCGTACTTGGGGCGGGCGTAGGCGGTCGGGGTGTCCCCGCCCATGTCCACGCCCTCGACCTTGACGTTCTGACCGGGCTGCGGGGCGTGCACGACCAGGTTGTTGCCGATGTACAGGGCCACGTGCCGGTCGCCGCCGTAGAAGATCAGGTCACCGGGCTGGAGCTGCGACCGGGTGATCGGGGTCGACGCGTCGCGCTGCCAGCCGGTGTAGTGCCCCATGGACACGCCACCCGCGGCCCACGCGGCCATTGTCAGGCCGGAGCAGTCGTAGGCGTCCGGACCGCCGGCGGCCCACACGTACGGCTTGCCGATCTGGGCCATCGCGAAGGTCACCGCCTTGCCGGGCGGGCCGGGGATGAACGGCGGCACGTAGTCGATCCGGGTGCCGTTCCGACTCGCCCGGTCCTTGTACGCCGCGGTCCGCTGGGCCTGCAGGGCGTCCATCTCGCCGGTGATCGAGACCTTCTTGGCGGAGAGCTCGGACTCCATCTTCTGCTGCGAGTCGAGCAGGGTCTGGATCTTCTTCTTCTCGGCGTCGAGGGGTGCCTTGAGTCTGTTCAGCTCGTCGATCTGCTTCTGCTCCGACGCGCTGATGGCGTCGAGGAGGGTCAGCTGTTCGAGCATCGAGTCCGCCGAGCCGCCCCCGAGGAGGGCGTTGGCGGTGCTGGCCTTGCCGCCCTTGTACGCGGCGGCGGACATCAGGCCGATCTGCGCGTACGCGACGTCGACCTTGTCCTGGAGGGGCTTGACCTTGAGGGAGGCGGCCTCGACCTCGGCCTTGGTGGTCTTCAGCGTCGCGGCAGTCTTGTTGTACTGCTCGATCGTGCCTTCCAGCGCACTCCACTTGGAATCCAACTGGCGCTCGATCTCGTCGACATCGTCGGCGTGCGCGCTGCCCGCGAAGGACATCACGACGGAGGCGGTGACGGCGACGACGGCTAAATAGGCTCCGCGGACGGATTTCACCTGGGCTGCTGACTCCTTCTTCCCTCAGCCGCCTACCGGGTTAGCTGACGGGTTCGGGCGGGAAGATCGCCCTACCGCCACTACGAACAGTGACGGATTCACCCCAACTAGCTCTGTGGGTCCCCGATTCGCCACAGGGCGACTCGGCGGCATTCGACCGGTGCTCCCCCCGTCGGGTCGCTGTACCCGGACGAACGGTCCCAAGGCTAGACGCTGGACTGGGGGGTAACAAGTTATCTGCTTGTGCCACTTCGTGCGGTAGCTACCCAACTACCTAACGATGAATTCCGCGTGTGGTTACCTTGACGACTATGAGGCTCGTGACCTTGGGTGACATCCAGAAAGCCGCCACAACCATTGCGGGTACCGCGCTGCGGACCCAGCTCGTGCCGTGCGCGTGGGCCGACGCCGACCGGCCACTCTGGCTGAAGCCGGAGAACCTGCAGCCCATCGGCGCTTTCAAGATCCGTGGCGCGCGCAACGCGATCCGCCCGGACATGCCCGGAGTCATCGCGTACTCGTCGGGCAACCACGGCCAGGCGGTCGCGTACGTGGCCCGGCAACTGGGCATGCCCGCCATCATCGTCGTCCCCGACACCACCCCCGAGGTGAAGATCGCGGGCATGCAGAACCTCGGCGCGGATGTGATCGTCGTCTCACCCGGCGAGCGGGAGGCCCGGGCCCTCGAACTGGTCGCGAAGCACGGCTACCCGCTCATCCCGCCGTTCGACCACGTCGACATCATCGCCGGACAGGGCACCGTCGGGCTGGAGATCGCCGAGGACCTGCCGGACGTGGAGGTCGTGCTCGTACCCGTCAGCGGGGGTGGCCTGCTCTCCGGGGTCGGCACCGCCATCCGCGCGCTCGCCCCGAACGCGAAGGTGATCGGCGTCGAACCCGCGCTGGCCGCCGACGCCCGGGAGAGCCTCGCCGCCGGCCGGGTCGTGTCCTGGCCGCTGGAACAGACCGAGAAGACCATCGCCGACGGTCTGCGCAGCCCGCGGCTGTCCGAGCTGACGTTCGCGCACATCCGCGAGGTGGCCGACGCGATCGTCACCGTCACCGAGGAGGAGATCGGCGCGGCCGTGGGCGTGCTCGCCCGGTCCTCGCGGCTGGTGGCGGAGCCGAGCGGGGCGGTGTCCACGGCGGCGTACCTCTACCACCGGGAGGAGCTGCCGCTCGGGCGGACCGTCGCGATCATCTCCGGCGGGAACATCAACCCGGCGCTGCTGGCGGCTCTGGTCTGACCAGCCCGGCGCCGGCCCCGACGTGGGCCGGCGCCGGGTCTGCCTAGCCCGCCAGCCCCACCACGTCCAACAGCCACGCGTTCACGTACGACTCCTCTTTCCACACGTCGTACCGGCCCGACGGGCCCATGTGCCCCGCGCCCATCTCCGTCTTGAGCAGCACCGGACCGCCCCGCCCGACGACCCGCAACCGGGCGACCCACTTCGCGGCCTCGTGCACGCCGACCCGGGGATCGTTCAGCCCGGCCATCACGAGCAGCGCCGGGTACTCCTGCGCGGTGACGTTCTCGTACGGGGAGTAGGACTTCATGTACGCGTACACCTCGGGGTCGGCCAGCGGGTTGCCCCACTCGTCCCACTCGACGACGGTGAGCGGCATCGTCGGGTCGAGGATCGTGTTCAGCGCGTCCACGAACGGCACCTGCGCGACGATCCCGCCGAACGCCTCCGGCGCGATGTTGGCGATCGCGCCCATCAGCAGGCCGCCGGCCGACGCGCCCCGGGCGACGGTGCGCTCCGGGCTGGTCCAGCCGGCCGCCGCCAGGTGCCGCGCGCAGGCCACGAAGTCGGTGAAGGTGTTCTTCTTGTGCAGCAGCTTGCCGTCGTCGTACCAGTGCCGGCCCATCTCGCCGCCGCCGCGGACGTGCGCGATGGCGAACGTGACGCCCCGGTCCACCAGGGACAGCCGGGCGATGGAGAACCACGGGTCGATGCTGGTCTCGTAGCTGCCGTAGCCGTACAGCGACAGGGGGGCCGAGCCGTCCCGGGGCGTACCCTTCAAGGTCATGATCGAGATGGGTACCCGGGTGCCGTCGGGGGCCGTCGCCCACTCGCGGAACTGCTCGTAGCGCTCCGGGTCGAAGTCGCCCAGCACCGGGCGGCGCTTCAGCAGGGTCAGCTCGCCGGTGGCGATGGTGTAGTCGTACACCGAGTCGGGGGTGGCCAGCGAGGTGTACGCCAGCCGGAACGTCGACGCCGGGTAGTGCGCGTTGCCGGTGGGGGACACGTCGTACACCGGCTCGGGGAACGTCAGCTCGCGCGGTTCGCCGTCGTTGGGCAGCACCCGCAGCCCGGTCAGGCCGTCGCGGCGGAAGTGCACGACCGCGTGGTCGGCGAACGCCTGCACGTCCAGCAGCCGGGTGTCCTCGCGGTGCCCGATCACCTCGTGGAACTGGTTCGTGTCGTCGACCGGGGTCCAGCCGAGGACGAAGTTCTCCGCGTCGTGGTTGTGCAGTACCCAGAAGCGGTCGCCCTGGTGGTCGATCTGCACCTCGACGCCCTCGACCCGGCCCGCGCCGAAGACGGCGAACCCGCCGGTCGGATCGTCCGAGGACACGAACCGCAGCTCGCTGGTGATCTTGCTGCCGATGTCGATGACCAGGTAGTCGGCGGACCGGGTCAGGCCCACGCTCACCCAGAACTTCTCGTCGGTCTCGTGGTGGACCAGCACGTCTGGCTCGGTGGAGCCCAGGGTGTGCCGCCACACCTGGTGCGGGCGCCAGGCCTCGTCGACGGTCAGGTAGAACAGCACGTCCCCGGCCCGCGACCAGGCGGAACCGTGGAAGGTGTTCGGGATCTCGTCGGGGAGCACCTCGCCGGTGACCAGGTTCTTCACCCGCATCGTGTACCGCTCGTCGCCCGAGTAGTCCGTCGAGAACGCGAGCAGGGTGCCGTCGGGGCTCGGGTCGTACGTACCCAGGGAGAAGAAGTCCTTGTCGCCGGCCAGCTCGTTCTCGTCGAGCACGACCTGCTCGCCCGGGAGCGGCGCGCCGTCCGGGGACACCTGCGGGACCGCGTCACCGGTGACGGGCACCCGGCAGTGGATGCCGTACTGCTTGCCTTCGACGGTGCGGCTGTAGTACCAGAAATCGCCCTGCCGGGTCGGGACCGACAGGTCCGTCTCCTGGGTGCGCGTCTTCAACTCGGTGAACAGCGTCTCCCGGAGCCCGGCGAGGTGCGCGGTCGCCTGCTCGGCGAAGGCGTTCTCCGCCTCCAGGTAGCCGATGGTGTCCGGGTCGGTCTTGTCCTGGAGCCACGCGTACTCGTCGACCGTGGAGTCGCCGTGCTGCACACGGGTCGTGGGAACCTGCTTGGCGAGCGGGGGAACTGCGTTCATAGCGGGCAACGCTACCCGAGGTCAGCCCGGGTTGCGCAGCACCAACAAGGCGATGTCGTCGCGCGGCTGCTCGGGCGAGAAGGCCAGGGCCGCGGCGCGCAACCGGCTCGCGACCGCCTGCGCCGGCAACCCGGTCAGACCGGCCAGTTCCTGGCGGAGCCGGTCCTGGCCGTACAGCTCGTCGCCGCGCCGGCGCTCCGTCACCCCGTCGGTGTAGAACACCAGCGCGTCGCCCGGCGCGAGCCGGACCGTGGCCAGCGGGGTACGCACCGTGTCCAGCAGGCCGACCGCCGTGCCGCCCTCGCCGACCAGCGTCGTACCGCCGTCCTCGTGCAGCAGCACCGGCTTGTCGTGCCCGGCGAGGCACAGTTCCAGCTCCACCACGCCGTTCGTCGACCGGGTCACGATCGCCGCCGCCAGGGTGCAGTGCTTGCCGTCGCCGCGTTCCAACATCGTCGTGTTGAGCAGCTCCATCGTCCGGGGCAGCGAACGGCCGTCGCGGACCAGCACCCTGACCACGTCGCGGACCAGGCCGGTGAGCGCCGCGGCCTGCGCGCCCTTGCCGCACACGTCCCCGATGGAGACCAGCCAGGTGTACGCCTCGCCGCCGTCCCCGGCCGGGTCACCCAGGGGCAGCACGTCGTAGAAGTCGCCGCCGACATCGGTGCCGGTGCTCGCGGGCACGTACTCCGCGCCGAACTCCAGCCCCGTGGACAACGGCAGTGCGGCCGGCAGCAGGGCCCGCTGGAACGCCTGGGCGATGTTCTCCCGCTCGGCGTGGATCCGCGCGTTGTCCAGGGCGAGCGCGACCCGCCGGGCCAGGTCGGCGACCACGGCGACCTCGTCCACGCTGTGCAGCCGGTCCAGGTGCCGGCCCACGGACAGCGTGCCGAGCAGCTGGTCCCGGGCGATCAGCGGCACGGCCACGCCCTCGAACGGCCGGGGCAGGGTGACCGGGGCCCGGGAGGTGACCACGTCGCGGAGCCGGGGGGCGACCTCGTCGAGTTCCTGGCGGAGGACGGGCAGCGCGCTCTCGTCCCGGTGCAGCCAGGTCGCCAGGGTCAGGTTGCCCCACTCGTCGGCGCTGTGCACCGCGCACCAGTCACCCAGCCGGGGCACGACGAGCTGCGGGATCAGGGCCAGGGTCAGTTCGGGGTCCAGGGACTGGGCGAGCAGCTCGCTCGTCTCGGACAGGAACGACAGCCAGTCCCGGCGCTGCGGGGAGGCCGGGGGCTCGGTGTGCGACGGCGGCGTACGGTCCAACCGGAACCACACCCCCTTGCGGTCCTCGCCGTGCGTGGTGCCCCACGCGCTCGCGAACTGGTCGACCAGCAACAGCCCTCGCCCACCCTCGCTGAAGTGGTCCGGCCGGGTGGCCGGTCCGATGTCGCCGCCCACGAAGTCGGTGACCGTGACCGTGACCCCCGCGTCGTCCACCTGGACGTCGACATCGATGTCAGTACCGGCGTGCACGACACCGTTGGTCGAGAGCTCCGTGGTCAGCAGCAGAGCCTCGTCCAGCAACTCCGCCAGGCCCGCCTCCGCGAGAACCTCGCGGACGGCGGCACGGGCGTGCGCCGGTGACTGGTGGTCGGCTGGCAGTCGAAGCCGTCGCCGGGCGTGCGTAGGCACGGGTGAAGTCTCTCCTGACCGGGTACTTTTCCGCTAGTTCATGGCCGAGATAGTGATCAGGGTGCCGGGTTCTCGCCATTTGCGCCATCGCAGGGGAGGATGGGGCGATGGACTCCGCGCTGCTCACTCAGCTCGTTGACGCGTTGGGGCGTGTCCAGCAGGGTGACTTTCAGGTACGTCTGCCCCAAAACTCCTCCTCCGAGGGTGCCGACGAGGTCGCTGACCGGTTCAACAAGGTTGTCGAACAGCTCGAGCGCCGAAATCAGGACCTGATCAGGATCGCGCAGATCGTCGGCCGGGAGGGTGAACTCACCGAACGCCTCGACGTGACAGATCATCCCGGCGAGTGGGGTGGCGGCGTGCGCGCCGTCAACGCGCTCATCGACGACCTCGGCCGGCCGACCACGGAGATCGCCCGCGTGATCGTCGCCGTCGCGGACGGCGACCTGTCGCAGAAGATGGCCCTCCAGATCGACGGCCAGCCGATGCGGGGCGAGTTCGCCCGGATCGGCCGCACGGTGAACACCATGGTCGACCAGCTGTCGTCCTTCGCCGACGAGGTGACCCGGGTCGCCCGCGAGGTCGGTACCGAGGGCAAGCTCGGCGGGCAGGCGAAGGTCACCGGCGTGTCGGGTACCTGGCGGGACCTCACGTACAACGTGAACTTCATGGCGTCGAACCTGACCGCCCAGGTCCGTAACATCGCCTCCGTCGCCACCGCCGTGGCCAAGGGTGACCTGTCGCAGAAGATCACGATCGACGCGCAGGGCGAGATCCTCGAGCTCAAGAGCACGATGAACACCATGGTGGACCAGCTGTCCTCCTTCGGTGACGAGGTCACGCGCGTGGCCCGCGAGGTCGGTTCCGAGGGCAAGCTGGGCGGCCAGGCGCAGGTGCGCGGCGTGTCCGGTACCTGGAAGGACCTCACCGAGAACGTCAACCAGCTCGCGTCCACCCTGACCACCCAGCTGCGGGCCATCGCGCGGGTGTCCACGGCCGTGACCCGGGGCGACCTGACCCAGCGGATCACGGTCGCCGCGCAGGGCGAGGTCGCGGAGCTGAAGGACAACATCAACCAGATGATCGTCACGCTCCGCGAGACGACGAAGAAGAACGCCGAGCAGGACTGGCTGAACTCCAACATGGCCCGGGTGTCCGGCCTGTTGCAGGGGCAGCGCGACCTCGGCGAGGTCTGCCGCATGATCATGGACGAGGTGACCCCGCTGATCGAGGCGCAGGTCGGCGCGTTCTTCCTCCAGCAGGAGGGCCAGGACGGTACGACCAGGCTGCGGCTCACCGGCTCCTACGGGTACGTGCCCGAGGGCCACGCCGTCGTGTTCGCGCCCGGCGAGGGGCTCGTCGGCCAGGCGGTCGCCGCCCGGCGCACGATCCGGGTCACGTCCACCCCGCCCGGCTACCTGACCGTGCGCAGCGGGCTCGGCAGCGCGCCGCCCGCCGACGTGGTCGTGCTCCCGGTGCTGTTCGAGGGCCAGCCGCTCGGCGTCATCGAGTTCGGCTCGCTGTCCACGTTCTCCGAGCTGCACCTGACGTTCCTCGACCGGCTCGTCGCCACGATCGGCGTCGCGCTGAACACGATCCGGGCCAACCAGCGCACCGAGGAGCTGCTCGCCCAGTCGCAGCGCCTGGCCCTGGAGCTGCAGGACCAGTCCGGGGAGATGTCGCGGACCAACCTCGAACTGGAGGAGAAGGCCGCGCTGCTGTCCGAGCAGAACCGCAACATCGAGATCAAGAACCAGGAGATCGAGATGGCCCGGCTCGGGCTGGAGGAGAAGGCGCAGCAGTTGGCGCTGGCTTCCCAGTACAAGTCGGAGTTCCTGGCGAACATGTCGCACGAGCTGCGTACCCCGCTGAACTCCCTGCTGCTCCTCGCCCGGTTGCTCGCCGACAACACCGAGCGCAACCTGTCCGAGAAGCAGATCGAGTTCGCGCGCACGATCCACAACGCGGGCTCCGACCTGCTGTCCCTCATCGACGACATCCTCGACCTGTCGAAGATCGAGGCCGGTCGGATGGACGTCGAGGCCAGCAACGTCGAACTGAGCGAGATCTCCGAGTACGTGGAGCGGGCGTTCCGCCCCCAGGCCGAGGAGAAGGGGCTCAAGCTCCGCGTCGACAGCACGGCCGACCTGCCCGCCACCGTCCTCACCGACGCGCAGCGGCTCCAGCAGATCCTGCGCAACCTGCTGTCCAACGCGGTCAAGTTCACCGACGCGGGTTCCGTGGTGCTCACCATCGGGGTCGCGCCCCGGGGGACCAGGTTCGGGGTGCCGACGCTCGACGGGGCCGAGCACGTGGTGTCGTTCGCGGTGCAGGACACCGGCATCGGCGTACCCGAGGAGAAGCTGTCCCTGATCTTCGACGAGTTCCAGCAGGCCGACGGCACGACGAGCCGCAAGTACGGGGGCACGGGCCTCGGGCTGTCCATCAGCCGCAAGCTCGCCCAGCTGCTCGGCGGCACGATCACGGTCGAGTCCGCGCCCGGCACGGGGTCCACGTTCACCCTGTTCCTGCCGGACGTGCTGCCCGGCCTGGCCCCGATCCGGCCGATCCAGCTGCCGTCCCGCCCCGCGCCCAGCAGCCAGCCGACGATGCGGGCCGCCAACGCGCCGGCGATCCTCCGCCAGCCGGCCGGCCCCGAGCAGCGGGTCACCAGCACCACCCAGCGGCTCGACGGCGCGTGCGTGCTGATCGTCGACGACGACGTCCGTAACGTGTTCGCCCTGACCAGCGCGTTGGAGCTGCACGGCATGACCGTCCTGTACGCCGACAACGGCGCCGAGGGCGTCCGCCTGATCACGGAACACCCGGAGGTCGACATCGTTCTGATGGACGCGATGATGCCCGACATGGACGGCAACGAGACGACCCAGGCGATCCGGCGGATCCCCGAGTTCGTGGACCTGCCCATCGTGTTCCTCACCGCCAAGGCGATGCCCGGCGACCGGGAGAAGGCGCTCGCGGCCGGGGCCAGCGACTACATCACCAAGCCCGTCGACCTCGACGACCTGCTGGAGCTCATGGGCGGGTGGGTTCAGTGACCGCCTCTCCCAAGGTCCTCATGGTCGACGACCGTCGGGAGAATCTCGTCGCGCTCGCCGCGATCCTGCAGGGGCTGGCCGTCGAGCCGGTGACCGCGTCCAGCGGGGAGGAGGCGCTCAAACGCCTGCTCACCGACGACTTCGCGGTCATCCTGCTCGACGCGCAGATGCCCGGTATGGATGGTTTCGAGACGGCCAGCCACATCAAGCAGCGCGAACGCACCCGGTACGTGCCGATCATCTTCCTCACCGCCGTGGACCGGGACTCGCACCTGGCCTTCCGGGGGTACGCGGCCGGGGCCGTCGACTACCTGACGAAGCCGTTCGACCCGTGGGCGCTGCGGGCGAAGGTGTCGGTGTTCGTGGACCTGTGGTCGAAGAACAAGCTGCTGATGGAGCAGGCCTCGACCGCCGCGAAGTACGCGTCTTTGGCGGCGGCCGTGGATGAGGCGTTGGTGCTGCTGGAGCGCGGGGACGCCGATGAGGCGGCGAAGTTGCTGGGGCAGGCGCGGCCTTCGGGCTGAGGCCCTGGCTTCCGCTGACGCGGGGCTGGCCGGTTCCCGGTCAGTCCCGGATGTAGAACGCCTGCTTCAGCCCCGTGACATCCAGCAACCGGTGCAGGAAATCGCCCACATTGACCAGGATCATGGCCCGCTGCGCCCGGGCCGCGGCCCGGTTGAGCACCACCAGCGTGCCCAGCCCCTGCGAGTCGCAGAAGGTGACCTTCTCCATGTCCAGGATCACGCGGGAGGCGGGCGTCTCCACCAGCGCGGCCTCGACGGCGGCGCTGAGCTGGGACACGGTGCTGATATCGATCTCACCAATGAGCGCCACGACCGTCTCGCTGGTGTCGTGACGAACGGAGATGTCTAGCTCCGGCGGCAGCACAACTAGAACCTACCCCATCCACCGCTGGTCCACTCCTGGGAAAAGAGCGGACCAGCAGCGGATTTACAGGGCGTTGAGGGCTTCGAGCTCCTCCGGGGCCGGCGTCCAGGCGCCGGCGGCCACGTTCGCGACGACCTGGGCGGGGCTGGTGGCCCCGGCGATGACCGAGGAGACGGCCGGCTGGGCGGCGAGCCCGCCGATCGCGACGTCCAGCAGCCCGACCCCGCGCTCGGCGGCGAAGGTCGCGATCTTGTCGATCAGGTCCCAGTTCGCGCCGGCGTGCACGTGCAGGCGGTTGGCCAGCCGGCCGGCGGTCGGGGTCTCGTCCCGGGTGTACTTGCCCGTGAGCAGGCCCGACTTGAGCGGGAAATAGGGCAGGATGCCGACCCCGAACTCCACGCACGCGGGTACGAGCTCGGCCTCGGGCGCCCGGTGCAGCAGCGAGTACTCGTTCTGGGCGCTGATGAACCGCGCACCCTTGGAGCCCCGTGCCACGTACTCCGCCTGGGCCACCTGCCAGCCCGAGAAGTTCGAGTTGCCGATGTAGCGGACCTTGCCCTCGTCCACGAGCTCGTTCAGCGCGGCCAGGGTCTCCTCGATCGGGGTCACCCCGTCCGGCTCGTGGTACTGGTACAGGTCGATCCAGTCCGTGCGCAGCCGGCGCAGCGAGGCCTCGACCGCGAGCCGCACGTACCGCCGGGAGCCGCGCGCGCCCCAGTCCGGCCCGTTGAGGCCCTGCATGTCCATGCCGAACTTGGTGGCCAGCACGATCCGGTCCCGCCGGTTGCCGAGCACCTCGCCCATCAGGGACTCGGAGCGGCCGGGGGTGCCGTAGATGTCCGCGGTGTCGAAGAGGGTGATGCCCGCGTCGATCGCGGAGTCGATCACCGCGCGGGTGCCCTCGACGCCCTCGGTCACGGAACCGGGGCGCCCGAAGTTGTTGCAGCCGAGGCCCACGACGGAGACCATCAGGCCGGAGTCGCCCAGTGGGCGGTAGGTCATATCAGTCACGCGATCGACCGTACCGCGCTGATCAACCTGTCCACCTGCTCGATGGTGCTGCCCAGGCCCAGGCTGGCCCGCACGGCCGTGACGTCTGGCGCGCTCCGGTCCGCGGCACAATCGGCCTGTGGCCGTCGCGCGGTCACGTCGGGGACACTGCCGTCCACGACGCGCTGGCTGGTACAGGCGCCGACTGCTGAGCGCCCCGCCCGGGCGCCCAGCAGTCGGCGGGTCAGTGGGTGCGCGCAGAACAGTCCGTCGCGCACGCCGATTCCGAACTCGGTGGCCAGCCGGGTCGCCACCTCCGACGACGGCACACCGTCGACCACGAACGCGACCACCCCGATCCGGGGGTGGTCCGGGCCGAACAGGCTCAGGTCGTGCACGCCCTCGATCGCGGCCAGGCCGGTCCGCAGCCGGAGGGTCAGCGCCTCCTCCTCGGCCTCGACCTCGGCCCGGTCGGCCCGGGAGAGCTCCGTGCACACGGCCGCGAGGGACACCGCGCCCAGCAGGTTCGGGGTGCCGGCCTCGTGCCGGGCCGCGCCGGCCGCCCACCGGATGTCGTGGGTGGCGTCCCCGACGTGCGCGGACGCGCCGCCGCCGGCCAGGTACGGCTCCGCCGCGTCCAGCCAGTCGGCCCGGCCGGCGAGCACCCCGGCACCGAACGGCGCGTAGAGCTTGTGGCCGCTGAGCACCAGGTAGTCGACGCCCAGTTCGGAGATGTCCACGGTCCGGTGCGGGGCGAGCTGGGCGGCGTCGACGCAGATCCGGGCCCCGTACAGGTGCGCGGCGGCGGCGAGTTCCCGGATCGGCCACAGCTCCCCGGTCACGTTGGACGCGCCGGTGACGGTCAGCAGCAGCGGGCTGTCCTTGTCGGTCCGGCGCAGTTCGCGCAGCGCCGCGTGCACGGCGGTCACGGCCCCGGCGGGCGAGGACGGCGCGGGCAGCCGGACGGTGCGCTTCCAGGGCAGCAGGTTCGCGTGGTGCTCGGCGGCGAACGCGAGCACCGTGGTGTCGGCCGGGACCGCGTGCGCGAGCAGGTTCAGCGCGTCGGTGGTGTTCCGGGTGAAGATCAGGTTGTCGTCGGACCGGCAGCCGACGAACTCGCGGAGCGTCTCCCGCGCCTCCTCGTACCGCTTCGTACACAGCTGGGAGAGCTGGCCGGCGCCCCGGTGCACGCTCGCGTAGTGCGGGAGGATCTCGTTGACCGCCCGGGCGGCCGCCGAGGAGCAGGGCGCGGTGGCGGCGTAGTCGAAGTTGGCGTAGGGCACGTGCGTGCCGTCGGCGAGCTTGACCTCGACGTCGGCGCCGAGAACGGACAGATCGGCGCGGGTGGCGGTGAGGGTGGGCATGGAGGTGCCTCCGAGGTCTCAGGGACCTCGGGGTCTGTGCCGGGGTCCGCGCTTGACCAGCACGAACGAATGCTGGACCTGGTCCTCACCCGGGGCACCCCACCGCGGTGGAGGGTTGCCGGCCAGCGAGCCGGGGCTTGTCGCTGGCGCTCATGACCTGTCAGGAGGTTACCGCATAAGCTGGCGGCATGGCAGAGCCCGCATGGAGTGACGTGGACTACGGTCCCCCGCCCGCGCCGCCGAAGCGCTTCGACTGGAAGCGGCTGATCGTCATGATCATCGCGGTGGTGGTGATCGCGATCGGCGGCATCGCGATGCTGCTCTTCGTGGGCTTCGCCTACGGGGTCGGCCCCACGCTCGTCGGGCTGGCCGGCGCCATCCTGCCCGTTCCGCTGCTGGTCTCGGCGTTCCTCTGGCTGGACCGGTACGAGCCGGAGCCGTGGAAGCGCCTCGCCTTCTGCTTCGCGTGGGGCGCGTGCGTGGCCACCACGCTCTCGCTGATCGTCAACTCGGCGATGTCCGACCTGGTGCTGCCGGCCCTCGGGGTGTCGCAGAGCCACGTGGCGACCCTCGTCGCGCCGTTCATCGAGGAGCTGACGAAGGCGGTCGGCCCGCTGATCCTGTACATCTTCGTGAAGCGGTCCTTCTCCGGCCCCACCGACGGAATCGTCTACTTCGGACTGTCGGCGGTCGGCTTCGCCATGATGGAGAACATCCTCTACATGGGCGGCATCTACGTGCGGACCTCCGCCGAGACCGGCCTCGCCTCCACCGGTGTGATGAGCGTCGTGCTGCTGTTCGTGGTCCGGGTGGTCATGTCCGGCTTCGCGCACCCGCTGTTCACGTCGATGACGGGCATCGCGGTGGGCTACGCCGCGCGCAGCTCCAGCAAGGTCACCCGGGTGCTCCTGCCGGCCTGCGGCCTGATGCTCGCGATGATGCTGCACGGCACGTGGAACCTGATGGCCACGCTCAGCTCCCACAACCAACTGATCTTCCTCTACGGGTACTTCGGCCTGATGGTCCCGATCTTCTTCGGCGTCGTCGGGTTCGCGCTGTGGACCCGCGCGCAGGACGGCCGGATCGCCGGCCGGGTGCTGCCCGCGTACGTGCGGGCCGCGTGGATGACCCCGCCGGAGGTGGCGTCGCTGATCACGGTCGGGCGGCGGCTGACCGCGCGGTACTGGGCCCGCCGGGTCGCCGGCCCCGACGGCGCGCGCGCCATGCGCGGCTACCAGGACACGGCCACCAAGCTGGCGCTGCTCCGCGACGGGGCCGAGCGCGGGCTGGCCGGTCCGGACTTCCCGGTCGAGGAGCTGCGGCTGCTGCACGACCTCGCCGCGTACCGCAACGTGTTCACCAACCGCGACCCGGTCACCCCGCGTGGGCACTGGGACGGCACGGCGTACCACCTGGTGTTCCCGGACCGGTCCGTCCGCAAGGTGCTCCCGTCGTCCAGCCCGGTCGTGCCGATCCCGGTCGCGCCCCCGCCACCCCCGCCGCCGCCGATGTACGGCTACCAGCCCTACCCCTACGGCTACCGGGGCTGATGTCCGCCTCCCAGGTCCTGGCGTTCCTCGAACTCCTCCAGGGTCAGCCGGGGCTGGGCGGCACGGCGCTCGCGGCCCGGCTGGAGGTCGACCCCAGAACCATCCGCCGGTACGCCGACCAGCTGCGCGACCTCGGCATCCCCGTCGAGGCGGCCCGCGGCCGGTACGGCGGCTACCGGCTGCGCCCCGGCTACAAGCTGCCGCCGCTGATGTTCACCGACGCGGAGGCCACCGCCGTGGTCGTCGGGCTGATCGCCAGCCGGCAGTTGGGGCTCGCCGTGGGCGACGCGGAGTCCGCGCTGGGCAAGGTGCAGCGGGTGCTGCCCGTCGCGTTGCGGGACCGGACCCGGGCGGTCGCCGACACGCTCGCGTTCACGCTGCCGGCGTCGGCGGGCGCCCCGCCGGACGCGACGGTGCTGCTGACCGTGGCGTCCGGGGCCAGGGAGCACCGCCGGGTCCTGCTGCGGTACGTGTCCTGGCGGGGCGAGGAGACCGACCGCGAGCTGGACCCGTACGGCATGGTCTTCCACTCCGGCCGCTGGTACGTGGCCGGCTTCGACCACCGCCGCTCCGAGGTGCGCACGTTCCGGATCGACCGGGTGGTCTCGGCCCGCCTGGCAGCCCAGTCCTTCGCCGCTCCGGATGACTTCGACCCCGTCGCGCACGTGACCGCGTCCCTGGCCGGCGTCCCGTACCGGCACGAGGTCGAGGTGGTGCTGGAGACGGACCTGGACAGCGCCCGGCGCCGGATCGGACCAACGCTCGGCACGCTGGAGGAGACGCCCGACGGGGTGCTGTTCACGACCCGGGCCGAGCGGCTGGACGGGATGGCCGTGATGCTCGCCGGGCTCGGGTGGGGCTTCGTGATCCGGACCCCGGACGAGCTGCGGACGGCCGTGATCGAGCTGGCGGCCCGGCTCGGCGGGGACGCGCGCCGGTAGCGCCCGCCCCGCCGGGGCCTCGCCACGGAAGTGCCGATGCCTACGGCACAGAAACGTGGCGTAACCGTCGAATTAGCTCGTGATCTCGATGAGCAGTGCCGCCAGGTCCTTCGGGCGGCTGAACATCGGCCAGTGGCCCGTGGGCAGCTCGAACAGCCGCCACTGCGGCCCGCCCAGCGCCGCGAAGAACGGGTGCCCCGCCGCGATCATCTCCCGCACGACCGGCAGCGGGAACGAGCACGCCACCAGGTCGCACGGCAGGTCGCCGATCCCCGGCCCGGTGAGTCGGATCGCCTGGGTGGCCGTGCCCAGCGGCTGGTCGGCCGCCATCGCCCGGAACCGGGCCAGCGCCGCGTCGTCCAGGCCCTCCAGGCTGGCCTGCATCGTGTTCGCCACGTCGTCCCAGCTCGGCAGCGGCATCCGCCAGCCGTCCACGGCCAGGCTCTCCAGGTACGCCCGGCCCTCGGGGCCGCCCATGTCGCCCTGGGCCACGCCGTCGGGCAGCGGGCCGCTGTCCACGAAGACCACTCGGGCCAGCCGGTCCGGGATCCGGTCGGCCACGCCGGTGGCGGGCGAGCCGCCGTAGCTGTGCGCGACGAGCACGACGTCGGTCAGGTCGTTGTCCTCGATCACCCGGACGATGTCCGCGATGTGGGTGTCGAGATCCGTGTCGGGGCCCGCCTCGGACGCCCGCTCCGCCATGCCGGTGAGCGTCACCGGGTGCACGTCGTGCCCCTCGGCGCGGAGTGCGTCCGTGACGTCCTGCCATGCCGCAGCGCCGAGCCAGTAACCGGGGACCAGTACGAAGTTTGTCATGTGGATCAGCGTAGAACTGAATCCGGACAGATTCCGCCCGGATTAACTGGTGTCTTCTTCGGCCTCCGTGAGCACGATATTTCGCCCCACTATGTACCTGATACCCGTGTTCAGGGTCGCCACCAGCGGCACCGCCACCAGCGCGCCCACGATCCCGGCGAGCACCAGACCCGCGCCGATCGCCACGATCACGGCCAGCGGGTGGATCGCCACCGCCCGACCCATGATCAACGGCTGCAGGATGTGGCCCTCCAGCTGCTGCACGGCGATCACCGCGATGAACACCAGCAACGCCGTGAACGGGCCCTTGATCACGAACGCGACGAGTACCGCCACCGCGCCCGTCAGCGTCGCCCCGATGATCGGGATGAAGGCGCCCAGGAACACCAGCGCACCGAGCGGCAACGCGAACTGCGGCACACCCAGCAGCCACACGGCCATCCCGATGCCGAGCCCGTCGATGAACGCCACCAGCACGGTCGCCCGCACGTACGCCACCAGGGTGCGCCAGGCCGCCTGGCCCGCGCCGCCCAGCGACTCCCGCGCCCGGATCGGGAAGAGGCTCACCAGGAACGTCCAGATCCGCTGGCCGTCGCGCAGGAAGAAGAACGTGACGAAGAGCACCAGCAGCATCCCGGTCAGGACGTGCGCCGTCGTGACGAACGTGGAGACCGCGTTCTCCGTCAGGGTGTCCTTGTTGCCGACCAGCCACGTCTTGACCGTGTCCAGCATCTGGTTCAGCTGGTGGTCGGTCATGTGCAGCGGGCCGGTCTTCAGGTACTCCTGGATCTGCTCGATGCCCTCGGCGGCCTTCTTCGACAGCAGCGGGAAGCCGGTCACGAACTGCCGGATCACGGCCGTCAGCACCCCGGCGATCGCTGCGATCCCCGCGATCAGCGCGATGGCCGTCGCCAGCGACCCGGGCAGCCGGGCCTTCCGCAACCAGCCGACCAGCGGCGTGAGCAGGGCGGACAGCAGCATGGCCACGATGATCGGGATGATGATCGCCGACAACCGGCCCACCAGGATCAGCACGAAATAGGCCGCCGCGCCGATCAGGAGCAGCCGCCAGCTCCAGGCCGCGGCCACCCGGATCCCCCGGGGCACGTCCTGGTCGGGCGAAGTCTCGCCCTCGGGCACGACCTCCACCACCGTCGGTAGGGGCGGCGGAGTGAACTCCTGGTCCCGCCGCTCGGCGGCCGCGCGCACCGGCGCGCGCATCGAATCCCAGGCCCGTAGGGCCCGTGAGCCCCAGCCCCTCAACCTGGCCAGCGTGTACCTCCCCGTTGGTTCAGCTTGAACACCACCATAGTCGCGCGTTCGAGCGTGCCGGTAGCGTCAACACATGTGACCGATACCCAGACCAGCGATGGTCTACCCATCCGCCTGCTGCACGACCGGGTGCTCGTCCAGCTGGAGGGCAACGAGGGCGAACGCCGTTCCGCCGCCGGCATCGTGATCCCCGCGACCGCGTCGATCGCCCAGCGGCTGTCCTGGGCCACCGCCGTGGCCGTCGGGCCCAACGTCCGGGCCGTCGCGACCGGCGACCGGGTGCTGTTCGACCCGGACGAGCGGTCGGAGGTGGAACTGCACGGCCGGGAGTACATCATGCTGCGGGAACGTGACGTGCACGCCGTGGCCGCCAAACGGATCGAGGACGACTCGACGGGCCTGTACCTCTAGCCCAGCCCTCAAGATCGAGACCATCATCGGGGTACCGGGGCGCCCGGCGGTCCGGCCGATCGGACCGCCTTTCGGGCAGCACTCCGGGCCCTAGCTCGTCCCCAGCCGCTTGAGTGCCTGGCGCACCACGGCCGGGTCCGTCGTGTACCAGAACGGCGGCAGCGACTTCCGCAGGAACGGCCCGTACGACCGCTGGGTGTGCAGCCGCTGGTCCAGCACCGCCACCACGCCCTTGTCGCCGAGCGTCCGGATCAGCCGACCCGCGCCCTGGGCCAGCCGGACCGCCGCGTGCGGGACGCTGACCGCCGAGAACCCGGAACCGCCCTCCGCGTCGATCGCCGCAGACCGGGCCGCCGACAACGGCTCGTCGGGGCGGGGGAACGGCAGCCGGTCGATGACCACCAGCTGGCAGGCGTCACCCGGCACGTCCACGCCCTGCCACAGGGACATGACCCCGAACAGGCACGTCTCCGGCTCGGCCTTGAACCGCTTCACCAGCAGCGGCAACGACTCCTCGCCCTGGACCAGGACCGGCAGGTCCGTCCGGGCCCGGACGACCTCCGCCGCGCGCTCCGCCGCCTTGCGGGACGAGAACAGCCCCAGGGTCCGGCCGCCGATCGCGGTCACCAGCTCCACCAGCTCGTCGGCCGCCGCGTCCGACAGGCCCGACATGGTCGGCCGGGGGACGTGCGCCGCCACGTACAGAATGCCCTGCTTCGGGTAGTCGAACGGCGAACCCACGTCCAGCGACGTCCACTTCAGGCCCTTCTCCGGCTTCGCGTCCGCCGGGGGCAGGCCCAGGGAGCGGGCCACCGCCTTGAACTCCCCGCCCAGGGCCAGCGTCGCCGAGGACGCGATGACGACCCGCTCCGGGTACAGCGTCTCGGTCAGCGTCCCGGCCACCGACAACGGGGCCACCACCAGGGCGCGCCGGTTGCCCCGGTCGTCCTTCTCCACCCACGCCACATCGTGCGCGGCCTCCTCGAGGAGCCGCTGGGCCACCTCGGTGATCGCGGCCAGGTTGACCTTCGCCGGCTGCTTGTCCACCGCCGACGGGTCGTCGTTCTTGATGTCGCCGATGCCCTCGATCGCGTGCCGGCACGCCGCGTCGACAATGGTCAGCGCCTCGCGGAGCTGGCCGTGCAGGGACTCCAGCCGGCCCGGGCGGGCGTCGGCGAGGGCCACGGCCAGCGCGTCGGAGGCCTCGACCAGGCGCTCGTACGCCCCCGCGTCGATGTGCTGGCGGGCCCGGCGGTTGGCGATGTCCATGCCGCCCGTGGTCAGCTCCGCCTGGGTGGCCGACGTCACCCGGTCGGCCAGCTCGTGCGCCTCGTCGATGATCAGGACGGAGTGCTCGGGCAGGATGTGCCGCCCCGCGAACGAGTCGAACGCCAGCAGGCTGTGGTTCGTCACCACGATGTCGGACGCGCGGGCCCGCTCCCGGGACGCCTCCGCGAAGCACTCGTGCCCGAACTGGCACTTCTGCGCGCCGATGCACTCCCGCGCCGGCATGCTCACGCTGCGCCAGGCCGTGTCGTCCACGCCCGGCTCCAGCTCGTCGCGGTCGCCCTCGACGGTGGTCTCCGCCCACTCCCGGATCCGGGTCACCTGCTGGCCCAGCTTGCCGGCCTGGCCCAGCCACTTCGGCGCGTCGTCCTGCTGGAACAGGTCCGGCTCGTCGGCGTTGGAGGACTCCAGCTTCGCCTTGCACAGATAGTGCGCGCGGCCCTTGACCAGCGCGAACGTCGGCCGGCGACCGAGGACCGGCTCCACGGCGTCCGCGAGCCGGGGCAGGTCGCCCGTCACCAGCTGGGACTGGAGCGCCAGGGTCGCGGTGGACACCACGACCGGGCCGTCCACGAGGAGGGCGGGGACGAGGTACGCGAGGGACTTTCCGGTGCCGGTGCCGGCCTGGACCAGCAGGTGCTCACCCGTGCGGATGGCGTTGTCGACGGCCTTGGCCATCTCCAACTGGCCGGGGCGCTCGGCCCCACCGGGGACCGCTCCGACGGCGGCGGCCAGCAGCTTTTCGACGTCGACGGTCACGGTCGATAACCGTACTCCCGGGGTGCGACACGATCCCCGCGCGGGCCACCTCGGGGTCAGGCCGAGGCTCGCACCCAGGCCACGGCGCGGCGCTCCGCGTAGAACGACACGAACGGGACCGTGCCGGCGAGCATCATCAGCACGATCCGGCCGAGCTTCCAGCCCGCGCGCCGGCCCAGGTCGAACGTGAGCACGACGTAGACCATGTAGAGGAAGCCGTGGACCGGGCTGACGATGGCCACGCCCGCCGGCTCGTCCGCCAGGTACTTCAGCGGCATCGCGACCAGGGTCAACGCGAGCAGGGCCACGCCGACGACGTAGGACGAGATCCGGTAGCGGGCGAGCGCCCCGGCCACTCCGGTGTCCGCGACGGGGGGCGTGGCGAGTTCGGTGCGCTCGGTCATGTCGGTACTCCCGGGTAGTCACTGGGCGGCCGGTGCGGGTGGGACTTGAGCCACCCGAGGTAGTGGTTGTACGCGGCGGTCTCGGGGTCGTCCGCGCGCGCCGAGGCCCGGGCGGCGGCCCGCTCCTCGGCGAGGCGGCGGATGAGGTCGGCGCCGGTGGGTTCGGGGGGCACTGCCGGGGCGTTCGGGTCGGCTGCGGGGCCGGTCGCGTCGGCCGCTAGGCCGGTCGGCTGGCCCGCGGAGCCTGACGCCGGGTCGGCTGAGCCGGAGGCCGCAGCGGCGGCGCCGGACGCGGTGGCCTCGGACCCCTCGCGCAGCTCCCGACGCACCGACTTGACCCAGACAAAGACCACGAAAGCGGCGAATACCGGCCACTCCAGGGTGTACCCGATGCTGAGCGCGTTGCCGTCCCGCGCCCGGCCGAGCTGCCACCAGCCCAGCGCGAGCATCGCGGCGACGGCGGCCACCGCGAGCAGGTGGACGAGCAGCCACCGGGGGGTGAGGAGCCGGCGCATAGCTCAGCAGGCTACCCGCGCCGCGCCGTGGCCCCGCCCCGAGGAGGAACCATTGTGAGCTTCCCGCTGCTCCCGACGGCCCTGCGCGCGCGGTCCCACCGGTTCGGGCGGCCACGTCGACCGTGCCGCGCGCCGGCCCGGAGCGGGTGCGGGGTGAGCGGGCCGACCCGAAGGGCCGCTGGTCGAGGGCGGGGCCGGCCGGGTGAAGTAATGTGATCCCGTGACAGCCCTGTACCGCAAGTACCGGCCGAGGACGTTCGACGAGATCATCGGGCAGGACCACGTCACCCAGCCCCTGATCCAGGCGCTGAAGAACGGCCGGCTGAACCACGCGTACCTCTTCTCGGGCCCCCGGGGCTGCGGGAAGACGTCGAGCGCGCGGATCCTGGCCCGTTCGCTGAACTGTGAGCAGGGCCCCACGCCCAACCCGTGCGGCGAGTGCCGGTCGTGCCGCGACCTGGCCCCCGACGGCGCGGGCTCCATCGACGTCATCGAGATCGACGCCGCCAGCCACGGTGGCGTGGACGACGCGCGCGAGCTGCGGGAGAAGGCGTTCTTCGCGCCGGTCTCGTCCCGCTTCAAGGTGTACGTGATCGACGAGGCCCACATGGTGTCCTCCGCCGGCTTCAACGCGCTGCTCAAGCTGGTCGAGGAGCCGCCGGACTACGTCCGGTTCGTGTTCGCGACCACCGAGCCGGAGAAGGTCCTCGGCACGATCAAGTCCCGGACGCACCACTACCCGTTCCGGCTGATCCCGCCGAGCATCCTCCGGCCGTACTGCGAGCAGCTGGCCGCCGCCGAGGGCGTACCCATCGAGCCCGCTGTCTTCCCGTTGGTCGTCAAGGCCGGTACCGGGTCGGCCCGGGACACCCTGTCGATCCTCGACCAGCTCATCGCGGGCGCGGGCGAGGAGGGCGTCACCTACCAGCGCGCCGTCGCCCTGCTCGGGGTCACCGACGCCGCCCTGATCGACGAAACGGTCGACGCGCTCGCCGACGCCGACGGGGCCGCCCTGTTCGCCACGATCGACCGGGTGGTGGAGGCCGGGCACGACCCGCGCCGGTTCGCCACGGACCTCCTGGAGCGGTTCCGGGACCTGATCGTGTTGCAGCAGGTCCCCGACGCGATCAGCAAGGGCCTGCTCGACGTGCCGACCGACGAGGTCGAACGGATGACCGCCCAGGCGCTGCGCCTCGGCACCGCCGAACTGTCCCGGCTCGCCGAGCTCGTGCACGACGGGCTGGCCACGATGCGCGGCACGACCGCCCCCCGGCTCACCCTGGAGCTGATCTGCGCCCGGATGCTGCTGCCCGGGGCCGAGCAGACGACGGCGGCGCTCCTGCAGCGCCTCGAAAGACTCGAATCCAGGACCCAGCATGTGGTACCGGGTGCCCCGGCGCCCCAGGCCGCCCCGCCGCGCTCCCCGGCGCCGTCCGACGTCGCCCAGCCGGTCCAGGCCAGCTCCGCGCCCCAGGTGGCCCCGGCGGCCCCGCAGCCCGGTGCCTCCACGCCGGCCGCCCAGCCGGGGCAGGCCGCCGCTGCCGGGCAGGCGTCCGGTCCGCAGGGTGCCGGTCCCGGCGCACCCGCAGGCCGGCCCCTCTCCGCCGCACCGCAGGGCGGGCACGCCGCGCCGCAGCCCGCCGTGTCCACGCCGCCAGCCGCGCCCCAGGCCGACTGGCAGGCCCCGGCCGCGCCCCAGCCCACCCCGCACGCCACCCCCACCCCGCCCGCGCAGCCTGCCCCGTCCGTCGCTCCGGCCCAGCCCGGAGTCGTCGACGTGGCCGCCGTGCGGCGGGTCTGGGAAGAGGTGCTCAACCAGGTCCGCAACCGCAGCAAGCCGTCGGGGGCTCTGGTCCGGGAGGCCGCTGTCCACGATCTGGAGGGCGACACCCTCGTCCTGCTGTTCAAGCACGGTTTCCATGCGGCAGCCGTCGCCAAGGCGCCCGGTCTGCTGGAGGAGGCGCTCCAGCAGCTCCTCGGCGTTCGGCTGAAGGTGCGTTGTGATCTCGGCGGTGGCGGTGGTGGTTCCGCGCCGCGCGGCAACGCGCCCGCCCCCACCCCGGCACCGGCTCCACAGCCGCGCCCCGCACCCCAGCCCGCTGCCCCCGCCCGACCGCAGCCGGCGGCACCCCAGCCCGTCGCACCTCAGGCCGGCGCCGCCCAGGCCGGACCGCCCCAGGCCGGATCGTCCCGGCCGGCGCAGGCCCGGCCCGGCGCGGCGCAGGGCGCGCCGCCGCCCGTGGACGACGAGGAACCCTGGCCGGACCTGCCGCCCTCCTTCGACGAGGAGGAGCCGCCGCCCGCGCCGATGGTCCAGGTCCCGGTGACCCCGGAGCCGCCGCCGCTGCCCGCCTCGACCGTCGTCTACGAGGGCTTCGAGCCCGGCGACGAGCCCGGCGACGAGGTGGTCGACAAGGACGCGCCCCGCAGTTCCGAGGAGCAGGCGATGAAGCTGCTGTCCGAGGTACTCGGCGCGGAGAAGATCTCCTGACGACCTATTGACGGCCATCGGGGTCCGGTTCAGACTTCGGATTCATGGCGAAGAATGCCCGGGGTAGTCGGATCCCCGCCCACAAGAGGCCGAAGTACGCGCACTGGGTGCTCCGCGCGGCGGCGTACCTCATCGATGTCGGGATCGTGGCTCTGGTGCTCCTCGGCGTCGCCGCACTGGACCGGGCGCTGATCGGCGGGATCGTGGCGTTCGTCCTGGTCGCCGCCAACCGGTGGTACCTCAGCGGGCGCACCGGGCAGACCGTGGGGCGCAGGCTGCTGCGGATCCGGCTGGCGTCCGTCGACTCCGGCGAGCCGATCGGCCTGTGGCGGGCGCTGCTCCGCGACGTCGCGCACCTCTTCGACACGGTCTCGCTGCTCGCCGGCTGGTTCTTCCCGATCTGGGACACCCAGCGCCAGACCTTCGCCGACAAGCTCCTCCGCACCCACGTGGTCACCACCCACCGCTGAACCGGGCGCCCACCGAGCGTGCGACGGCCGGCGGGTAGCCGAAAGCGGGTCCGGACCGCCGGGGTGCGAACGCGCGGCCGGCCGGGGCGCACGACCGCCCGGCTGTCCGGTACCCCGAAAAGGTCTCGGGGTTGGAGGGTTGCCCGCCCGGCCAGGGGGTCGGTGGTGGGGCGATAGGCTGGGTGGCGAAACCGACAGAGGGGGAGCCGCCGTGGCGAACATGCAGAAGATCATGCAGCAGGCTGCCCAGATGCAGCAGCAGGTGGCGGCGGCCCAGCAGCAGCTCGCCGAGACCGAGGTCAGCGGCAGTTCCGGCGGGGGCCTCGTGACGGCCGTCGTGTCCGGCTCCGGCGAACTCCGCAGCATCAAGATCGACCCGAAGGTCGTGGACGCCGAGGACGTCGAGACCCTCGAGGACCTCGTCGTGGCGGCCGTGCACGCGGCCAACGGCGAGGCGCAGAAGCTCACCGAGAAGATCATGGGACCGATCACCGGCGCGCTCGGTGGCCTCGGCCTCCCGGGGTTCTAGACCGTGTACGAGGGCGCGATCCAGGACCTGATCGACGAGTTGGGACAGCTGCCGGGCATCGGCCCGAAGAGCGCCCAGCGGCTCGCGTTCCACATCCTCGCCGCCGACAACGCCGACGTGGCCCGGCTGTCCGCCGCCCTGAACAGGGTGAAGGAGCTCGTCCGGTTCTGCGACGTGTGCTTCAACGTCTCGGAGAACGACAGCTGCCGGATCTGCCGCGACCCCCGCCGGGGCACCGAGGTGATCTGCGTGGTCGAGGAGCCCAAGGACGTCGTCGCGATCGAGCGGACCGGCGAGTTCCGGGGCAAGTACCACGTGCTGGGCGGCGCCATCAACCCGCTCGAGGGCATCGGGCCCGACCAGTTGCGCATCCGCGAGCTGCTCACCCGGTTGCGGGGCGGCGAGGTGAAGGAGCTGATCCTGGCCACCGACCCGAACACCGAGGGCGAGGCGACGGCGACGTACCTGGCGCTGCTGGTCAAGCCGATGGGGCTGAACGTGACCCGGCTGGCGAGCGGGCTGCCGGTGGGCGGCGACCTGGAGTACGCGGACGAGATCACCCTCGGCCGGGCCTTCGAGGGCCGCCGGACCGTCTAGCGGGTCACCGGGCGCTCCCGGCGAGGAAGGCCGACACGGTGGTCGCGAACGCCGCCGGGTCGTCCACCCACGGGAAGTGCCCGGCTCCGGGCAGTACCACCACATCCGCCTTGCCGAACATGTTCGCCAGTTCGCGAACGGCCGTCCGGGTCGGCCAGATGTCGTGCTCGCCGACCACGAGCAGCACCGGCGTGGACAGGTCCGCGAGCCGCGCCGGCAGGGTCGGGTCGGGCTCGAAGCCCGCGTAGAACCCGTCCGTCGCGGGCGCCGCGAACTGCCCCGGCTCGGCGGTGGCCTGGGCCCGCGCGGCCGCGTTCCACGCGCCGTAGAGCAGCGGCGCCGACAGCCAGCGGTACCGTTCCAACTCCTGAGGGGTACCGGCCTCCGCGGTCAGCGCCGCCACCGCCTCGGCGAACCACGGCTCGTCGGCCCGCTCGGCGAGCACCTCCTCCACGCCCAGGTCGGACGGGATGCCGGTCACCCGCAACGACGGGTCGACGAGGACCAGCCGGTCGAGCCGGTCGGGGTGCCGGGCCGCGTACACCATGCACGTCCCGCCACTGGCCGAGTGCCCGAACAGGTCCATCCGCCCGAGGCCGAGGTGCGCGCGGAGTGCCTCGATGTCCTCGGCGAGCCGGTCGACCCGGTAGGTGGCGGGGTCGGTGGGCACGTCGGACGCCCCGGTACCCCGGTTGTCGAGCAGCACCAGCGTCCGGTGCGCGGACAGTCCACCGAGGTCCGCCAGGTACTCGACGGCCTGGCCCGGGCCGCCCGGCACGCACACCAGCGGCGGGCCCGATCCGACCAGCCGGTAGGCGAGCTCGGTGCCGTCCCACGTCCGAAAGCGCTGCACGATCCCGATCCTGCCACGCGAACCACGCGACGGCCCGACCGAAGCCGGGCCGGCACCCGTTGCCGCCCTGCCGCCGGCGACCAGCCAGACCCGACCCGGCCAGGCCGGCCCCGGCCGGGTTCAGGAACCCGGGGTGCGCTCGCCGAAGGGGAGTCCCTCCAGGCCCCACGCCGGGTCCACCTCCACACCGAGGGCCGCGAACACGCTCGGCGCGACATCGGCGTGCTCCGTCGTCACCTCACCCCGGGGCACCAGCGGCCCGCAGGCCGCGATCCAGGCCTGCGCCTCCCACGGATCCCGCCCCCCGTGCCCGCCGGTGTCGATGTGCCCGTGGTCGGTGACCACGATGAAGGTCCACTCCTCGTCGGCGAACCCGGGACGGGCCCGGATCGCGTCCAGCACCTGCCCGATCCGCGCGTCGGCCCGCTCCACGGCCGCCAGGTAGTTCGGCGTGACCCCCTCGTGGTGGGCGATCTCGTCCGGCTCGCCGAAGTAGACGAACGCGGCGTGGTAGTCGCCCGAGCCGAGCGTGCGGGCCGCGTCGAGGGCGATGTCGGCCCCGGTCGTGTCGTAGTCGTGCTCGTGGGCTTCGAGACGCAGTACCCGACAAGGGGTGGCGAACACGGGGCCCTCGCAGTCGGGGCCGACCAGCGGCGGCCAGTCGGCGGCGGCGTAGGTCCTGATCCCGGGCCGGGCGGTGCGCAGCCGGGTGAGGAAGTCGGGGTAGTCGGCGAGCCGGTGGTCGGCGAAGATGTTGCCGTCGATGTTGTGCTTGTCGGCCCACACGCCCGTGGCGATGTTCGACCAGCCCGGGCCGGACACGGTGGGCGCCAGGTCGTTGAGCGCGAAGGTCGCGAGGAAGCCCTCGGCGGCGATCGCGTCGATCCGCGGGGTGCGCGCGGCGGCGAGGGTGTCGGTCCGGACGCCGTCGACTCCGAACACGACGATTCTGCGGCGGGTTGAGAAGGCCATGACCCACCCTCGCACGCCCCTCGGTCCACTACCGAGAGTGACACAGGGCACAATTTGACCACGACCTATCTCCATCTATTCCTCCTGCGCCCTTCGGGCCACTAAGGTGCGTTCCAGAGAGTGACCCCAGTCACAGCCGAGGTGGAATCATGCAACGAAGCAGGTTCAGGACCGCTTGTGCGGTCGCAGCGATAGCGGCGCTGACCGTCGGCGTCGCCGGTTGCGCCGAAAGCAAGCGCGATAGCAGCTCGAACAGCAAGGACAAGACGCTCGTTTTCGGTACCGCGGGGGAGCCCAAGGTGCTCGACCCCGCGCTCGCCACGGACGGCGAGACGTACCGGCCGCCGCGTCAGGTCCTCGAGACCTTGATCGGTAACGAACTCGGTTCCGCGAAGCTCGTGCCCCGCCTCGCCGAGAAGTGGGACGTGTCGGCGGACGGCACCGCGTGGACGTTCAACCTGCGCAAGGGTGTCAAGTTCCACGACGGTACGGACTTCAACGCCGAGGCTGTGTGCGCGAACTTCAACCGGTGGTACAACTTCACCGGCCTGTACCAGAACGTCGCGGAGTACTGGCTGGACACGTTCGGCGGGTTCGCCAAGAGCGAGAGCCCGACCGCGCCGCCGTCGAACTTCAAGAGCTGCGCGGCCAGTGACGCCAACACCGCGGTGATCACGCTGAACAAGCCGACGAGCCGGCTGCCGGGGGCGTTCACGCTGCCCGCCATGTCGATCCAGAGCCCGAAGGCCCTCGCGGAGTACGCGGGCGAGTCGATGAGCGGGGACGCGCAGAACCTGACGTACCCGAAGTACGCGCTCGAGAAGATGGTCGGCACGGGTCCGTTCAAGTTCACCAGCTGGGACCGGGCGAACAAGAAGGTCACGATGGACCGGTTCGACGGGTACTGGGGCGACAAGGCGAAGATCGCCAAGTTGATCTTCCGCGCCATCCCGGACGAGAACGCCCGCCGCCAGGCCCTCGAAGCCGGTGAGATCCAGGGCTACGACCTGGTCGCCCCGGCCGACGTGGCCTCGCTGACCGGCAAGGGCTTCAACGTCCCGGCCCGCCCGCCGTTCAACGTGCTCTACCTGGGCATGGGTCAGGACAACCCGAAGCTCGCCGACATCCGGGTCCGGCAGGCCATCGCGTACGCGGTGGACCGCGAGGCGCTCGTCAAGTCGAAGCTCCCGAACGGCGCGAAGGTCGCCGACCAGTTCATGCCGGACTCGGTCGAGGGCTACGCGACGGACGTGAAGAAGTACCCGCGGGACGTCAACAAGGCCAAGGCGCTGCTCGCCGAGGCCGGCGCGACCGGGGTGGAGCTCAAGTTCTACTACCCGACCGAGGTCACCCGGCCGTACATGCCGAACCCGAAGGACATCTTCGAGATCGTCAAGTCCGGGCTGGAAGAGGCCGGGATCAAGGTCACCCCGGTGCCCGAGAAGTGGTCGCCGACCTACCTGGACGACGTCCGCGCCGGCAAGCCGGACCTGTGGATCGTCGGCTGGACCGGTGACTACAACGAGGGCTACAACTTCGCTGGCACGTTCTTCGGCCGGCAGAAGCCCGAGTGGAGCTTCGACAACGCCGCCCTGCGCGACGCCCTGGCGAAGGTCGACCTGGAGCCCAACCGCGAGAAGCGGATCGAGATGTACAAGGCCATCAACAAGCAGATCATGGAGTTCCTCCCGGGCCTGCCGCTGTCGTCCTCGCCGCCCTCGATCGCCTTCGCGAAGAACGTCACCGGGGTCAAGCCGAGCCCGTTGACCGACGAGAAGTTCTACACGGCCGAGTTCACGTCATAACGGCCACGGTTGCGGCACCCCTGATCGCTCAGGGGTGCCGCGCCCGTCCTGGAGGTCCTTCTTGATTCGCTTCATCGTCCGGCGGCTGCTGCAACTGGTACCGACCATGTTCGGGCTGTCCCTGCTCCTGTTCATCTGGCTGCACCGGCTGCCCGGCGGCCCCGAGACGTCGATCCTGGGCGAGCGGGCCACCGAGGAGCGCCGGGCGCAGATCCGCCAGTCCCTCGGGCTCGACGAGCCGCTGGTGGTGCAGTACGGCCGGTTCATGCGCCGGCTGCTGTCGTTCGACTTCGGCACCTCGATCCAGACCGGCCGGCCGGTGATGACCGAGTTCGGTCAGCGGTTCCCGGCGACCCTGGAGCTGACGGTCACGGCCCTGGTCATCGCGATCGGGATCGGCATTCCGCTCGGGTACATGGCCGCGCGCCGCCGGGGCACCTGGCTCGACAGCGGCACCGTGATGGGCTCGCTGCTCGGCGTGTGCGTCCCGGTGTTCTTCCTCGCCTACGTACTCAAGGCGGTCTTCTCCGAGTACCTGCACATCTTCCCGTCCTCGGGCCGGCAGAGCGACCTGCTCGAGGCCACCCACGTGACCGGGATGTTCGTCCTCGACGGGATCATCACCCGCGAGTGGGACGCGGCGGGCGACGCCCTGCTGCACCTGATCCTGCCCGGGATCGCGCTGGCCAGCATTCCGTTCGCGATCATCGTGCGGATGACCAGGGCGAGCGTCCTGGAGGTGATCAGCGAGGACTACGTCCGGACCGCCGAGGCCAAGGGCCTGACCGAGCGGACCGTGCGCGGCCGGCACATCCTGCGCAACGCGCTGCTCCCGGTGGCCACGGTCATCGGCCTGGCGGTCGGCGGCCTGCTGTCCGGCGCGGTGCTGACCGAGACGGTGTTCGCGTTCGGCGGGATCGGCTCGTTCCTGAGGGACGCCATCGAGTTCCGGGACTACCCGGTGCTGATGGGCTTCATCATGCTGATCGCGCTGCTGTATGTCCTGGTGAACCTCGCAGTGGACGTGTCCTATGGATTGATCGACCCACGGGTGAGGGTGCGATGAGCCGGAAGAAGGACCGGATCGACCGGCTCGCCGTACTGGCGGCCAGCCGGGCGGAGACCGGTGAGAGCCTGTGGCGGGTCGCGTTCAAGCGGGTCCGCCGGAGCCCCCCGGCCGTCGTCGGCGCCGTGATCATCGTGGTGTTCCTGCTGATCGCGCTGCTCGGCCCGTTGTTCGCGCCGTACGACCCGGTGGCGCAGACCTGGCGGGGTGACATCAGCGAGGCGAACGGCATCTTTCCCGGGCCGCGGTCGGGCAACCTGCTCGGCGTGGACAACCTGGGGCGGGACGAGTTCAGCCGGCTGCTGATCGGCGCGCGGATCTCGCTGCTCGTCGGCGTGCTGGCCACCCTGTTCGGCCTGGTGATCGGCTCGGCGCTGGGCATCGCCTCGGGCACCGCCGCCGGGCTGGGCGGCCGGGTCGGCAGCTGGATCGACTCCGTGATCATGCGGTTCATCGACATCCTGCTGTCCGTACCGGGGCTGCTGCTCGCGATCAGCCTCGCGGCGATGATCGGCAACGGGCTGCCCACGGTCATGATCGCGGTCGGCACGATCAACGTACCGATCTTCGCCCGCCTGCTGCGCGGTTCGATGCTCGCCCAGGCGCACTCGGACTACGTACTCGCCTCCACGGCGTTGGGGGTCCGCAAACCGAAGATCGTGTTCGGCCACATCGTGCCCAACTCCATCGCACCCGTGATCGTGCAGGCCACCCTGACCCTGGCGGTGGCGATCATCGAGGCGGCCGGGCTGTCGTTCCTGGGGTTGGGCAACGCCAACTCCTCGTACCCGGAATGGGGGGTCATGCTGGCCGACGCGCAACGCTACCTGTCCGTCGCGCCCCGGATGTCGATCTTCCCGGCGGTCGCGATCATCATCACGGCGCTCGGCTTCACCCTGCTGGGTGAGTCGATGCGCGAGGCCCTCGACCCGAAGCTCCGGCGGTGACCATGAGCCTGCTCGATGTGCAGGACCTGACGGTGGCGTTCACCCGACGCGGCGAACCCGACGTGCGCGCCGTCGACGGGGTGAGCTTCACCGTCGACGAGGGCAAGATCGTCGGACTGGTGGGCGAGTCCGGCTGCGGCAAGAGCGTGACGTCCCTGGCCCTCATGGGGCTACTGCCCAAGCGCGGCGTCCGGCTGGGCGGCAAGGCCCTGTTCGAGGGCACGGACCTGCTCCAGCTCGACCCCGGGGCCATGCGGGACGTCCGGGGCCGCGACGTGGCCATGATCTTCCAGGACCCGTTGTCCTCGTTGAACCCGGTGATCTCGATCGGTCTCCAGGTCACCGAGGTGCTCCGCCGGCACCGGGGCCTCAAGGGGGACGCCGCGAAGAAGGAGGCCGCCGACCTGCTCGACCGGGTCGGCATCCCCGACCCGACCCGGCGGCTGCGGGAGTACCCGCACCAGCTGTCGGGCGGCATGCGGCAGCGCGCGCTGATCGCGATGGCCGTCGCGTGCCGGCCCCGGCTCCTGATCGCCGACGAGCCGACCACCGCGTTGGACGTGACGATCCAGGCCCAGATCCTCGAACTGCTCAAGGACCTGGTGCGCGAGTTCGGCACCTCCATGATCATGATCACCCACGATCTCGGGGTGGTCGCGGGGCTGTGCGACACGGTGAACGTCCTCTACTCGGGGCGCGTCATCGAGGCCGCCGGGCGCCGGCCGTTGTTCGCGGCGCCCCGGCACCCGTACACCCACGGGCTGCTCGGGTCGATTCCCCGGCTCGACGCGGACGTCGACGAGGCGCTCCGCCCGATCCGCGGCTCGGTCCGCGACGCCCTGCCGTGGGCCGAGGGGTGCGCGTTCCAGCCCCGGTGCGACCGGGCGGTGGACGCCTGTGTGGGCGGGCCGCCCGCGTTGGAGGACACGTTCACGGGGCACCTGTGCCGGTGCGTGAACCCGGTGACCCACGAGGAGCGGGTATGACCCCGTTGAGCACCGGGTCGATGGCCCGGGCATGCGCGGATGCTGCCGGCACGCGGCGTGGCACGGATGGGGCCCGCACGCGGCCTGGCACGGATGCGGCCGGCACGCGGCCTCGCGCGGATGCGGCCGGCGCCTGGCCCGGCGTGGATGCGGCCGGCACCCGGGGCGGCACCCGGGTGCGTGCGGAACTGGCGACCTCTGAGGAGCGGGTATGACACTGTTGTCCGTCCAGGGGCTCAAGGTGCACTTCCCGATCCGGCGGGGCGTCCTCTTCGACCGCACCGTCGGCCACGTGTACGCCGTCGACGGCGTCGACCTCGAAGTCCCCCGGGGTGGCACGTACGGCCTGGTCGGCGAGTCCGGCTGCGGCAAGTCGACCCTCGGCCGGGCGCTGCTGCGGCTCAGCCCGGTCACCGCCGGCCGGGTCGTGTTCGACGGCGTGGACGTCGCCGCCCTCCACGGGGAGGCGCTCCGCAAGAGCCGCCGCCGGATGCAGATGATCTTCCAGGACCCGATGTCCAGCCTGGACCCGCGGCAGAACGTCGAGTCCATCCTCACCGAGGGCCTCGTCGCGCACGGGATCGGCGCGAACTCCGCCGAGCGCCGGGCCAAGGTCATGGAGACCCTCGACGCGGTGGGGCTGCCCCGGTGGGCGATGTCGCGGTACCCGCACGAGTTCTCCGGGGGGCAGCGCCAGCGGATCGGCATCGCCCGCGCCCTCGTCCTCGGGCCGGACCTGATCGTCGCCGACGAGCCCGTGTCCGCCCTCGACGTGTCCATCCAGGCCCAGGTCATCAACCTGCTGGAGGAGCTCCAGGGCGAACTCGGCCTCACCTATCTCGTGATCGCGCACGACCTGGCCGTGGTGAAGCACATCTCCGACATCGTCGGCGTGATGTACCTCGGCGGCCTGGTCGAGGAGGCGTCGTCCCGGGAGCTGTACGCGACGCCGCTGCACCCGTACACCCGGGCGCTGATGTCGGCCGTGCCCGTGCCCGACCCCGAGGTGGAGGACCGCCGCGAGCGGATCCTGCTCCGGGGTGACCTGCCCTCGCCGGCGAACCCGCCGACCGGCTGCCGGTTCAACACCCGGTGCCCGTGGAAGCAGGACACGTTGTGCGCGACGGACCGGCCGCCGCTGATCGAGGTCCGGCCGGGGCACAAGGTCGCGTGCCACTACACGGCGGAGATCGACGCGGGCGTGATCAGGCCACGCGACGGCGCCGTCGTGCGCTGAGAACGACGATCCGACGGGTACTGCGAACCGCAGGCCACGACGAGTGCGGGGAACGCGCCCGCTGCCTGAGGGCGGCGGTCACGTTCCCCGTATTCGTGTGCCGGTCAGCCCGAGGGGCGGTTGAGCAGGCCCACCGCGAGGGCGTGGATCGCCTCCGCGTCGGCCGCGTCCCGCAGGCTCACCTTGGACCCGGTGACCGTGTACCACTCGTCCGCGTCCTTGTACTGCACCTTCACCGTCGCGCTGCCGTGCTCGGCCGTCGTCGACAGGGTCAGATCCCCGGTCACGACCCCGGCCTCGTCGGTCATCACCCCGCCCGGACCAGCCACGATGTCGGTCCGCAACGGCTTGGCGGGCGCGGGAGCAGCCGCGGGAGCCGGCACCGGCGCGGCGGCAGGCGCGGCCGGCACGGAGCCCCCGGCGGGCGGCGCGGGCACCGGAGCCCCGGGCACGGGCGCGGCCGGAGCCGGCGCGGCAGGCGCGGCGGGAGGGGTCCCCGGAGCCGCCGGAACAGGAGCGGCGGGTGCGGCGGTCCGCCCCGGAGGGGGGCCAGGCTTGGGTGAGGTCATGTGCACGTCCCCAGCATGTCGGTGAGCGCGGTGCGCTCCGCTTCGGTAACGGTGAGCTGCCAATGTGACTTGACGTTAATCCAGCTCTCCGCGTAACTGCACCAGTATGACCGGCTCGGGGGCTTCCACGTGGAAGGATCCTGGTCGCCCTTGGCGCGGTTCACCGAGGCGGTGACTGCGAAGAGTTGCGGGCGGTCCAGATCGTTGGCGAAGTCGCCGCGCTTCTCGTTCGTCCAGTCGTTGGCCCCGGAGCGCCACGCGTTGGCGAGCGGGACCATGTGGTCGATGTCCATCTCGATGGCGACGGTGTGCTTCGCGTCGTCGTACGGGCTGGTCCAGGAGCCGCCGGTCACCTTGCAGGCGCTGTCGGTCTTCACGGACGTGCCCTCGCGTTTGAGGACGAACTCGCGGGTGTCGCAGCCGCCGCCCTGGGCGCGCCAGTGCGGGAACTTCTCCCGGCTGTACCCGGCCATGGAGCGGGACGCCGCGGTCTTCAGGGCCGCCAACTGGGTCTTCGCCGTGGCACCCTTCCCGGGCGTGTTGCTGCTGGGTTTGTCGGAGGACGTGCCGGTGGCCGGCTGGACGCATGCGCCGAGCAGAGCGGCGGTGACGAGGAGTGCGATACCACGCGTGAGGGGAGACACCCCTCAAGCGTGCTCGCGGGTCGGGAACGAAGCAAGGAACTGAATACCTGCGATCCGTGCCAGTTTGGGGGACAATTCGGCCATGTTGCTGAAGGATCCGGCCGGGCGCGGGACACTCGCCGCGACCGTGCTCGCGTCCGGCATGGCACTGCTCGACTCGACCGTCGTGAACGTCGCCCTTCCCCACCTGGGCCGCGACCTCGGCGCGGGGCTGGACGGGCTCCAGTGGACGGTCAACGGGTACACGCTGACGCTCGCCGCGTTCGTGCTGCTCGGCGGGGCGCTGGGGGACCGGTACGGCAGAAGGCTCGTGTTTCTGATCGGGGTCTTCTGGTTCACCGGCGCGTCGATCCTGTGCGGGGCGTCGCAGAGCATCGGCTGGCTGATCGCGGCCCGGGTGCTCCAGGGCGTCGGGGCGGCACTGCTCACGCCCGGCTCGCTGGCGATCATCCAGTCGGCGTTCGACCCGCGCGACCGGGCCCGGGCGATCGGCGCGTGGTCGGGGTTCGGCGGGATCGCGGCGGCGGCGGGCCCGTTGGTCGGCGGCTGGCTGGTCGACGCGTTCAGCTGGCGGTGGGTGTTCTTCCTCAACATGCCGCTGGCGGTGCTGGTCGTGGTGCTGACCTGGAAGTTCGTGCCGGAGAGCCGGTCGCCCGAGACGCGGGCCCGGTTCGACTTCCCCGGCGCGGTGCTCGGCGCGCTGAGCCTCGCGGGGATCACGTTCGCCCTGATCAACGGGGACCTGATCTCCGGGGTCGCCGGGCTCGTCGCCGGGGTGGCGTTCGTGTGGATCGAGCGGCGCAGCCACGCGCCGATGGTGCCGCCGGCCATGTTCACGGTCCGGGCGTTCAGCGTGATCAACCTGGTGACGTTCTTCGTGTACGCGGCCCTGTCCGGCTGCCTCTTCTTCCTCGTCATCTTCCTCCAGGTGTCGCACGGCTACTCGGCGCTCGGCGCGGGCCTCACCCTGGTCCCGTTGACGCTGGTCATGCTCGTGTTCTCGCCCCGGGCCGGCGCGCTCGGCCAGCGGATCGGCCCGCGCATCCCCCTGATCATGGGGCCGCTGACCGGCGCGGTCGGCATTCTCCTGCTGCTCCGGGCCGGCGCCGGGTATTTCACCACGGTCCTGCCCGGCGTGCTCGTCCTCAGCGTCGGGCTGACGATCGTCGTCGCGCCGCTGACCTCGGCGGTGCTCGCGGCGGCCCCGGACCGGTACGCGGGGGTCGCCAGCGGGGTGAACAACGCCGTGGCCAGGGCTGCCGGGCTCCTCGCGGTGGCCGCGCTGCCGGCGCTCGCCGGGCTGTCCGCCGGGTCGTACACCAGCCCGGTCGCGTTCGCCGACGGCTACCGGATCGCGATGCTGTTCTGCGCGGGCCTGATGGCGTGCGGCGCCCTGACCGCGGCGGTGCTCCTCCGACCCGGCGACTGCGAACCAACCCCGAAGAACATCATCTAGCTACGAGTCGGGAGCCGACCCGGTTCCTGAAGGCCGGAGCCCAGGGAGTCACCCCCGACCGTGACACGGGCGACCGGAGTCACCAGCGGCGGGCACGCGGTGCCGTCTGGTCCTCGGCGCTCGCCATCCACGGGGAGTGAGGCGGGCTGTGACGGCCGTCCATGGCGGCTGAGGCGGGGCGGCGGGCGCGGCCCGGTTCCGCTAACGTGTCCGCCGTTGCTACGGGGAGGCACAGATGTCGGAACACGACGAGAAGGCGGCAACCGCCAGCGGGACGAACACGGGAGCGGCCGGGCCACGCGGCCCGCTCCTGGAGCAGGAAATCAGGGACCAGGGACCGGAGAACGGCCCCGGCTCGGCGGCCGACGCGCGACCGGCCGGCGACACGGCCGGCCAGCGGCCGCAGACCCGCGGCCCGGTCCCGGCGCAGCCCGACCGGGCACTGGGGCGCGACTGGGCCAACGACCACAAGCTCGACCAGGCATGGGACTGGGCCCGGGCAGGCCAGGACGTCGCGCCGGCCGTCGATCAGGTGGACGGCCGCGACCTCGACAAGGCCTGGGACTGGGCCCGCGAACCCGCCAGGCCCACCGACGCCAACTGGGGCACGGACTCCTGGGACCCGGCCGCCGACGGGTACCGCAACGGCCCGCTACGGCCGCCCGTCATCGAGGACGACACCCCGCACTGGACCGCGCCGCCGGTCGGCTTCAGCGGGCACGCCATCGCGTCGTTCGTGTTCGGGGCGCTGGGGATCTGGCTCCTCGGGATCCTGTTCGGCATCGGCGCGCTGGTCAGGATCCAGCGGACCGGGCAGGACGGTCGGTGGATGGCCATCGCGGGAATCGGCGCGTCGGTCGCGTGGTTGGGCGTGATGATCGTGGTGCTCCGGGTCGCGCCCCTCATGCTCGGACGCTAGGCCCGCCCCGGGGAGCTGAACATCAGCCCAGGGGTCAAACGCGCCCGGGTGTGCCGAACACCCGCCCCGGGGTGCCGAACGGTGGCCTCCGGAGACCCGGTCCGGGCCGCAGTGACTGCCCGGGCTGGGTCAGGTTCGGTGTGGGCCGGCCCCGGAAGACCGGCCCACACCGCTGGCTACTCCGCCCGGTTCACCGCCGACGTGACCGCCCGCAGCGAGGCCGTGACGATGTTGTCCGACACGCCGACGCCCCAGTACGTCTCGCCGCCGATTGCGCACTCCACGTACGCGGCGGCCTTGGCGTCCCCGCCCGAGGCGAGCGCGTGCTCCGCGTAGTCCAGGACGGTCACGTCGATGTCCACGGCGGACAACGCCGAGACCAGGGCGGCGATCGGGCCGTTGCCGACGCCGGTCAGCTCGCCCAGGGTGGTCTGCGCCGTGACCTCGGCCTTGCCGGCGGCCGTGGAGGTCGAGTACGTGTCGATCCGCAGCCGGCCCGGGGTCAGGTACTCCGTCTCGAAGATCTGCCACATCGCGGCCGGGGACACCTCGCCGCCCTCGCCGTCGGTGTGCCGCTGGACGACGCCCGAGAACTCGATCTGCAACCTGCGGGGCAGGACGAGATGATGCTCGGACTCCATGATGTACGCGACGCCGCCCTTGCCGGACTGCGAGTTGACCCGGATGACCGCCTCGTACGAGCGCCCGACGTCGGCGGGGTCGATCGGCAGGTACGGGACCTCCCACAGCCGGGGGTCCACGGCCGCGAGCCCCTTCTTGATGGCGTCCTGGTGCGAGCCGGAGAAGGCCGTGTAGACGAGGTCGCCCGCGTACGGGTGGCGCTCGTGCACGGGCAGCTGGTTGCAGTACTCGACGGTGCGTTTGATCTCGTCGATCTGGTCGAAATTGATCATCGGATCGATGCCCAGGGCGAACAGGTTCAGCCCGAGCGTCACCAGGTCCACGTTGCCGGTGCGCTCGCCGTTGCCGAACAGGCAGCCCTCGACCCGGTCGGCCCCGGCGGCGATCCCCAGCTCGGCGGCCGCCACGCCGGTGCCCCGGTCGTTGTGCGGGTGCAGGCTCAGGATCAGCGACTCGCGCCGGGGCAGGTTGCGGTGCATCCACTCGATGGAGTCGGCGTACACGTTCGGGGTGGCCATCTCCACCGTCGCCGGCAGGTTGATGATCAGCGGGCGGTCCGGGGTGGGCGCGATGACGTCGATGACCGCGGAGCACACCTCCAGCGCGTACTCCAGCTCCGTGCCCGTGTAGGACTCCGGCGAGTACTCGTAGTAGATCTCGGTGTCCGGGGTCAGCATCTCCGCGTACTTCTGGCACATCCGCGCGCCGGACGTCGCGATGTCCTTGATTCCGTCGCGGTCCAGGCCGAACACGACCCGGCGTTGCAGCGCGGACGTCGAGTTGTAGAAGTGCACGATCGCCTGCTTGGCGCCCCGCAGCGACTCGAAGGTCCGCTCGATCAGCGGCTCCCGGCACTGGGTCAGCACCTGGATGATCACGTCGTCGGGGATCAGCCCGTCCTCGATCAGCATCCGGACGAAGTCGAAGTCGGTCTGGCTGGCCGACGGGAAGCCGACCTCGATCTGCTTGTACCCCATGCTCACCAGCAGCAGGAACATCCTGCGCTTCCGCTCGGGGGACATCGGGTCGATCAGCGCCTGGTTGCCGTCGCGCAGATCTACGGCGCACCACTGCGGGGCCTGCTCGATCCGCCGGCCCGGCCACTGTCGATCGGGCAGATCCACACCGAAGGGGTACGCCTGATAGCGGCCGAACGGCATGTTACTGGGCTTCTGGGTGTCAAAGGGCGACATGTCACGCCTTCCGGGAGGTCATCTCTGGGGAGTTTCTTCGCGAGAGCGACCGGGCGGACGAGCCCTAGAGGCGCGTCGGAACCCGCGGCGAGGTGCCGGCCTGAGAGGCCTCGCCGCGGCAGCGAAGGAGAAGATGCGCGCGCCACATGACACGACCACGTTACGTGATCAACCAACCCTCAGACAATTCGTCCCGCTACGTGAGATGTGCCTCCCTGTTTCCCCAGCTCAACGGACATTCGGCGAACGGTGACCGTTTTCACCCGCCGCCGCTCTGCACAGTGGCGTGCTTGCTGGGGTCAACGGAAACGGCACCCGCCCCGCAGGGAAGGTGCCGTCGTCCGTTCGAGCAGGTGTCTAGTGCCACTCCGCCGCGATCAGCTCCGCGATCTGCGCCGTGTTCAGCGCGGCGCCCTTGCGCAGGTTGTCCCCCACGACGAAGAAGTCCAGCGCCCGGGGATCGTCCAGCGACCGCCGGATCCGCCCCACCCACGTCGGATCGGTCCCCACCGCGTCGGCAGGGGTCGGGAACTCCGCCTCGGCCGGGTTGTCCGACACGACCACGCCCGGCGCGGCCTCCAGCACCTCGCGGGCCCGGTCGGCGTCCACCTCGGAGCCGAAGATGGCGTGCAGCGACGCCGAGTGCCCGGTCACGACCGGCACCCGGACACACGTCGCCGACACCTTGAGGTCCGGCAGCCCCAGGATCTTGCGGGACTCGTTGCGGATCTTCAGCTCCTCGCTGGACCAGCCGCCGTCCTTGACGGAACCGGCCCACGGCACCACGTTCAGCGCCAGCGGGGCCGGGAACGGGCCCAGGTCGTCGCCCACGACCCGGCGCACGTCACCGGTCCGGGTGCCGGCGGACCGGTCGCCCGACAGCTTCGAGAGCTGGTCGTGCAGCGTGTCCACGCCGATCTGCCCGGCACCGGACGCCGCCTGGTACGAGGACACCATCAGCTCGCGCAGCCCGTACTCCCGGTGCAGCGGGGCCAGCGACAGGATCATGGCGAGGGTCGTGCAGTTCGCGTTGGCGATGATGCCGCGCGGCCGGTTCCGGACATGCTCCGGGTTGACCTCGGGCACGACCAGCGGCACGTCCTTGTCCATCCGGAACGCGCCGGAGTTGTCCACGGCGATCGCGCCCTTGGACACCGCGATCGGCGCCCACTCGGCCGACACCTCGTCGGGGACGTCGAACATCGCCACGTCGACCCCGTCGAACGCCTCCGGGGTGAGCGCGAGAACCTCGACCTGCTCGCCGCGGACCGACAACTTGCGGCCGGCCGAGCGGGCCGAGGCGATCAGCCGGATCTCGCCCCAGACGTTCTTGCGGCTACTCAACAGTTCGAGCATGACGGTGCCGACCGCGCCGGTCGCGCCGACCACGGCCAGCGTGGGGAGACGGGTCACGGCTATCGGCCGGTGCCGGCGTAGACCACGGCCTCTTCGTCGCCGCCGAGCTCGAAGGCGTCGTGGATCGCGCGGACCGCCGCGTCGAGGTCGGTGTCGCGGCACACGACCGAGATCCGGATCTCCGAGGTGGAGATGATCTCGATGTTGACGCCCGCGCTGGCCAGCGCCTCGCAGAAGATCGCGGTCACGCCCGGGTGCGAGCGCATCCCGGCCCCGACCAGGGACACCTTGCCGACGTGGTCGTCGAACAGCAGGCCCTTGAAGCCGACCTTCTCCTGGATCCGCTGGAGGGCGGTCATCGCGGCGGCGCCGTCCTCCTTCGGCAGGGTGAAGGAGATGTCCGTGCGGCCCGTACCCTCCGTGGAGTTGTTCTGCACGATCATGTCGATGTTCATCTCGGCGTCGGCGACGGCGCGGAAGATGGCAGCGGACGTGCCCGGCTCGTCGGGGGCGCCGACGATCGTGATCTTCGCTTCGCTCCGGTCGTGCGCGACGCCGGTGATGAGTGCCTGCTCCACGGGAAGATCCTCCATCGAACCGGAGACCATGGTCCCGGGCTTGTTGGTGTAAGACGAACGGACGTGGATCGGCATGTTGAACCGCCGCGCGTACTCCACGCACCGCAGCATGAGCACCTTCGCGCCCGTAGCCGCCATCTCCAGCATTTCCTCGTACGTGATCGTGTCGAGCTTCTTGGCGTCCGGCACGATCCGCGGGTCCGCGCTGAACACGCCGTCCACGTCGGTGTAGATCTCGCACACGTCGGCGTGCAGGGCGGCGGCCAGGGCCACGGCCGTGGTGTCCGAGCCGCCCCGGCCGAGGGTGGTGATGTCCTTGGTGTCCTGGGACACGCCCTGGAAGCCGGCGACGATCGCGACCGCGCCCTCGTCCAGGGCCGTTTTCAGCCGGCCGGGCGTCACGTCGATGATCCGCGCCTTGCCGTGCACGGACGTGGTGATCACGCCGGCCTGGGAACCGGTGTAGGACCGCGCCTCGTACCCCAGGTTGTGGATCGCCATGGCCAGCAGGGCCATCGAGATCCGCTCCCCCGAGGTGAGCAGCATGTCCAGCTCGCGGCCAGGCGGCAGCGGGCTCACCTGGTTGGCGAGGTCGAGAAGCTCGTCGGTCGTGTCGCCCATCGCGGAGACCACAACGACGACGTCGTTGCCGGCCTTGCGCGTGGCGACGATGCGCTCGGCCACGCGCTTGATGCGCTCGGCGTCACCGACCGAGGAGCCACCATATTTCTGCACGACGAGTGCCACGATGCTCCTAACGCTGGCGGTAACTTCCTGCACCTTACCGGTGGATGGGACGTGCGCCCGAGAGCGTCCCAGAGTGTGGCTGTGGGATCGGGCACAATCATCGAATGCGTCCCGTCCGTGCCCTACTGGCCCTGAGCGTCCTCACCGTGCCCCTGTCCGGCTGTTCGGACGGTCCGCCCCCGAAGCAGGGCGACCCGGCGCCCACGAGATCCGTGGCGCCCCAGGAGCCCCGGGCGCAGCTCGCGGGGCTGGTCGCGGCGGCGCTGGACCGCCGGTACGTGACCTCGTACACGTACACGCCGAAGGGTGGGCCGGCGCGGAAGATCGACGTGACGCTCGGCGTGGACGGCACGTGGAAGATCGACATCCCGAACGGGGCGCTCGGCAACACGGCCAACATCTCGGTGGTGGGCACCAAGGACGGCACGTTCCAGTGCGGGGTCGCCCTCGTCACCGCCCCCGCGACCCCCGGCCCGGCGACCTGCGTGAAGCTGGCCGCCCCGGTGCCGGCGAAGTACGACGTCCGGATCCAGCACCTGTTCACCGACTGGCTGCCGCCCCTGACCAGCCGGTCGGCGGCGCTGTCCGTGGCGGCGGCGAAGTTCGAGGCGCCGGGGTCGTGCTTCTCGGTGGAGTCGACGTCGGCGTCGATCGCGGCACCGGTCGACCCGGGGACCTACTGTTTCCAGGCCGACGGGGTGCTGACCGGGGCCCGGATCGGGGCGGGGACGCTGGTGCAGACGGGGGCGGTGGCGTCGCCGCCGGTGTCGGTGGCGTTGCCGGGGCCGGTGTCGGCTGGGCCGCCGTTGCAGCTCGCCGCCCTGCCGCCCGCGCCGTCGCCGACACCCACGAAGAAGCCCTAGTCAGGCGGGGGACACCCGGGGGCGCAACGTCAGGGTGTACGCGCCGATCGCCAACGCCGCCAACGAGGCCACCACGATCGCCATCGGCACCGCGGTGTGATCCCCGGCCAGTCCCACCAGCGGCACCACGGCCGAGCCGACGATGTACTGCACCGTGCCGAGCACCGCCGAGGCCGTACCCGCCGTCTCGCCGTGGTCGGCCATCGCGAGGGCCGTCAGGTTCGGGAAGATGACGCCCATGCTGCCCACGACGAGGGCCAGCGCGGGCAGGACGGCCGCGAGACCGAGCCCGCCGAGTACCGCGCCGAGCAGGAGCAGGCCGCCGAGCAGGGTGAGGCCGAGCCCGGCCCGGAGGAGTACCACGGGGCGGATCCGCTTGACCAGCATGCCGTTGAGCTGCCCGAACACGACGAGCGTCAGGGCGTTGCCGGCGAAGGCGTAGCTGAACTGCTGGGCGCTGAGGCCGTACACGTTCTGGAGCACGAACGGCGACGCCGAGATGTACCCGAACAGCGCGGCGAACGCGAGCGCGCACGCCAGGGTGTAACCGAGGAAGACCCGGTCCCGGAGGACGAGGCCGAAGTTGGCGAACGCGCTGGCCCGGCGGCGCTGCACGGGCAGGCTCTCCGGGAACTTCCAGGTGGCGGCGAGCAGCCCGATCCCGATCGCGGAGAGCACGAAGAACGCGAGCCGCCAGGTACCGAACCGCAGCAGTTCGCCGCCGATCAGCGGGGCGAGGATCGGGGCCAGCCCGTTGATCATCATGAGCGTGGTGAGCACCCGGACGGCGGTGACGCCCTCATAGAGGTCCCGGACGATGGCGCGGGCGATCACGATCCCGGCCGCCCCGGCGAGGCCCTGGAGGAGCCGCATGCCGATCAGTACCTCGACGCTGGTGGTGAAGGCGCACGCGAGCGACGCCAGCGCGTAGACGGCGAGGCCCGTCAGTAGGGGGATCTTCCGCCCGAGCCGGTCGCTGAGCGGCCCGGCGACGAGCTGCCCGACGGCGAGCCCGATCAGACACGCGGTGAGCGTCAGCTGCACGTCCGCGGCGGACGCGCCGAACTCCCGGCCGAGCGCGGGCAGGGCAGGGAGGTACATGTCCATGGACAGCGGCGCGAAGGCGGACAGCCATCCGAGCAGCACGAAGTAGCGGCGGGGCACCTGGTCAAGCTATCTCTCAAGACTAGGAATCTGACCCGTCAGACAGTGTTGGCTGGCCCACACCGCGTTTGGCGACCGGAGCCCCCGGGTAACTCATGGTCACGCTGCGAAGGGAGCAAGTCATGGGTTTCGAGGGCAAGAAGGACGAGCTGGTCGGCAAGGCCAAGGAGAAGCTCGGTGAGGCCACCGGCAACAAGGAGCTCGAGGCCGAGGGTCTCGCTGACCAGGGCAAGGGCAAGCTCGAGCAGGCCGGGGACGCGATCAAGGACAAGGTCGAGGACCTCAAGGCCAAGTTCAAGTAGACGTGACGGGCCGCCGTGCCTCCTGCTGACGCGGGGGGTGCGGCGGCCTCAGCGCGCGATGCGGGGGGTACGGCGGCCCCGGCTCGCCACGGAGGGTGTGTGCGTCTCCGCGCGCCACGGCAGCAACAGCCCGCTCCCCAGCAGCACGACGGCCCCCACCGCGATGGCCGTCCGGACGCTGGTGGCCGCCGCGAGCACCCCGCCGGCCACCATGAACGCGGGCTGCACCGACTTCGAACTGATCGACCAGGCGGTACCGACCCGGGACATGTGCCCGTCGGGGGTGGCCGCCATCCGGTACGTGACGAAGGTCGGGTTGAACACGCCCGCGCAGAACAGCAGCCCCGTCTCGGCGACCACGATCAGGACCAGCCCCGCCGTGCCGGTGGGCGCCCACGGCAGCAGCCCCAGCCACAGGGTCCGGCCCACCCCGAAGGCCAGCAGCACCGCCCGGGCCCCGAACCTGCCGGTCAACGGCCTGGCCAGCAGCGAACCGAGAATCCCGCCCAGCCCCGGCAACCCGAGCGCCAGCCCGTACTGCCACGGCGCGAACCCCAGCTCCCGGAGCATCAGGACGGCCAGCAACGGCGCCGCGAGCATGAGCGAACCACCGAACAGCATCGCGTTCCAGAACAGGGCCCGCAGCCCGGCGTGCCCGAGGATGTACCGCCACCCGCCGACCAGGTCCACCCGGCCCTGCCCCGGCGCGCGCACCGGCGGCGGCGGCTCGGGCGCGCGCAACGCCCGGATCCCCAGCGCGGAGAGCAGGAAACTGACCGCGTCGACGGCCACCGTGGCGGCAGCGCCCCACCAGGAGATCAGCAGCCCGCCCAGCGGGGGCCCTGCGCTGGTCATGGTCCAGAACGTCGTCTCGAACCGGCTGTTCGCCCCGACCCGGCCCTCCGCCGGGACCAGCGCCTTCAGGTGCGCGCCGCTGGCCGCGGTGAAGACGATGTTGCCGGCGGTCTGCACCACCCCGACCAGGCACAGCTGCCAGTACGTCAGCCCGCCGAGGGCCATGGCCACCGGGATACTGCCCAGCGCCGCGCACCGCACCAGGTCCGCGCCGATCATCACGGGCCGCTTGCGGCGGTACTCGATCCACGAGCCCAGCGGCAGTGCGATCGCCGCGCTCGCGACCCCGGACAGGGCCGCCAGCAGGGAGACCTGGAGGTTCGACGAGTCCAGGACCAGGAGCGCGATCAGGGGGAGCGCGCCCGAGCCGAGGGCGCTGCCGAGTTCGCTGACCGAGTAGGCGCCCCAGAGGCGGTGGAAGTCGCGGCTCAGCCTCACCGGCGGAACCCTAGCCGACGGTCACCGCCGAGGCTCTACAGCGCTTCCGGATGCAGTACCCGTTGCAGGAAGGCTCTGGTCCTGGGCTCTCGGGGATCGCCGAACACCTGAGCCGGCGGCCCGTCCTCGACCACGACCCCACCATCCATGAACACCACCCGCGAGGCCACCTCCCGGGCGAAACTCATCTCGTGCGTCACCACGAGCATCGTCATCCCCTCGGCGGCCAGCGACCGCATCACCGCCAGCACCTCGCCCACCAGCTCCGGGTCCAACGCGCTGGTCGGCTCGTCGAACAGCATCAGCTCCGGGTCCATCGCCAACGCCCGCGCGATCGCGACCCGCTGCTGCTGCCCACCGGACAACTCCGTCGGCCGCGCGTCCGCCCGGTCCGCGAGCCCCACCCGGGCCAGGTTCGCCCGCGCGATCCGCTCCGCCTCGGGCCGGCTCCGGCCGAGCACCCGGCGCTGGGCGATCACGCAGTTCTCCAGCACGGTCAGGTGCCCGAACAGGTTGAACTGCTGGAACACCATGCCGATCCGCCGCCGGATCGCGTCCAGGTCGGCGTCCGGGTCGGTGACCTCGGCGTCCCCGACGTGCACGGTGCCCGAGGTGGGGGTCTCCAGCAGGTTCACGCAGCGCAGCAGGGTCGACTTGCCCGAACCCGAGGGGCCGATCACGCAGACCAGCTCGCCCGCGCCGACCTCCAGGTCGATGCCCTTGAGCACCTCGTGGTCGCCGTAGGCCTTGTGCAGGCCCGAAATCCTGATCATGACTTCTTCTCCAGCCGGCGGGCCAGGTACGACAGCGGCAGGGTGATCACCAGGTACAGTACGCCGCCGACGATCAGCGGGGTCGCGTTGGCCGTCGAGTTCAGCCCGTCCCGCGCGAACTTCGCCAGCTCCTCCTGCGCCTCCTGCGTCCCCAGCACGAACACCAGCGAACTGTCCTTGGTCAACATGACGATCTCGTTGGTCAACGGCGGCACCACCAGCCGGAACGCCTGCGGCAACACGATGGAGACCATCGCCCGCGCGTGCGACATGCCCAGGGTCCGCGCCGCCTCGTACTGCCCCTTCGGCACCGCCTGGATCCCCGCCCGCAACGTCTCCGCGATATACGCCGCCGACACGATGCTCAGCCCGACCGCCACCTGCCCGAACACGCCACCCGGGATCTCGTAGCCGGGGAACGCGATCGGGAAGCCGTAGCCGACGCCGAACAGCACGAGCATCGCCGGCAGGCCGCGGAACAGTTCGATGTAGCAGGCGGCGAACCAGCGGTACGGCCCCACGGCCGACAGCCGCATCAACGCCAGCACCACGCCCAGCGCCATGCCGCCGGCGAACGCCAGCACCGTGTACAACACCGTGTTGCGCAGCGCGACCGTCACCATCTCGGGGAACAGGCTCCGCGCGATGTCCGCGTTGAGGAAGTTCTCGCTGATCGTGGCCCAGTCGGCGAGAGCCACAACCCCGACGACCACCAACCCCGTCATCGTGTACTGGGCGCGCAGGGTCAGCTTGCGCTTGGCGGTCCGCGACAGCCCGGAGGGCCGGGTGGACGGGCGGGGTTGGGAGGTGGGGACGCGGGTCGAGGTTCCCGGCGTGGGGCCCGCGGGCCGGGCGGGGTCGGGGGTCACGGCTTCCGGCCCAGCCACTTCTCGTACACCGTGGCGTAGGTGCCGTCGGCGCGGCTGGCGGTCAGTACCCCGTTGATGGCCTCCAGCAGTTTCGGATCCGCGCCCTTCTTCACCGCGTACGCGTACTGCTCCCCGGTGTCGTACTGCTCCGCGATGCTGACCTGCCCGGCGTTGGCCCTGATGAACTCCGTCCACACCGGCAGGTCCGCGATCGACGCGTCCACCTGCTTCGTGGCGAGCGCCTGCTGCTGCAACCCGAACTCGGCGTACTCCACGACCGTGAAGCCCGTGTACGCCGCACGCACCCGCGCATAGGCCGCCCCGGTGGTGCCGCCCTGCACGGACACCTTCTTCCCCTTGAGCCAGTTCCCGGTCGCGTCCACCCCGGCGGGCACGGCCAGCGCCTGGGTGTTGTCGAAGTACCCCTCGGAGAAGTCCATCGCCTTGCGCCGCTCGTCGTCCACGGTCAGCCCGGCGGCGGCCACGTCACACTTGCCGGTCTTCAGGTCGAGCCCCGACTTGATCCCCTCGAACGGCGTGTCCACCACGGCGACGCCCACGCCCAGCTTCTTCGCGACGAGCCCCATCATGTCGACGTCGAACCCGACAACCTCCCCGTTCGCCCCCTTGGCCTGGAACGGCGCGTACGGAGTGTTCACGCAGACGGTCAGCTTGCCCTTCGCCACCAGCGGCACCCCGTCCGCGCTGGTACCGCCGCCGGTCTTGGCGCACCCGGCCAGAACGGTGACGCCGAGCACGGCCGCCGCACCCACCGAGATCCACCTGCTAAACATTCAGTCCTCCGTATTTTATGCAACCTCACTCATGGTGACGGAGAGTGGGAGCTTCTCGCCAGCCGGCGAGGCAGACGTCACACAGGGTGACCCTCTGGCATCTCGGCGCGGGGCACGGGATGCGGTTCCGGCGCCCCGGCGCGGGGTTCTGGGTGACGTCGTGGCGCGGGGCGTGGGGTGACGATTTGGTGCCCCGGCACGGGGCAGCGGGGGCGTCCCCGCTCTGGCAGGCTGGCTGTGGAGACACGACACGGGGGAGCGGCGCGCATGGTCGAGGGCAACTGGTCCGGCTTCCGCTGGCAACGCCCCACGGACGTCGAGGAGATCCGCGCCCGTCTCGACGCGGGCGCCGACCCACACGCCGGCCCCCACTTCCGCCCCCTGCACACCGCCGCCGCGCACGGCTCGCCGGAGGTGGTGTCGCTGCTGGCCGGCAGGGTCGACGACGTGGACGCCTACCAGGACGGCCGCACCGCCCTCTGGGAGGCCGTGTACGGGCGCCGCCCCGACAACGCCCACGCCCTGGTCGCCGCCGGGGCCGACCCGTGGCGGCCGATGATGTCGGGCTGGTCGCCGGCCCGCCTCAGCCTGGCCGGCCCGACCCCCGATCTGTTCGAACGCCCACCCGGCACCACCGGCCTCACCCCCGCCGAGTCCGCCGCCGTCCAGGAGCGCCACCGACTGACCGGGCTGCTGGGCGACGTGCACTTCGAGGGCAACAGCCTGGCCTGCGTCGCGGACGTGGACGCGGCGGAGGCTGCCCGACGCCTCGACGGCACACCCGTGGAACAGCCGGAGATGGACGCGCTCTGGGAGGCCTGGTCCGTGGCCGACTGGAACGACGTCGAGGACGAGATCATGAGCTACGTGGGCGTCACAGACGTGCCCGGTGGTTGTGTCGTCCTCCAGCACGAGGGCTACATGGTGTCCACTCCGGGCATTCTCGGCCGGCTGTCGGTCGGCACCATCGGCTACGGCATGTACGCCAACCCGAAGAGCGGCGACCAGGGCAGCATCAGCCTGAACGGGAAGTCCGACCGGTGGGACCTGTCCCCGGGCGGCTACCCGGGAGCCGAGGACTCCGCGGAGGAGATCCTTGCCTCCTACCTCTACGCGCACCACGCCCTGGCCTACTGCGCCGCCCACGTGGGGATCCGCCCCACCGACGCGCGCCCGTTCCTCGGCCCGCCCGACCGCTGGCTCCGCCTCCCGAACCGCGACTACTGGACGGCCCCCTGAGAAGCTCACCGACCGGCAGTCGTCGTACCCACGTTCCGGTTACTCTGCGTCTATGGCGAATCTGGATGAGGCGGCAGACGCGGCGAAAGTCGCGCTCCTGAACAAGATCGCGGACATGGCCGCCGGGACGCGCGACCCTTCGACCATCCACCACCTGGCCGACGCCTACGCGTCCGTCATCGGCTTCGACCGCGGCCCGACGCCGGCGGCCAACCAGCCGGCGAGGCAGACCCACTGAGCCGAGCCCGGCACGGGACCGCTGAGTGGATAGTGGCGACTGTCGTTGGGCCGCCGAAACGGCTAGCTGGGGCTCCAGGCGTAGACGGCGTCACCGGCGATCCGTAGTGCCATGGGCTCCTGGCCGCAGGTGTAGTCGGTACCGTCGGGCAGTTGTGCCGGCCACCACGACGCGCTCAGAGCCGCCCCGCCGGGCGCGGTGGTCGCCGTGCACGTCGTCGGCGGTTGCCAGGCACCGGTGTGGCGGAACCGCAGGATCGAGTCGTTGGAGTCCAGGCCCCACCGCACCCGGATGTCCGCCGCGCCGTCGGGCACCCAGTCCGGGACCCACGACGCCGGCCCGCCGCCCGCTGCCCGCGCCGCCGCCAGGTCAGCGAACTGTGCTTCGCCTCCCGTGCCGCAACCGGCGAGCATCGCGCACGCCAACACGCCCACACCCGCAAGACCCACCACTCCGCTTACCCGCACCTGCGCCTCCTGTCCGTCCGCTGGTCGACGACATTGACGACCACCTGTGCCGAGGCTAGGCAAATGATGAGCGGCGCCGGTGGGGGTGGCGCGGAGGTTTTGTGAAGAACCCACCACCACGCCCCGGTTGCGCCCGGAACGGTGGCTGGGAACGACGTCAGGGTCGGAACCCGCCTGGACAGGCGGGCGGAAGGGTGAGCGCACAGGGCATCTGGATGGCTCGGTGCGGGCTCGCTAGTCGCACGTCACGGCCGCTATGCGAGATCGGCTCATGGACGGTCTGCCGGACCTGTGGTTTGCCGTGTTGGCGGAGCGTCGGGTGCTGAGTCCGAGGTCCCCAGTGGGCGTGCTGGACCGGCTGTTACGAGGGGGACAACCAGCCGATTCTCAAGATCTTCTCCCAGGGCAGATCCCGAGACGAGTCAGGGCCGGTCTCCCGTGAGGGAAGACCGACCCTGACCTGCTGTTTCGTCTGTCGGGGTAGCCGGATTTGAACCGACGGCCTCTACGTCCCGAACGTAGCGCGCTACCAAACTGCGCCATACCCCGATCGTGCCGCCAAATAGTAGCGCAGCCCCCGCCCCCCAAGCCAACTGGGTATCGCCGACCCGCCGACACCCCCGAAGGCCCCTCAGCGCAGCCCCGCCCGAACCCCCGGCCAGGCCGACCACCGACCATCCGTCCGACCCCGAACCCGCCCGGACAACCCCGACACGACCGCCCGAGGAGGCCAGACCACGACCCGCCCGGACCCCGGCCAGGCCGACGAAGCACCCCGCCCGGACCCCGGCCAGGCCGACGAAGCACCCCGACCGGACCCCGCCAGCCCCTACCCCAGCCCCTACCGAGGGATCAACGTCAGCACCGTAGCCTCCGGCGGACAAGCGAACCGGAACGGCGTATAGGGATTGGTCCCCAACCCGGCCGAAACATGCAGCCAGGCAGCATGATCCCCCCGCGAGTACCAGTGCAGCCCCTTCGCCATCGACCGCGGCAGGTCACAGTTCGTCACGAGCGCCCCGATCCCCGGGATACACACCTGCCCACCGTGCGTGTGCCCGGCCACCATCAGGTCGTACCCGTCGGCGACCATCCGGTTCAGCACCCGCGAGGCCGGCGAGTGCGTCACCCCGATCCGGATGTCCGCGGCAGGGTCGACGGGCCCGGCGACCGAGTCGTAGTCGTCGCGGTCCACGTGCGGGTCGTCGACGCCCGCGAAGTCGATCCGCTGGCCGCCGGCCTTCACGGTCGCCTTGGCGTTGTTCAGGTCGGCCCAGCCCGCCGAGGTGAGCGCGGCGCGCAGTTCCTCGCTGGGCAGGGGGACGCCCTGCTTGTACACCCGGTTGGGGTTGAAGTACATGAAAGGATTTTTGGGTACCGGGCCCAGATAGTCGTTCGAGCCGAACACGAACGCGCCCGGGAACGCCAGGAGCGGTTCGACGGCGCGCAGCACGCCCGGCAGTGACTCGGGGTGCGCCATGTTGTCGCCGGTGAGCAGCACGAGGTCGGGGTCGAGCGCCGCGAGGGCCGCCACCCACTCCTGCTTGCCGCGCTGGTTCGGGGTCATGTGCAGGTCGGTGACGTGCAGCACCCGGAGGGGTTCGGCGTCCGCCGCGAGGACGGGGACGTCGACGCGTCTGAGCGTGTACCGGGTCCTCTCCACGAACGTGCCGTACGCGACGCAAGCCGCCCCGAGCACACCCACCGCGCCGGCCAACCGTATTACATTGCGTGTCCGCATGCCCCCTAGCGTAGTTTTCCCGGTATGGCGACTCTCAAGGACCGGCTCGAAACCGATATGCGTACCGCGATGAAGGCCCGTAACGAGCTCACGACCTCCACGCTCAAGATGGTGCTGACCGCCGTCAAGAGTGCCGAGGTGGCGGGCAAGGAGGCCCGTGAGCTGAGCGATGACGAGGTGCTCGCCGTCGTGACGAAGGAGGCCAAGAAGCGGCGGGAGTCCGCGGTGGCCTTCGCCGACGCGGGGCGGACCGAGCTGGCGGCCAAGGAGCGGGCCGAGGAGGAGATCCTCGGGGCGTACCTGCCGAAGCAGCTCTCCGACGCCGAGCTCACCGAGCTGGTGGCCGGGGCGCTGGCCGCGGGTGGTTTCGAGGGGCCGAAGGCGCTCGGCCAGGCGATGAAGGCGGCTCAGGCCGCGGTCGCGGGGCGCGCCGAGGGTGGTCGGGTCGCGGCGGAGGTCCGCAAGCAGCTCGCCTGACCCACGCCAGGCCGGGCGGCCGCCTGGCCCATCGCGGCGCTGCCCGGCCCGGCTGCACGCATGAAAATGGGGCACCCCGATCACGGGGTGCCCCATTTCGCTTATCGCCTCGGTGGTGGCCAGTTCGGCAGCGGCGGGAACGGGTTCGTGCCGCCACCTCCGCCGCCACCTCCGCCGCCGCCACGGTTACCGCCCCCGCCGTTCGCGATCGGGGTGGTGCTCGCCGCGCCCTTGCCGCTGCTCAGCGTCAGGGTGATGGTGGAGCCCTTCGGCGCCTGGCCCTCGGGGCTGGTCTCGGCGACCGTGCCCTCGGGGCAGGTGGACGCGACCTTGCCGCTGCTGACCTCGACCTCGAACCCGGCCCGCTTGATGGCGGACTGGGCGGCGCCGACGGTCTGGCACTTCACGGACGGGACGGGCTTCTGGTCCCCGAACGACATCAGCTGGGTCGGTGGGGTGAAGTTCTTGACCTCTTTGCCCTTCAGGCCGTCGCGCAGGGCCCGGGAGACCAGGTTGTTGACCTCGTTGTGCTTGTTCGTCGCGCCGCGCTGCGGGTTGTCCGGGTCGGCGGCGATGGCGGCCATGCTCAGCTGGGGGGTGGTGGCGACGACCGTGGAGGACGTCTCGTCCGAGGTACCGGTCTTGCCCGCCACCGGCCGGCCCACGGTGTTCTTGAAGCCGTTGGCCGTCGCCCCGTCGCACTTGCGGGCCGCGGACTGGTCGTCGAGCGGGCAGCGCGCGGCGTCGATGGCCGCGTTGGCGACCTCGGCCCGGATGGTCTGGCTGCACTTCGGGGCGGCGCCGTCGACCTTGTTGCCGGCCAGGTCCTTGATCTCCAGCACGGGGATGGGCTCGCACCGGTTGCCGCCCGCTGCCAGGGTGGCGTAGGCGTTGGCCAGGTCGAGCGGGGTGGTCGCGGTGACGCCGAGGGTGAAGGCGCCCCAGGTGTCGGCGTCCTTCGGGTCGGCGGCCTTGGCGGCCTCGCTCTTGGCCCGGAACTTGATCCCGGCGTCCTGGGCGGCCTTGACCACCTTGGAGGCGCCGACCCGTTCCTCGAGCGGGATGAAGAACGTGTTGACGGAACGGCCGAAACCGGTCCACATCGAACGATTACCGTTCATCCAGCCGGGAGCGTCGTTCTTCGGGCAGTAGCGGTAGGCGCCGGCGGCGGTGTCGAAGTCGCACTGCGGGGCGCCGGCCTCCCGGGTCGAACCCGCGTAGTACTTCGTCGAGGTGTACGGGCTCTTCGCGTTGATCGTGTACGCCAGCGGGTAGCCCGCGTCCAGCGCCGCGATCAGGGTGAAGATCTTGAAGGTCGAGCCGGCCTGGTACCCGGTGATGTCCCCGCCCCCGCTGACCAGCGGGTTCGTGGTGTTCGGCCAGGTGCCCTTCTTGCCCTGCTTCAACGGGTCCGTACTCGCCCCGTTGCCGGACTGGTCCAGGCTGTAGTTGCGGTTCGCGGCCATCGCCTGCACCCGGCCGGTGCCGGGCTCGACGGCGGCCGTGGTGATCGCGACCGAGTTGTTGTTGGAGATCTGGCTGTTGAGGTGGCCGACGGTGGCGTTCTGCACGGTCAGGTCGAGGGTGCTCGTGATCGTGTAACCGCCGCGCTTGAGCCGGTCCTCGCGCTCTCCGGCGCTGCCGCCGAACGCCGGCTGCTCCTTCCACCAGGCGATCAGGAAGTCGCAGAAGAACCCGGCGTTGTTCGGCTGGACGTTGACGCAGCCGTTGGGCAGGTCGTGGGCGGTGATGTTCATCGGGGCCTTCGCGGCCTCGTCGGCCTCGGACCTGCTGACCATCTTGAGCTTGACCATCTGCTCCAGCACGTAGGTGCGCCGGTCGAGGGCGAGCTGCTTGCCGTCCTTGAGCGTCGGGTCGTACTCGCTCGGGGACTTCACCAGGCCCGCGATCAGCGACGCCTCGGCGAGGGTCAGCTTGTCGGGGGTCTTGTTGAAGTAGACCTGGGCGGCGGCGTGGATCCCGTACGCCTGGTGGCCGAAGTAGGAGATGTTCAGGTACCGCTCGAGGATCTGGTCCTTGGTGAGCTTCTTCTCCAGGGCCAGCGCGTACCGCATCTCCTTGAGCTTGCGGGCCGGGGTCTGCGCGGTCGCCGCGAGCACCTCCTGCGGCGTGGTCGCGTTGTACTGCAACGACTGCCGCACGTACTGCATCGTCAGCGTGGACGCGCCCTGCTGGGTGTCGCCCCCGTCGCTGCCGTTGTTCGCGACGAACGCCCGGACGACGCCCTTGGGGTCCACGCCCTTGTGCTCGTAGAACCGGGTGTCCTCGGCCGCGATCATGGCCTTCTGCATGATGTCGGCGACGCCGGTCAGCGGGACGTCCCGCCGGTTCTCGTCGTAGAGCATCGCCAGCAGGGTCTTGCCGTCGCTGGCGTTGACGTAGGTGATCTGCGGGGCGGGCGGGGTCTTCAGCTCGCTCGGCAGATTCTCGAACGCCTCAGCGCCCGACTTCGCCGCAAGGCCCGAGACCGCTACCGCCGGGAAGGCCGCGGCGGCGACGACTACGCCGGCAAGGATGCCGCAGACCAGCAGCGAAGCGGCGTTGGAGAGCAGGGTCCGGTCACGGTCTCGCATCCAGTGCACCGCCTCAGAGTACGTGACGCGCCGATATGGCCGGCACCCGTGCGGGCCCGACCTGACATGTCAAGAGACGTCTTGTGTGCATAGGAGGTTGCGTCTACCGCAAAGGTTGACACTGGCGGACCCACTTTGGGGCTCAGGCACTCCGATGTGTCAGGAGAAAATTACTGTCCGAATTTCTTGCCCAACACATTGCGTAATCGGGCAATCACGGAGGATGATGATCGCGCAGGGCAGACTTGTTCACACGGCTTGGAAAAGTGCGTCGGCGAGGGGGTTCGCGGACCACGGTCGGGCCGGGTGGGGGTTGGGTGGTCCGGGCACGGGGTATCGGGCCATGAGGGGGGACCATACAAGGGGGGACCGGGAAATATGGGCCTTGTCGTTGATTGGGCGAGCGCAGCCGCGTGTCGATCCGGGGATCCGGACGCATTGTTCGTTCAGGGGGCTGAACAGAACGTGGCGAAACGAGTGTGCCGGACGTGTCCGGTCCGCTACGAATGCCTCGCCGACGCATTGGACAACAAGATCGAGTTCGGGGTCTGGGGCGGTATGACCGAACGGGAGCGCCGCGCCCTGATCCGCCGACACCCACAGGTCACCAGCTGGCGGCGTCTCTTCGAGGCCGCCCTCAAGGATCGCGAACTCGCGAAGATCTGTTAACCCACCACCCGCCGGAGGCCGTCCAGATCGTGGACATCCTCCGGTTGGGCTGGTACTTCGAAGACGGGCACGCCCGGCCGGGCGGCGGTGAACTGGTCAGCCAGCCGCCGCTCCCGGGCCACCCGCCGACTGAGGTCCGCGTGCAGCCGCAGGACCTCCTCCGTCACCCAGCTGTCGACCTTCTCCGCACCGGCCAGCGCCCGTTCGACCGACAGGTCCGGGACCGCCAGCCGGTGCATTCTGTTGAGTACCAGGCCGGCGAGCGGCATCTTCTCCTCGGCGAGCCGGCCGGCGAAGTACGCGGCCTCGCGCAGGGCGTCCGGTTCCGGGGCGGCCACCACGAGGAACGCCGTCTCCCGGGCCTGGAGCACCTTGTAGGTCTGCTCCGCGCGCTCCCGGAACCCGCCGAACATCGAGTCCAGCGCGGTCACGAACCCGGACACATCGGTGAGCAGCTGGCCGCCGAGGATCTTCGTGAACGCCTTCGTCATCACGCCGAACGAGGCCGTGACCAGGTTGAACACGCTCCGGCCTCCGGCGCGGGCCGGGGCGAGCAGCATCCGGAGCATCCGGCCGTCGAGGAACCGGGCCAGCCGCTGCGGCGCGTCGAGGAAGTCCAGCGCCGACCGGGACGGCGGGGTGTCCACCACGATCAGGTCCCACTCGTCGGTGGCGCGGAGCTGGCCGAGCTTCTCCATAGCCATGTACTCCTGCGTCCCGGCGAACGTCGAGCTCATGGCCTGGTAGAACGGGTTGGCGAAGATCTCCTTCGCGCGCTTCGGGTCGGTGTGGGCGAGCACGACCTCGTCGAAGGTCCGCTTCATGTCGAGCATCATCGCGAACAGGTCGCCGTCGGCGCTCTCCACCTTGCGCGGGGTGTTGTCCAGCTCGGTCAGGCCCATCGACTGGGCCAGCCGGCGGGCCGGGTCGATGGTCAGCACCACGGTCCGGCGGCCGTGCTTCTCGGCGGCGCGCAGGGCCAGGGCGGCGGCGGTGGTGGTCTTGCCGACCCCGCCCGAGCCGCAGCACACCACGATCCGGGTCCGGCCGTCGGCGAGCAGCGCGTCCATGTCGAGGTTCACAGGGCACCCCGCAGGGTCGCGGCCAGCCCGTAGAGGCCGGCCAGGTCCACGCCGTCGGGCAACAAGGGCAACTCCACCAGGGGGTACTCGAGTGCGGCCAGTTCCGTGCGCAGTTCCCGCTCCAGTCTGAGGCGTACCTGATGGAGTTTCGCCTCTTCGAGCAGACCGGTGACCGTGGCCTTGTCGGCGGGCAGCCCGGCGGACGTCAGCCCGCGCTTCAGCTCCGCCTGGGTGATCTTGACCCCGTCCAGCGCCGAGGGCCGGGTCGCGTTGACGATCACCGAGCCGATCGGCATGTCCAGGGCCGTGAGCTCGGTGATCGCGTCCCGGCACTCCTGCACCGGCATCTCCTCGAGCAGGGTCACCACGTGCACGGTGGCCATGGGCGATCGGAGCACCGCCGCGACGCCCTCGCTCTGGGTCTTGATCGGGCCCACCTTGGCCAGCTTGGCCGCCTCGGCCGTCACGTTGAGGAACCGGCCGATCCGACCCGTGGGCGGCGCGTCGACGACGATCGCGTCGTACACCCGCTTGTTGTGTTCGGTCCTGGTCGTGGCTTCCTTGATCTTGCCGGTGAGCAGGATGTCGCGCAGCCCGGGGGCTATGGTCGTCGCGAAGTCGAACGCGCCGAACTTCTGCAGCGCCCGGCCGGCCCGGCCCAGCCGGTAGAACATGTCCAGGTATTCGAGGAGGGCCTCCTCGACGTCCACCGCGAGCGCGCGGACCTCGCCGCCGTCCGGCCCGGTGGCGATCTTGCGCTCCTCGTAGGGCAGCGGCGCGGTGTCGAAGAGCTGCGCGATGCCCTGGCGGCCCTCGACCTCCACCAGCAGGACGCGGCGGCCCTCACCGGCGAGGGCGAGCGCCAGGGCGGCGGCGACCGTGGTCTTGCCGGTCCCGCCCTTGCCCGTGACTATGTGCAGCCGGGGGGCCGTCACGAGGGCAGACGCCGTACGCCGCAGACCCGCCAGCCGCCGTCGTCGACGACCGCGATCTCCAGGTGCTGTTTGGCGATCGCCTCGCCCTTGTCGATGGCCCTGACCATCACGTCGAGCACCGCCCTGTGGTCCTCGTTCGACTTCTCCGTCTTCGTCCAGTCGAAGGAGACGAACGGGTGTTCGCGGCCGAGCGCGTTCACCTCGTTGATCTTCTGCGCGACGGCGTCCGGCTCGAGTTCCGAGCACACGTACTTGCTGGCCATGTCCAGGTCGCGGGCGTTGAACACGCCGTTGAGGAAGCTCTCCGAGGCGGCGGCGGGCGTCAGCGCCCCGGGGCCCTCCAGGTGTCTGACGAGTACGAAAGCCCCGGTGCCCCCGCCGATACAGAGGAGGAGAAGCACACCGAAGACCAGGCTGGTGATCATTCCGCTACGAGCCCGCATGTACCCCTCCGCGTGGTGGCGCTGCAGACTCAGCGTAGTGCCACCTGGCGACTGATAGGTTTTCGGACCATGACGAAGTGGGAATACGTGACTGTGCCCCTGCTGGTACACGCCACGAAGCAGATCCTCGACAACTGGGGCCAGGACGGCTGGGAGCTCGTGACGGTCATCCCCGGACCGAACGGCCCGGAGCAGCCCGTCGCCTACCTGAAGCGCCCTCTGGAGAAGTGATGTCTGACCCCTACGCCAAGATCATCGAGCTCGGGCACACCATGCCGGTCGTGGCCGCGCCCGTAGCGTCGTACGTGCCCGCCGTCCGCACCGGCAACCTCGTCTACGTGTCGGGTCAGATCCCGTTCGTGGACGGCAAGCTCGCCGACACCGGCAAGGTCGGCGCGGACATCACCGCCGAGCGCGCGAAGGAGCTGGCCGCGATCTGCGCGCTCAACGCCCTCGCCGCCGTCGACTCGCTCGTCGGGCTCAACGAGGTCGTCAAGATCGTCAAGGTGGGCGGCTTCGTGGCCTCCGCCGAGGGCTTCACCGGCCAGCCGGGCGTCATCAACGGCGCGTCGGACCTGTTCCTCGCGGTGTTCGGCGAGGCCGGCCGGCACGCCCGCGCCGCGGTGGGTGTGTCGGAGCTCCCGCTGGGCGCCCCGGTCGAGGTCGACCTGATCGTCGAGGTCCGGTAGTTTCTAGCAGTTTTGGGGGGAGTTGTCGTTCTCTGTGACTGGATGACGACAACTCTCCCCGACTTCTCTGAGTGCTTGACCCGATATGCGTAGATCGATTGACGCGGAGTAACCACGGGCCGGGCAACGTGAGCTTCGTCGCCGTACCATCTCTGTCATGACGGATGCTGGGGGGCGGATGTCCGGGTCGGCGGGCGCCCTGTTGGAGGAGCTGCCGGCGTGGGCGCGGTTGGTCCGTGCACCCAACCCGGGGCCGATGACCCTCACCGGAACGAACACCTGGGTCCTCCGCGACCCGGAGGCCTACGCCGGCCTCGTGGTCGACCCCGGCCCGCTCGACGAGGCGCACCTCGCGGCGATCGTCGCGCACGGTCCCGTCGCCATGATCCTCGTGACCCACGGCCACCACGACCACGTCGAGGGCGCGGCCCGGCTCCGCGAGCTGACCGGCGCCCCGATCCTGGCCGTCGACCCCACGCACGGCGCGCACCCCGTTGGTCACGAGGAGCCCGACGGCAGCGCGCCCGAGGAGCTCCGCGACGGCGACGAGGTGCCGCTCACCGGGATCACCGTCGAGGTCCTGACCACCCCCGGGCACACGTCCGACTCCGCGTCCTTCCTGGTCAACGGCGAGGCCGTGCTCACCGGGGACACCATTCTGGGCATGGGCAGCACGATCGTGGCGCACCCGGACGGCAACCTCGGGCAGTACCTGGAAAGTCTCGAAAGGCTCGAAGGTCTGGGGTCGATCCCCGCGCTGACCGGGCACGGCCCGGCCCTCGCCGACGTCTCCGCCGCCGCCGGGCACTACCTCGCGCACCGCCGGTCCCGGCTCGACCAGGTCCGCGCCGCCCTCGACGCCGGGGCGACCACCCCCGCCGAGGTCGTCGCCGTCGTCTACTCCGACGTCGACCCCGCGCTGTGGTGGGCCGCCGAGCTGACCGTGCGGGCCCAGCTCGACTACCTGCGGGTGACACGGTGACCTGCGCGGTCTGCGGCACCACCGCCGTCGCAGGGGCCCGTTTCTGCCACAACTGCGGCACCGCGCTCCCGGCCGCCGAGGCCGTCCTGCCCGTCACCGAACGCCGGATCGTCACCGTGCTGTTCGGTGACCTGTCCGACTTCACCGCCTGGTCCGAGGACCGCGACCCCGAACGGGTGGGGGCGGTCACCGACCGGGTGCTCGCGGCGCTGGCCGGTGCCGTCAAGACGTTCGGCGGGCACGTGGACAAGCTCACCGGCGACGGCATCATGGCCGTGTTCGGCGCGCCCGTCGCGCACGAGGACGACACCGAGCGCGCCGTCCGGGCCGCCCTGGCCATGCAGCGGGCCGTCCGGCGGGTGCTGGACGACGAGCAGGGCGGCGGCGTCCCGATGGGGCTGCGGATCGGCCTGAACACCGGCGAGGTGGTGGCCGGGGTCCAGGCCGGCGTGGAGTACACGGTCATCGGCGACACCGTGAACACGGCCGCCCGGATCGGCGACGCGGCGGCGATCGGCACCGCCTACGCGGGCGAGTACACGGCCGCGGACACCCGGCGGATCGCCGCGTGGCGGAAACTGCACCCGCTGAAGCTGAAGGGCAAACGCGAGCCCGTCGAAACCTACGAACTGCTCGGCCTCCTCGACGCCCCCATGGACCGCGAACGGCTCGGCTTCAGCGACGAGGCCGCGTTCCTCGGCCGGGAGACCGACCTGGGCCGGGTCACCGACCGGCTGTCCGAGGTCATCGACCGGGGCGAGCCCCGCATCCTCGTGGTCACCGCCGAGGCCGGGGTCGGCAAGAGCCGGTTCGCGGCCGAGGCGGCCCGCAAGGCGGCCAAGCGCGGCACCCGGACCCTGTCGGTGCGCTGCGCGGCCTACGGCGAGCGTCGCCGACTGGCACCGCTGGCCGACCTGGTCCGGGTCGCCATCGGGCTCAACCCGGAGGACAGCAACACCCACCCCGGGCTGACCAAGGGCGTCGCCGAGGAACGGCTCCGCCGGGTCGCCGAACGGCTCGCGAAGAGCGGCAAGGCCAAGGACCCGATCAGCATCGACCTGCTGCTCGCCCTCCTCGGCTTCGGCGAACTGCCCGTCATGCAGCCCGAACGGCTCGGCCGGGAGCAGTCCGAGGAGGAGGCGGTGCCCGCCGCCGTCGCCACCCTGCTGTCCGCGCTGGCCACCGAGACCCCGCTGCTCGTCGAGGTGGACGACGCCCACGACGCGACCCCGCAGAGCATCGACGCGCTCGGGGCCATGCTGTCCCGGCTCAGCGGACCGGTGCTCGTGCTGCTGCTCGGCCGCCCCGAGCTGGTCCGGACCGCCGGCGTGCTCGGCCGGATCTCCGACGCCGAGGTGCACGCGCTGTCCCCGCTGCGGGGGGCCGACGCGGCCCGGCTGCTGTCGGCGTACCTGTCCGGGGGCCGGCTCGCCCAGGCCGACGAGGACAAGCTGCTCGCCACCGCGCTGGGCAACCCGTTCTACCTCGCCGAGCTGGTCACCCTGCTCCAGGAGCGCGGGCTGCTGACCTCCGTGGACAACCAGTGGACGCTGGAACCGGGGTCGCTGGACGGGCGGCTGTTGTCGCGGGACCTGGCGGCGGTGCTCGCGGCCCGGATCGACGCGCTGCCTTCGGAGTCGAGGTCGGTGCTCCGGGCCGCGGCGGTTGTCGGGGACACCGTGCCGTCCGGGGCGCTGGAGACGCTGCTCGGCACCCCCGAGGCCGAACTCGAACCGGTGCTGGAGGAGCTGCTCAGCCGACGGATGCTGCGCCGCCTGCGGTACGGCTTCTCGTTCACCACCCCCCTGATGCGCCAGGCGGCGTACGCGGGCGTGGGAATGGCCGACAAGGCCGAACGGCACGCGGAGCTGGCCCGCTGGGTGTCGGCCTCCCCGCCGGCCGGCATGTCCGCCGTGGACGTCGACCTGTTCATCGCCGAGCACGCCGAGCAGGCCGTGCACTTCGGCCGGGCCATGGGCCTGCGCGAGGACGACGACGCGCCCAACCGGCCCAGCGTCACCCGGCTCGGGGTCGCCGCGCTCGGCCGGCTCGCCCGCCGTTCGGTGTCCGGCGGGGACCCGACCCAGGCCGCCCGGTACGCCGAGCGCGCCGCCACCCTGTCCGGCGGCGACCTGTCGGCCTCCGACCAGGTCACCTACGCCCGGGCCCTGCTCCAGCTCGCCCGGCCGCACGACGCGCTCGACCACGTCGGCCCCGTGCTGACCGACCCCGACCCGCTGGTCCGGGTGCAGGCCCAGCTCCTCGCCGGCCGCGCCCACCGGGTGCTCGGCGCGGCGGACGAGGCCGTCCGGCTGTGGACGGCCGCGCTCGCCGGGGCGGAGGCCGCGAACATCCCCACCCAGCGCGCGGAGGCGCTGCTGCGGCTGGGGATGGCCGACTACCTCGCCGGCCAGTTGACCGAGGCCGCCGCCCGGTTCGAGGCCGCGCACAAGGTCTCCGTGGACTCCGGCGACCGCCGCAACCAGGCCTGGGCGCTGCAACACCTCGGCTGGGTCACCACCACCCGGGGCGACTTCGACGCGGCCGACACCGTGCTCGGCCGGGCCGCCCGACTGTTCGCCGAGCTCGACGACCCGGTCGGCAGAGCCTGGATCAGGGGTACGACGGCCTTCGCGCGCCTCCTCGGCGGCAAGCTCGCCGAGGCCCGCCGGCTCGCCACCGCCTTCCTGCCGTTCGGTGAGCGGGTCGGGGAGCACTGGGCCGTGGGCACCCTGCGCAGTGTCGAGGCGTTCGCCGCGGCCGAGCTGGGCGAGCTGGCCGAGGCCGACCGCGAGGCCCGGCGCGCGTACCGGGACTTCGCCGCCACCGACGACGACTGGGGCCGGGGCCTCGCCATGATCGTGCGCGGGGTCGTCGCCCGGGGCCTCGCCGAGCCCGCCCAGGCCGTGGACCTGCTCAACGAGGCCGAGGCGTACTCGACCCGCGCCGGCCACCCCCTCCTGATCGGCATGGCCCGCACCATCCGGGGCTACGTGCGCCTCGAACTCGGGGACGTGGCCGCCGCCGAGGAGGAGGCGCTCCAGACCCTCAAACTCGTCTCGACGTACGACGCCCAGGACGCCGCCCGGGTCGGCCCGCTCGTCCTCCTCGCCGAGGCCCGGCGCGCCCAGGGCGACGTCGGCCGGGCGCTGGAGCTCCTGGAGGAGGTGTCGGCGTGCGCCGCCTGCCCGTCGCTGCTCCTGCCGCGCACCCAGGCCGTCGCGCACTACTCCGAGGCCCTGCTCCAGGCCGGCAGGATCGACGAGGCGGTCGCGCACGCGCGCTGGGCGGCCGAGTCGCCCGTGGAGGAGCTGCGGAGCCGGATCGTGGCCCAGAGGGCTCTGGCGGCGGCTCTGGCGGCAGCCGGGGAGCTGGCGGAGGCCCGCGAGGCGGCGACCCGGGCCGTGGAGCTGGCGTACTCGACGCAGCAGTTGGCCGAGCGGCCCGCGAGCGACGCGTTGCTGGCTTCGCTGACGGATGCGTCGACGGCGGGTCCGGGGCTCGTGTCACCGGGGGCGACCAGCCCGGCCCAGTGACGGGGCACGGCCGGGCGGGAGGTGGGAACCGCCCCGATCGTCCCCGGTGGAGCCCGGAGCGGCGGCTTCCCCCGGCACCGTGGACCGGTGCAGCCTGGAGCGTCCGCCCAGCATGGTCGATCGGCGGAGCCGGAAGAGGCCCCCGCACGGTGGACGCTGGAGCGGCGGCTCTGCCCGGCACCGTGGACCGGTGCAGCCCGAAGCCCGGCACCGTGGACCGACGGGTCAGCGGTGGAAGTGGTTCCAGGTGTAGGTGACCACCGCGATGACCGCGAGAACGATCAGACCGCCGATCGCGCGGCGCAGGACGACCTCGCCGAAGACGCGGAACTTGGAGGCCGGTGGAGCCGGCGCAGGGGTCCGGACAGGTGCCGGGGTCACGGCCGAGCGCTGGGCCGGGACGGCCGCGAGGACCGGATCCTGGTAGCCGGGGGGCCGAGGGACGGTGGCGAGGCCGATGGCCCGGCCGGACCCGGATCCCGGGGAGGCGGCGGGCTGCGGGGTTCCCTCGACGGGGTCGGACACGTCACTGCTCCTGGATGTTGGCGCGGGGCGGCGCGTTCCGACCTTAAATGATCTGCCCGCGCGGCTTCCACGTAGTTGACCAGGAAGGACGCGATTCTGCCTGAAAGGGGGAGGCGCGCCGGAACCCGGGGAGTCGCACGGCGTAACAGGGGATGAACCTGCTCTTGATCGTGGACTTCCGGCGGGAGCCGCCGGCCAGGCACGGCGAGGAGCCGCCAGGGTCACCCCTGCGGCTCCTCGTGTTGCCGTGCGGTCAGACGCGGGCCCGGCGAGCGAGACGCTCGGGGTCCAGAATGATCACGCTCTTGCCGTCGAGCCGCAGCCACCCCCGGGACGCGAAGTCCGCGAGAGCCTTGTTCACGGTCTCCCGGGAGGCGCCGACCAGCTGGGCCAACTCCTCCTGGGTGAGGTCGTGCGTGACCCGCAGGACGCCGCCGTCGCGGGTGCCGAACCGGCTGGCCATCTGCAGCAGGTTCTTGGCGACCCGGCCGGGCACGTCCGTGAAGATCAGGTCGGCCAGCGCGTCGTTGGTGCGGCGGAGCCGGCGGGCGAGAACGCGGAGCAGCTGCTCGGCGATCTCCGGCCGGTTGGTCAGCCACGGACGCAGGGCCTGCTTGCGCAGCCGGGACAGACGAGTGTCGGTCACCGCTGTCGCGGTCGCCGTCCTCGGCCCGGGGTCGAACAGTGAGAGCTCGCCGATCATGTCACTAGGGCCCATGACCGCGATCAGGTTCTGTCGCCCGTCCACAGCCCGGCGACCGATCTTCACCTTGCCGGACAGCACGATGTACAGGCTGTCCCCAGGCTCACCTTCGCTGAACACGACGTCACCCTTGCGGACGTCGATGTACTCCATGTCCTTCGCGAGCGCCTCGGCGGCCTCCGGATCTACCCCCTGGAAGATCCCGCTGCGACCCAGTACCTCATCCATCGTCTGCAACCTCCACTCGCGCAGGTGTGCCCGCGCGAGTCGAGTCTAGGCCCATCGTTGTCGGAAACGGGCCAGCACCCACGATCAAGGTCGTTTTCCCCGTACGCCACTATGTGGCCGTGGACGGCGAACTCACCTCCCGGCCCGAGTCCGGGTCCCAGATACCCATTTTGTACTGGCGGCTCCCCGCTCCCATGACGGCCGTCTCCAGCGGCGTGCACGGTGGCGGTCTGGGGGTCCGGGACTGGGTGCTCAACGCGACGGTCCCCATGTCCTACAGCCGTTCCGACCCCGCCGCGCACGTCGGCGAGCTCGCGGCCGGCCTCGGGTTGACCGGCCCCGGGGTGGGGCTGCTGACCGGGGTGGACGTGCGCGACGTGGTCTCGGCCGTCGACGGCGGGGTCTCGGCGCACGTGACGGTCGGGCTGGGGGCTCCCGCGTGGGCCGCCGCGCCGGACGGGCACCTCCGGCGGCTGACGCCCGGGACGGTCAACATCGTGTGCTTCCTGCCGGTGCGGCTGTCGGACGCGGCGCTGGTCAACGCGGTGGCCACGGTCGCGGAGGCCAAGGCGCAGGCCATCTGGGAGCTGGGGATCGCGGCGACGGGTACCGCCAGTGACGCCTCGTGTCTGCTTTGTCCGGTGGCGGGTGATCCGGAGCCGTACGGTGGGCCGCGGTCGGAGTGGGGTGCGCGGGTGGCGCGGGCGGTGCACTCGGCGGTGCTGGCCGGGGGCAAGGACTGGCTGGCCCGGCCGCGCGCCTGGGGCTAGGCGGCTACTCCGTCGGCCGGTGGTGCTGCGGGATGTCGAAGAGGTCGTAGACCCGGGACTCGATGTCGTCCCAGTGCCAGCCCTCCTTCGCCCACTGGCCGAGCTGGGCGAGCTGGCTGTCGTACGTCGAGGAGGACAGATCCACTCCCGCTGCTCCCGTCTCCATGGCTGAGGGGTTCGCCGCGAACGACTCCACGGCCCCCGGGCGCTCGCGGTCCTCGGGCCTCATGCCGGCCGGCCCGCGCTCGACAGCAGCGACTCGCAGGTGCCCCGCCACTGGCCCAGCTGGTCGGCCAGCGCGGTGAAGGCCCGCTCCACGCCGGCGAGGGCCGTGCCGATCTCGGCGAGCAGGGCCAGGCCCCGGCGCAGTTCCGTGTAGATCTCCTGGGTCTGGGCCGGGACGAGCCAGATCTGCAGGCTGCGGTCCGGGTACACCAGGGCGCGCAGCCGGGGCAGCGGGCCGTCGAGCAGGTCGTCCGCGAGGTCGAGGACGACCTCGGCGGACCTGGTCGCCTCGGCGGACACCCGGCCCAGTTCGGCGGCGATCGCGCGGTCCAGCTCGACGAGGCCCGCGAGGCCCGTCCGCCAGCGGTGCAGGTGGCTCTCGAACTCCGCGCCCGCCGGGGTACGCCACCCGGGCAGGCCCGGGCCGACGGTGTCGAGGACGGCGGTGGTGCCCGCGCCGAGGGTGGCGTAGGCGGTCGCCAGCCAGCCGAGGCGCTCGATCCGGCCGGCCAGCGGGGCGGTGACCAGGGCGGGGAGGTGGTCGTTCGTCAGCCTGTACCACAGCTCGGTGTGCTCGGCGAGGCGCTGCTCCGTGCGGGCGAGCCGCTCGTGCCGGTGGAACTCGGGCACCGGCAGCGCCAGGGTGCCGTCGTACCGGAGCAGACGGTCCCGGGCCGGCGCGGAGCGTGGCCCCGGCACGGTGAACGACGCGGACCCCCGGAGTCTGTCCAGGCTGGCCGCCGCCTCGGAGTCCCGCGCCCGGTACTCCCGGGCGGCGCGGGTCAGCCAGTGCGCGGTGCGGCCCAGCCCGGACTGGCTGTCCTGGAGCACCCGGGCGTGTGCCTCGCCGAGCCCGTCGAGGGGCGCGCGGAGGTCACCCATGTCGGGGAGGGCCCGGCAGGTCACGTCCGCGTACCTGCTGAGGGCGTCGAGGTTGGTGTCCTGCCCGTCGAGCAGCGCGGCGAACCCGTCGAGCTCGTCCGGACTGAACTCGACCTGCGCCATGGCCGGCACCCTACCATTTGCCCGCCACAGCCATCGATGAAACTGGTCCCTATCGGATGGTCTCGACGGTCCCCTGGAGACGGGCCCGCTCGGCGGCGAACACCGCCAGGTGCGAGTTCAGGGAGGCCTCGCCGCCGCTGCGGATGTGGGTCGGGTCGCCGGTGCGCAGCGCCGTGGTGAAGGCGGCCATGATGCCGTCGTCGCCGCCGCCGTGGCCGCCGGACGCGCTGGCGTCGCCGACGGCCCCCGCGTCGACCGTCTCCCAGGTGCGGGTCGCGAACTCGAAGACCCGGACGGTCTCGCCGTCGCCGTCGAGCTCGCCGTGCGTACCGAAGATGCGGGTCTTCCGGTGGGCCTGCTCGTTGAACGCGGTCATCGTGAACACGCCGCTCGCGCCGCCCTCGAACTCCAACGCGACCACCTGGTGGTCGACCACGTCGTTGTCGCAGGCGTAGACGCACCGGCCGTAGGGGCCCTCGCGGAGCGCCTCGTCGAGGGATTCGCGGGTCGGCTCCGGGGTGAGGATCGTGAGCGGCCAGGCGCGTTTGCCCTCGTCGTAGAACCGGTGGTAGATCTTCCGCGCGTCGTAGGAGCAGTCGGTGAGGGCGCAGTCGGTGCACCGGTCGGCCGCGCCCGCGGGCTGGTTCTCCCGGGTGAACTGCGCGAGCCCGCCGAAGCTGGACACCCGGCTGATCGACGCGCCGACGACGTACTGCAGCCAGTCGATGTCGTGGCAGGACTTCTGGAGCAGCATGAACGTCGACTCGGCGGTGTTGCGCCAGTTGCCCCGGACGAACGAGTGCGCCTGGTGCCAGAAGCCGACGGGTTCGAGGTGCTGGACGCTGACGATCTTCCCGATCCGGGGCAGGGCGTGCTTCACCAGGGCGGTGTAGGGCGTGTAGCGCAGCACGTGGCAGACGGCGAGCATGACGCCGGCCTCGGCGCAGGCCGCGACGATCTGCCGGCACTCGTCCTCGGTCGGGGCGAGGGGCTTCTCGAGCAGGATGTGGTACCCGGCGGCGGCGAAGGCCAGGGCCGGCTCCAGGTGGTCGGCGTCCTGGGTGCAGATGGCCACGGCGTCGGCGATCCGCTCGCCCCGGGCGATGATCTCGCGCCAGTCGGCGTACGGCTCGGCGTCGTGCTCGGTGACCAGCTTGTCCCGGTACTCCACGCGGGGCTCGGCGACGGCGACCACCCGGGCGTGCTCGGGATGGCGGGCGACCCAGTTCGCGTACGAGCCGCCGCGGCTGCCGGCCCCGACGATGGCGATGGTTATCTGCGACACCAGCCGAGTATTGCTGAACTCTTTCTAAAAGACCAGAGGTTAGAGTGCGCCGCCTGAGAGAGGAGTGCCCGATGGCGGCAGGTCAGAAGAAATGGCTGGTCACAGGCTTGGTGACCGTGATGCTGATCGGCGTCGGCGTGGTCGTCGCCGGGTTCGCCATCGACACAGATGAGCCGAAGAAGCCGGTTTCGGCCGGTGTGCCATCGAGGGAGTCCGCTACCGTTTCGGTAACACCTTCCGCCGAGCCGCCCACGGTCACCATCACCGGCACCGGCGACGTGATCATGGGCGCGGCCCCGGGCCTGCTGCCCCCGAACGCCGGCAGGGACTTCTTCCAGCGGGCCCCGCTCGCCGGGGACCTGATCATGGGCAACCTGGAGAGCCCGCTCACCGAGGACACCGGGCACAAGAAGTGCAAGGTCGTCGACGGCAAGCCCGAGGAGGGCTGCTTCGCGTTCCGGCTGCCGCCGAGCTACGCCACCCACCTCAAGGCGGCCGGCTTCCAGGTGCTCAACCTGGCCAACAACCACACCCTGGACATGGGCCCGGCCGGGCTGGCCAACACCCGGACCACGCTCACCGGCCAGGGGCTCCGGCCCACCGGCGGGCCCGGGGAGATCACCCTGGTCGAGGCCAAGGGCCTGAAGATCGCGGTGCTGGGCTTCTCGCCGTACTCCTGGGGCGCCTCGCTCCTCGACGTCCCCAAGGCCGCCGAGCTGGTCCGCAAGGCCGCCACCCAGGCCGACCTGGTCGTCGTACAGATGCAGATCGGGGCCGAGGGGGCCGCGTACGCGCACGTCAAGCCGGGTACCGAGAACTTCCTCGGCGAGAACCGGGGCGACCCGATCAAGTTCGCCCGGGGCATGGTCGACGCGGGAGCCGACCTGATCATCGGGCACGGGCCGCACGTGCTGCGCGGGATGGAGTTCTACAAGGGCAGGCTGATCGCGTACTCGCTGGGCAACTTCTCCGGGTACCGCGTGCTGTCCAGCGCCGGACCGGCCGGGATCGGCGGCGTGGTGTCCGCGACCCTGCGCGCCGACGGCACCTGGGTGTCCGGGACGGTGCTGCCGACCGTGATGGTCGAGGGCGGGTACCCGTCGATCGACCCGAAGAAGCAGGCCCTCACCCTGATCCGGGACCTGTCGAAGGCCGACCTGAAGGCCAGCGCGCCGACGATCGGCGACGACGGGGCACTGACGCCCCAGTAGGCTCGGGGGGTGACTGACTCACCCGTCCGGCCCGCCCGGCGGCGTCGACCCTCGCACGTGCCCGCTTCGGCCCCGGTGGAGACCCCGCTCGCGTTGAAGCGCCGCGCGCGCCGGATCACCCGGGAACTCGCCGAACTGCACCCCGACGCGCACTGCGAACTCGACTTCACCAACGTGCTGGAGCTGACCGTCGCGGTGATCCTGTCCGCGCAGTGCACCGACGTGCGGGTCAACCTGACCACCCCGGCCCTGTTCGCGAAGTACAGGACTGCCGAGGACTACGCGGCCGCCGACCGCGCCGAGCTGGAGGCCATCATCCGGCCGACCGGTTTCTACCGGAACAAGGCCACCTCGATCATCGGGCTCGGCCAGGGGCTGGTCGACCGGTTCGCCGGCGAGGTGCCCGGCACCATGGCCGAGTTGGTCTCCCTGCCCGGCGTCGGCCGCAAGACCGCGAACGTGGTGCTCGGCGACGGCTTCGGCGTGCCCGGGCTGACCATCGACACCCACTTCCAGCGGCTGGCGACCCGGTTCGGGTGGACCACCTCCACCGACCCGGTGAAGATCGAGCACGAGATCGGCGCGCTGATCGAGCGTCGGGACTGGACGATGCTCTCGCACCGGATCATCTTCCACGGCCGGCGGGTGTGCATCGCGCGCAAGCCGGCGTGCGGGGCGTGCTCGCTGGCGCCCATGTGCCCGTCGTTCGGGGTGGGGCCGACGGATCCGGAGGTGGCCGTGCGGCTGTTGAAGGGGGAGCGGGTCAAGGAGATCGCCGAGCGGGCGGGTATCGAGCTGTGAGAGCCGCCCGGGTCGTCGGGGCGGCGCTGATGACACTCGTCGCGGCCGCCGCCTGCTCCTCGCCCGCCGGGCCCGGCGAGCCCGCAGCCCAGGAGGAGACCTGGTTCGCCGCCTGCGCGCCGGCCACGGGCGCCGGCATGGAGCTGCCCTGCTTCACCGGCGGCGCGGCCAGCACCGTCACCGGCCCGGCCGTCGTCAACCTGTGGGCCTCGTGGTGCGCGCCGTGCCGCCAGGAGCTGCCCGCGTTCCAGCGGCTGGCCGACAAGGACCAGGTGCGGGTGCTGGGCGTCGTGACCCTCGACGACCGGGCCCGCGCGCTCGACACCGCCAAGGACCTGAAGATCACATTCCCCATGTTGTACGACTCCGCCGGCAGGTTGCAGAAGTCCGTCGGCAGATCACTGTTGCCGATCACCCTGTTCGTGGCCGCCGACGGCCGGGTCACGCACACCTACACCGGGCCCGCGTTGGACGACGCGGCCCTCGGCGCACTGGTCGAGGAGCACCTGTGACCGACCTGCCCGACTGGCTGCCGCCCCTCGTGGAGCGGATCAACGGTTCCACCACGGCGGACTTCACGCGGTACGGGCCGCCGGAGACGGGTGGGCGGCGGAGCGCGGTCCTCGTCCTGCTCGGCCCCGCGGTGGGTCCGACTCCCGACACCAAGGCTGTCCCCTCTCCGACGGAACCGGACCGGCCGGACGTCCCCGGGACGCGGGCGCTGACCTCCGCGGGGCTCCCCACGGGCGCCCCTTGGGCCGACGTGCTGCTGCTGGAACGGGCCGCGACCCTGCGCAACCACGCCGGCCAGCCCGCCTTCCCCGGCGGCGCCGCGGACGAGGGCGAGACCGACCCCGCCGTCACCGCGCTCCGCGAGGCCCAGGAGGAGGTGGGGCTGGACCCGGCGAGCGTCGAGGTGCTCACCCACCTGCCTGACCTGTGGATCCCGGTCAGCGACTACGTCGTCACCCCGGTGCTCGCCTGGTGGCACGCGCCGCACCCGGTCGGCCCGGTGGACGCGGGCGAGGTGGCCCGCGTGGTGCGGGTACCCATCCATGATCTGGTCGACCCCGCGCACCGGACCCGGGTCCGGCACTCCAGCGGCTACGTCTCCGCCGCGTTCGAGGTGGCCGGTATGCAGGTCTGGGGGTTCACGGCCAATGTGTTGTCAGTGCTCCTGGATATCGCGCAATGGTCCGTTCCCTGGGATCAGGACCGGATTGCCGAGCTGAGATAGCCTGGCGTCATGCCCGGCCACCTTGTCGACATCATCCTCGTCGTCCTCGCGCTGCTCTTCGCGATCAACGGCTACCGGCAGGGTTTCGTGATCGGGATCCTGTCCTTCGTCGGCTTCTTCGGCGGCGCGCTGCTGGGCCTGCAGGTGGCCCCGTCCATCGCGGTCTACTTCGACAGCCCCACCGTCCGGGTCCTGGCCGCGCTCGGGGTCATCTTCGCGATCGCGCTGCTGCTCCAGGCGCTGTGCGCGTGGCTGGGCTCCCGGCTGCGGCAGGGCATCCGGGACAGCGGCGTCCAGGTGCTCGACGACATCGGCGGCGCGCTGGTGTCCATCGTCGCCGTGCTGCTCGTCGCGTGGATGGTGACCGCCCCGCTGGCCTCGTCCTCGGTGCCGGGGCTGTCGAGCGCCATCCGGAACAGCAGCATCGTCAGTACGGTGAACGCGGTCATGCCCGACCCGATCAAGGGCATCTACAAGGAACTGCGCGACACCGTCAACACCAACGGCTTCCCCGAGGTCTTCGGCGGGCTGACCCCGACCGTGGTGCCCGAGGTCAGCGAGCCGAACGGGTCGCTGGCCGGTTCGGAGGTGGTGCGCCGGGTGCGCAGCTCCGTCGTCAAGGTGCTGGGTGACGCGCCGAGCTGTTCGCGGCGGATCGAGGGCTCCGGCTTCGTGTACGCGCCGGAGCACGTCATGACGAACGCGCACGTGGTCGCCGGCACCAAGAAGATCACCATCGACGCGGGCGGCGGCGTGAAGAAGTCGGGCACCGTCGTGGCGTACGACCCGCTGAAGGACCTCGCCGTCATCTACGTGCCCGGCCTGACCGCCCCGGTGCTGCCCTGGGCCACCGCGCCCGCCGCGGGCAACCAGGACGCCATCGTGCTCGGCTACCCGCTCGACGGGCCGTACACGGCGAAGCCCGCCCGGGTCCGCGACTCCCGGAGCATCAAGGGCCCGGACATCTACAACTCGGGCACGGTCGTCCGCGAGGTCTACACGATCCGCTCCGAGGTGCGCAGCGGCAACTCCGGCGGCCCGCTGATCTCGCCCACCGGCGCGGTCTACGGGGTCATCTTCGCCGCCGCCGCCGACGACGAGACCACCGGATTCGCGGTCACCGCGACCGAGGCGGCCAGCGTCGCCAACGAGGGCCGGACCCGGACGGCGGCGACCAGCACGGGGAATTGCGCCTAGTCAGTACCATCGGCCATGGCCGAACCACAGGTGACAGTGGACACTCAGGCATTGAGGAGCGTCGGGGTGGCCGTCGCGGCGACCGGGCGCAGGATCAAGACGCACTTCGATGGCACCCGGGCCGCCCTGTGCCCGGCGGACCAGCCCGGCTGGGCCACGGTCGGCACCCTGCGCGCCGTGGTCGACGCCTGGGCCGACTACGCCGAGGTGCTCTCGCACCGGGCGGTCGACGCGGGCGCGCGGCTGACCACCGCCGCCGAGGAGTACGACCGGACCGACGCCGGGGTGTCCTCCCGGTTCGGGCGGCCGTAGTGGTCACGTTCGCGCAGCTCCGGGACGCCGACCCGGCGCTGTACTCGACCGCGGCCGCCGCCTGGACGGGCCTGGCGGCGGCGATGGAGACCCAGGCCGACGACCTGATCCGGGACACCAGACCGCTCCAGGGCTGGGAAGGCACGGCCGGGGTCGCCGCCCGCGCGCACCTGGACCGGATCCGGGTGGACGTCGAGGACAACCAGGTGCCGCTGCGCCAGGTGGCCACCCTGCTCGACGCGCACCACGAGCAGGTCCTCAAGGCCAAGGGCATGCTGCACTCCGCGCTGACCCGGGCCCTCGCCCTGCCCGCCACGGTCGCCGACGACGGCACGATCACCCCCGCCGGGGCCGTGGAGCCCGGCCGGGTCGAGGGGCTGGTCCGGGAGTTCGAGGCGGCGCTGCGGGTCGCGGCCGAGTCCGACAACCACACCGCGCAGGGCCTGATCCAGCTGGTACCGGGGAACGGCACCGCCCTGACCGCGGTGCCCCTGGCGTCGGTGCCCGCGCGCGGTACCAGCCCGGCGGCCGTCCGGGAGTGGTGGCGCGGCCTGTCGGACACCGAGCGCCGGTTCCTGATCACCCGGCACCCGGAGCTGGTCGGCTGGCTCGACGGCATACCGGCCGCCGACCGGGATCTGGCCAACCGGCTCGTCCTGGAGCAGCGCCGCGAGACCCTGGGCGCCCGCCGGGCCGAGCTGGAGGCGCGCGGCGACCTGTCCGGGGCGGAGAAGAAGGAACTCGACGGCATCCGGCGCACCCTGAAGGGCCTCGACGCGCTCGACGACCGGCTCGTCAACTCCCCGCGCGGCGCCGACGGGTCGGAACAACGGGCCTACCTGCTCGGCGTCGACACCGCGCACGACGGCCGGGCCGTCATCGCGGTCGGCAATCCGGACGAGGCGGACAACGTCGTCACGTACCTGCCCGGGACCGGGGCGGACCTGTCCAAGGTGGGCGGCGACATCGCGCGCGCCGACCGGATGGCGTTCGACGCGAACAAGCTCGACCCGACCCGCCGGACGGCCGCCGTCATGTGGCTCGGGTACGACGCGCCGGACAACCTGCTCGCCGCGACCAGCGACAAGTACGCGAAGGGGGCGGAGACGGACCTGAGCCGGTTCCAGAACGGGCTGCGGGTCACCCACGACGGAGTCCCCTCGCACGCCTCGATCATCGGCCACAGCTACGGCTCCACCACGGTCGGGTACGCGGCCCGCGAGCACTGCGGGTTCGTCGACGACCTGATCTTCGTGGGCAGCCCCGGGGTCGGCGTGGACCGCGCCCCGGACCTCGGGGTCGGCGGGGACCATGTCTGGTCGTCGACGGCGAAGAACGACCCGATCCAGTACGCGTCGAATCCGTTCACGCCGAAGGCGGACCTGGTGTTCGGCACCAACCCCAGTACCGAGAGATTCGGGGGTCAGGTCTTCACCAGCGACCCCGGCGACCCCCTGATCAAGAAGAAGAACTTCTCCATCGACATCTTCGGCCACCATGTCGGCACCGTGAGCGTGCCGTCCGGCATCGACACCAACGCGCACTCGCAATACTGGGACGAGCACAACCGGTCCCGGGAGAACATCGCCAGGATCGTGACCGGGCACTATGCGGACGTCCGCTAGCGCCTGGCTGCTCCTGGCGGCGTTCCTGACCGCCGCCTGCTCGACCGGAGAGGGTTCGACGATGAACGAGGGACAGGCCGCCGAGCGGATCGAGCACTACATCGCCGACGCGGTGGGCCAGTTGAGCCCGCGCCCCACGATGCGCCAGGCGCTGTTCAACTCCGTGCCCTGCGACGGGCTGGTCAAGGGGGACGGGACCGGGGTGAACGTCGAACACAACTACGCGCTGCTGGAGGTGCCCCGGGCCGGGCACGCCGCCGTGTTCGACACCCTCGCCGGGTACTGGGCCGGGCTGCGGTACACCGTGCTGCGGGACGACCGGGGGAGCGGGGCGCCCGGGGTGGTCGTCCAGACGCCGGACGGGTTCGTGGTGAAGGTCGACGCCGGGTACAGCGGGGACGGGTTGTTCATCGCCGGGTCCTCGCCCTGTGTGAGCGCGGGGGAGTAGGCGCCCGGGTTTGGCGCCCGGTCGCGGCGGTGTGAGGATCTGCGCATGTCAGTAGCCCGCCGCTCGGTCCTCGGGGCCGGTCTCGCCTCGCTGGCCGTGGCCGGTTGCGGCGGCCCGCCCCGGAAGGCCCCGGCCGCCGGGCCCGCCACCCCGACGCCCGCGCCGTCCCCGTCGGCCGCGCCGTCCGCCGCCCCCACCAGCGCGGCCCCGGCCCCGGTCGCGGCCACCGGCCTGGGCCCGAAACTGACCGCCGCCCTCACCCGGCACCTGTCACCCACCAGGGAGAACCCGCAGCACCCCGCCTTCGCCGGAGCCGTCGCCCTGGTCCGGCGCGACGGCGCGGTCACCGGGCACGTGGCCCTCGGCGACGCGGTCCGCTACGACGCCGGCCCCGTCGAACTGCCCCCGGCCCGCCGCGTCCCCATGCGCCCGGACGCCATCTTCGACCTCGCCTCCGTCACCAAGGTCTTCACCGCCCTGCTCGCCCTCCAACTCGTCGACCGGGGCGCCCTCGACCTCGGCGCGCCCGTGGTCGACCACCTGCCCGAGTTCGACGGACCCGGCAAGCGGCCCGTGACCGTGGCGATGCTGCTGACCCACACCAGCGGCCTGGTCGAGGGCGCGAACGTCACCGGGCTGTCCGGGCCGGCCGCGCGCCGGGCCGCCGTCCTGGGTTCCGCACTCGCCGGGACGCCCGGGCAGGCCTTCCGGTACTCGAGTGTCGGCGTGCAGGTCCTCGGGTACCTCGTCGAGAAGGTCGGCGGACAGCCCCTCGACCAGGCATTACGTTCCGGGGTGACCGGCCCGTTGGGGCTGCGGGACACCGGGTTCCGGCCCCTGGAGTGGGCCGACCGGTCGCGGATCGTGGCCACCGACGCCCGGTCCTCGCGGGGGCTGCTGCGCGGTGTGGTGCACGACGATGTCGCGAACATCCTGGGCGGGGTGGCCGGGCACGCCGGGGTGTTCAGTACCGCCGCCGACCTGGGGGTGGTGGGGCAACTGTTGCTGGACGGCGGGCAGTACCAGGGAAAACGGTTGTTGTCTGAAGGGGTTGTGCGCCGGATGCTGGGCAACGCCAATGCGGGGCTGCCGGCCGTGGACACCGTGCATCCGGGGCGGTTGTCCTCGCACGGGTTGGGCGTGGTGCTCGACCAGGGGTGGTTCATGGGGAAGCTGAGTTCGCCGCGGACGTTCGGGCACACCGGGTTCACGGGGACCTCGTTGGTGGTGGAGCCCGGGCGGCGGTTGGTGCTGGTGCTGCTGACGAATCGGGCGCATCCGAACTGGAGCTGGGCGGATCCGGATCCGGCACGGTTGGATGCGGCTGCCGCCGTGGCCTGAAAACCATCATTGGGTACTGGCGGGGCACGGCCGGCCCGGGGTCAGTTCGGGCGGTGGAGGACGTCCGGGGGTGGGCCGGTCGGTGGGCCCGGGGGGATCGGGCGGCGACGGCGGCGCAGGATGAGGACGACCAGTACGCCCCAGGCCGCCAGCACCACGCCGATGCCGGCCAGGACGAACGTCGGCGCGTTCGACGATCCGGTGGGCGGGGCCGCAGGGGCCGGGGTGAACGCGGGGCCGGTCGGGGTGGCGGCCGTCGGGCCCTTGCGGAGGGCGGCGAGCAGGTCGAGAGCGCCGAAGCCGTACTGGGCGTCGCGGCCCGGGGCGCCCCGGTCCGTGGCCGTCGAGGTGAGCAGGGCGATGGTGTCCCTGGCGGAGAGCTGCGGATACTTCGCGCGCAGGACCGCCACCGCGCCGGCCGTGACCCCGGTCGCGAGGCTCGTACCGGAAGTGTGCCGGTAGCCGCCCGTCGAGCTGGCCACGTTGAGGTCGGCACCGGGGGCTGCGAGGACGACGCCCGTGCCGGTGACCGAGATCGGGTCCAGGGTGCCGTCGCGGCCGGTGGCGGTGACGGCGACGACGCCCGGGTACTTCGCCGGGTAGTTGATGCCGCCGATGCCCTCCGTGCCGGGGTCGCCGACGTTGCCGGTGCCGGCGACTATGACCACGTCGGCGGCCTGGGCGCGCTGGATGGCCGCCTCCAGCTCCCCGAACGCGCCGCCGACGAACGCGAAGGTGATCACCTTGGCCCCATGCTGGACGGCGTAGTCGATGGCGGCCGGAATGCGTGCGCTCGGCATACCCCGGTCCAGCGCGGAGGTGCTCCGGCCGACCGGAAGGATCCGGGCGTCCGGTGCGATGCCGAGGACGCCGTCGGAGCCGCCGTGGCCGTGGCCCGCCACCAGGGAGGCGACGCCCGTGCCGTGGTCTCCACCGTCCGTCCAGCCCTCGCCGGACAGGTCCGCGTCCGCTCCCTTGAGGACGGTCCCGGAAAGATCCGGGTGCCTGCCGTTGACCCCGCTGTCGATCACGGCGACAGTCACACCCGCCCCCCGGCTGACGGCGTGCACCTCGGGAAGGTGGAGCGCCGAGATGTACCACTGGGCGTCGCGGATCGGATCGGCTGACGCCGCGCCGGGGATGGCCGTGGCGGCGAGGATGCCGATGAGCAGGGCCGCGCACCACGGGCGGATGCTCCGACCTGGCGCAGCTCGACGAGTGGCGGCGAGGACGCGGACTCTCGCGCTGCGAGCTGCGGTCAGGACGCCGACGAGTAGGGCCGCGCACCCTGGGTGGGCGCCACGACCTGGCGCAGCGCTACGAGTGGCGGCGAGGATGTCGACCCTGACGCTTCGAGCGATGGTCAGGGCGTCGAGGAACAGGGCTGCATATTGGCGGCGCGCGCTCGAACGGCAGCGGCTGCCGTCGCCCTGTCGGGAGTCCGGGGTTGAAATGGGGCGGACACTGGCATTGCGGGGGGCTGCTCGGAGAAGGTCGTGATCGCCGAAAGGGGCGCTTCGTTCGCCTGGCACATGTTCAGGTGCGGGCGGCGTGTCAGGTTTCATCGACCGCGGTCCACTACCGGGTAGATGTTGCCTGCCGCCTGCGGGTGGGCTTCCCGATAGGCATCAGCGGGCCGTCTGTCAGTCCTCTTGACCCGGAGCGGCGTGAACACGTTCTCCCGCCGGCCGGCGACGACTCGCACCGCGTGCCACCGAGTAGGCTCGGAATCCCCGCGAAGTGTCATCCCGCGTCGCCGTGCACGGGGTTACCTCGCGACCGGCCGATCGTCGGGCCGGGATCCGTCGCACCCGGGGACTCCGGCAAGCGGCCGGCGGCGTTGAACGGAGTCAGAGGTAGGTCGGACCTGGGCCTCTCGCGGACCGACCCCGTGTCCGTGGAACCAGCCGCGCCGACCGTCGAATCCAGGGCCGGAGCACCTTCGAGACTGGAAGCGCCGACCAGGCCCGGCGCGGTGGTGCCGCTCGGGATGGACCCGTCGCCCAGGCCCGAGTTGGAGCCGCCCTGGATCGAAGCGCCGATCACGGGGCCTGAGACAACGGGGCGGTCAGCCCCGGGCGAGCCGATGACCGGGCTCACCCCGACCGGCCGCTCGACTGGGGGCATCGGCCTCGTCGGCCCCGGCTCGACCGGGCGCGGGTCGCCCGGCCCGGTGATCACGGCGGGTGCCGACTGCCGGCTGCCCCAGAAGTCGTCCTCGTAGACGTCGCTGTAGCGGTGGTCCTCATCGCCCTCGATCCCCCGGTGCGGACCCCGGCCGGTCGGCGGAATCCCGGCCCCGGACGGTTGGCCGATGACGCCGCCCCGGTTCGGCCGTGCGCTGAGGCCACGCTCGCCGGGGGCTACGGACTGGGCGGGGGCCGCCGGGCGGGTGGTCTCACCCAGCATCGACGGCACTGTGCCCGGAGGACGGGACCGCAGAGGCTGCCGGGCGGGGGTGGCATCCCCGGTGCCTCCGACCACAGGGGAGACACTGCGCCGGCTGGGCAGGTTGTCGAGCAGGCCGGGACGTCGCGACCCGCCAGGGGGCCCACCGGGCGGCGAGTGGGGGCCGACCGGGAGCCCGGTGGTCGGCGGCAGCCCGGGAAGGCCCGGAAGTCCGGGGCCCGTCGGGCCGGGGCCGGTGGGCAGATGTGGCCCCGGGGTGACAGGGGCCGGAGTGATCGGAACCGGGCCGCCACCCTGGATGATCGGGCCGCCACCGGCGACGATGGGGCCGCCGCCGGGGCCTGGAAACCCTGGAGCCGGCTGGCCCGGCCACGGCTGGGTGACCGGACTGGCGATCGGCCCGGGATGGCTCGGCACCGGGGTCACGAGCGGAGCGATCGGGCTCAACGGCTGCCAGCTGCCGTCCGTGCCGGGTTCGTTCGGATCGATGCCCAGGACCGGGGGGATGTACTCCGGGGGCAGCTGCATGCGCATGTACGTGTCGAAGCTCGCCTGGTCGAACTTCTCCAGCGCCTCGCGGGCGTGCGTGTTGTCCTTGGGGGCCTGGTCGTCGTACCACGGATTGAGGTTGTTGATCAGTTCCTTGTCCTCGGACTTGTGGTGCCCGTAGTCCTTCGCGATCTTGGTGACCTGCTTCTGGGTGGTGGTGATGTGCCCGGCGAGGTCGGTGAGCGCGTTCGAGTTGGTCATGGTGACCTGGGCGGAGGCGTCGAGGGCGGCGCGGAGTTCCTCGATGTGGGAGAGGAAGGCGGCGGCGGCGACGTTGGTGGCCGGGTCCCAGTGGGCGGCGAGGCGCTCGGTGTAGACCCTGAGGTTGTCGCGGTGCTGGTCGAGGATCTGGGTCAGGCGGTGCCAGGCGAGGGAGTGCGCGGTGTTCGGCGGGGCGTGCTCGTACGACATGATCTGCTGGATGTCGTCGGCGTCGAGGTTGTCGTAACGACCCACGGTCAGGCCACCTCGGGGGTCGGGCGCACGGGGGCGGACGCGGGCGGCGGCGGGGGCAGCGCGGTGTCGATGTCGCGCTTGACCCGGTCCTGCAGCTCGGCGGAGAACACGTCACTGCCCTGGTAGCGCTGGGCGACCAGGTCGGCGGCGGAGGCCATCGCGGCGGTGCCCCGGTAGAAGTTGGCCATCGACTCGTCGATCTTCTTCAGGCACCGCTCGTAGTAGGAGCGGACCTTGAGGAGGTCCTGGATGTAGCAGGAGTTGCCCATCTGGGCGCCCTGTTCGAAGTAGGGGCGGATGTCGGCGTTCCACGCCTGCTTGAAGTTCTCTTCGAGGTCGCGTCTGACCACCTCTGCGAAGTCGTGCAGGGAGGTGATGTCGACGTCGATGGCCTGGTAGCTACCGATCCAGTCCGGGCTCTCGTTGGGAATCATCGCGTGCCCTCCTCCCGCCGCCCCTTCGAGGTTAGTGGATGCCGTCAACCCGTGCGGGCAGCACTATGCCCTGAACGTGTCGAAAGCCGAGTATGCCAAGATCGCCGGCTAGGAACGCTTCGGGCGGTACGTGCACCACCTCGCCGGACGGGTTGAAGAAGGTCAACTCCGGGCCGATGAGCAGGACATAGTGTCGCGGGTACCCGTCGCCGATCAGCACCGGCACCGGGTGACCTGCCTCGACGGCCGCCACCGCGTCGCGGAGGGCCGCGCCGATGCTCGCCGGGTCGGTGTCGTCGACGAGCCGCCAGTCGTACGCGCGGCCCAGGGCGCCGGCCACGCCCCACGGGGAGGTGCCGAGGCGCTGGGGCCAGAGCCGGTTGGTCGCGTCGTGGATCCGACGTTCCTCCTGGGCCAGTCGGTCGGCGAAGGGCAGGTCCGAGTCGGTGAGAGACAGCGCGTACACCGGGTCGAGGAGGGCGCGGGTCATCAGGATCGACACGGAGCCGCACGTGGTGGGCGTGGACTGGGCGATCGGCACGGTGCCCGGGATGGCCGGGTCGACCAGGCGCAGGTGGCCGTCGAGCCAGTGGTCGGAGCGGCCCCGGATCCGGTCGGCGAAGGCGGTGATCTCCTCGGCGGTGCGGCCCGCGGCGGCGGCCAGCAGCAGGTAGCGGCGTTCCAGGTCGCTCTCCGCGCGGGCCAGCACCGGCTCGATCGCGGACCGGGCCGGGGACAGGTCGGCGAGGGCCAGCCACGGGGTGAGGCGGGCGGCGAGCGCGGCCCGGCGGAAGAAGGCGCGGAGCACCCAGGACCGGCGGAGAAAGGTCGTGAGCTGCGACATCAGGTCACCTGCGAGAGCTGGACGAGTTGGGTGCCGCCGCGGCGGGTGACGAGCCAGCCCCGCCCGGGCGGCAGCGGACCGGGCCGGACGTTGCCGAGCAGCACGCCCTCGTCCCGGTTGCCGGACATCACGATCCCCGGGGACGCCAGCTCGCGGAGGCGCTGGATGACCGGGTCGTACAGCGCGCGGCTCGCACCGCCGATCTGCCGGGTCAGGATCAGGTGCAGCCCGACGTCGCGGGCCTGCGGCAGGTAGTCGAGGAGCGGGGCGAGCGCGCCGGAGCCGACCAGGTCGTAGTCGTCGACGAGGACGAAGCACTCCGGGCCCGTCCACCAGCTGCGGTCGCGGAGCTGGGCGGCGGTCACGTCGGTGCCGGGCAGCCGCTTGGACATGTAGCCGGCGACCGACTGGGTGAACTCCATGGTGGTGGTCGTGTTCGTCCCGTACCCGATGAGGTGGTCGGTCGTGATCGCGCCCAGCAGGGACCGGCGGTAGTCGACCAGGATGATCCGGGCCTGCTCCGGGGTGTAGCGCTCCACGATGGACCGGGCGATCGAGCGCAGGAACGTGGACTTGCCGCTCTCCGAGTCGCCGAACAGCAGCAGGTGCGGCTCGGACGCGAAGTCGATCGTGACCGGGCGCAGGTCGGCCTCCGCGATGCCGATCGGCAGCCGCAGCCCGTCGGCCTTCCCGGAGACGAACGGGACCGAGGACGGCAGCAGCCGGACGGGCGGCGCGGCCGGCCCCTGCCAGGAGGCCTTGACCGCCGCGACCAGCGCCTGGCAGCCGGCGGCCAGGTCGGCCGCGTCCTGCCGGCCGTCGAGCCGGGGCAGCGCGCCCAGGAAGTGCAGGCCACCGGGGGTGATGCCCCGGCCGGGGGCCTTGGCGGGCACGTTCGCGGCGATCCGGCGGTTCAGGTACGAGTCGGTGGGGTCGCCGAGGCGCAGTTCCAGTTTCGTGCCGAGCAGGTCGCGGATCGCCGGCCGCAGGTCCATCCACCGGCTGGCGCTGATCACGACGTGCACCCCGTAGGACAGGCCACGGGTGGCGATGTCGGTGATCGTCGCCTCCAGGTCCTCGAAGTCGCTGCGGACCGTGCCCCAGCCGTCGACCACCAGGAACACGTCCGCGCCACCGGTCCGGCGGAACGCCGCGATCGAGTCCAGGCCGCGCTCCGCGAAGATCCGCTCCCGGTCCGTCAGGGTCGTGTACACCTCGGCGACGCTGCGCCGGACCACGTCGACCTCGCGCCGGGTCGCCACCCCGCCCACGTGCGGCAGGTCGCGGAGCGAGGCCAGCCCGCCGCCGCCGAAGTCGAGGCAGTAGAACTGGGCCTCCTTCGGGGTGTGGCTGAGCGCGGCCGCCGCGACGAGCGTGCGGAGCATCGTGGACTTGCCCGACTGCGGGCCGCCGATCACCGCCACGTGCCCGGTCAGGTCGGCCCGGAGCAGGTCGCGGCGCTGCTCGTACGGCTTGTCGACCACGCCGATCGGGACCTGGAGCGAACCGCGCAGCTCCGGGTTCGTCACGGTCAGGCCGCGCTCCGGGTCGCCGGTCAGCGGGGCGAGCAGCTGGTCGAGGGTCGGCGGCTCCTGGAGCGGGGGCAGCCACACCTGGTGCGCGGGCGCGCCCCGGCCCTCCATCTTGCGGACCAGGATGTCCAGCAGGCTGTCGCCCACCGCCGGCTCCTCGACCGGGGCCTGGGCCACGACGCCGGGGGCCACGAACCGGCTGGTGTAGTCGAGGACCTGGGAACCGCCCCGGGCCACCCCGGGGCCGGAGGCGCGGCGGTGCACGCCGGACACGTACGCGGCCTTGAAGCGGACCAGCGGCTCCGTACCGTTGCGCAGGTAGCCGTGGCCGGGCTGGCGGGGCAGCTCGAACGCGGCGGCGTCCCCGATCGCGACCCGGGACTCGGTGGCGGAGAAGGTGCGCAGGCCGATCCGGTACGACAGGTGGGTGTCCAGGCCGCGCAGCTTGCCCTCCTCCAGCCGCTGGGACGCCAGCAGCAGGTGCACGCCCAGGGAGCGGCCGACCCGCCCGATCTGGATGAACATCTCGATGAAGTCGGGCTTCGCGGTCAGCAGCTCGGCGAACTCGTCACAGATGATCAGGAGGCTGGGCAGCGGCGCGAACGGCGCCCCGGCCGCCCGGGCCTTCTCGTAGTCGCGCTGCGAGGCGTAGTTGCCCGAGTCACGGAGCAGCTCCTGGCGGCGGACCAGCTCGCCGTTGATCGCGTCGGTCATCCGGTCGACGAGCGCCATCTCGTCCACCAGGTTCGTGATGACGGCGCTGGTGTGCGGCAGCTTGTCCATGCTCGCGAACGTCGCGCCGCCCTTGAAGTCGACCAGGACGAAGTTCAGCGTCTGGGACGGGTGGTTGATCGCCAGGGCCAGGACCAGGGTGCGGAGCAGCTCGGACTTGCCGGAGCCGGTCGCGCCGATCAGCAGGCCGTGCGGGCCCATGCCGTCCTGGGCGGACTCCTTGAGGTCCAACTCGATCGGCTGACCCTCGGGGCCGACGCCGATCGGGACCCGGAGCCGGTCCCGGTTGGGCCGCGGGCCCCAGGCGAACGCGGGGTCGAACTCGTAGGGGTCGCCGAGTTCCAGCAGTTCCGACAGGCCCAGCTCGGCTGCCAGAGGCTGGTCGTCGCCGCTGGTCAGCAGGGAGAGCCGGAGCGGGGACAGCTGCCGGCAGAGCGCCTCGTGCTCCAGCTCGCCGAGCGCGTCGGGCCGGCCGATCCAGGAGCTCTCCTCCATCGTCGTGCTGATCAGCTTCTCGGTGGTCACGTCGAACACGATCGAGCCCCGGTCGAGTGAGCGGGGCGGCTGGCCGGACAGGTCCACGATCGTGACCCCGGCGACCCCGCCGTCGGTCATCAGGTGGTCGGAGCCCGCCCGGTCGCCGCCGTCGATCACCACGACCAGGTGCGGGCCGTCGGCGGGCGCGCCACCCGGGGCGAACCGGGGACGGCTGGACACCACGTCGTCCAGCAGGGACTCCAGGGCCGTGACGCCCGGTGCGATCAGGCGGAGCTGGCCGAGGGCGTCGAACCGGTGCGGGTGCAGCGCGTGCGGGAGCCACTTGAGGTGCTCCCACTCGGGGCGGCGGTCGTTGGCCGCGCACACCGCGATCCGGATGTCCTCCGGGGCGTGCAGGACCGCGAGCTGGGCGAGCATCGCGCGGACCCAGTCCATGCTGGCGGCGCGCTCGCCGCGCACGTACAACGTGGAGAAGCTGCGCAGCGAAAGGGCGACCGGAAGATCCGGAATGATGTGGTACGTACTCACGAAGCGGCGCAGGGACAGCGCCGTCATCGGCTCCAGGTCCTCCAGGGCCTTCGACGGGCCGGTGCGCAGCGGGGTGGCCAGCTCCTGGGGGCCGAGGCCCATCCGGACGGTCAGGTAGTCGCCGTCGCCCGGGCGGCGCTCCCACAGCCGGTGGCTGGCGGCCGTCGACCACAGGGCGCCCGGCTCCGGATGCCGGTGGTGCATGGCCGTGCGCTGGGCCTCGATGTTGCGGCGGACCTTGCGGCGCATCTGGCCCAGGTAGCGCATGTAGTCGCGGCGCTGGGCCATCAGCTCGGCCTTCTTCGGGCCCGTCTGGCCGGCGAAGCTGGTGGCGAGCATGCCGACCGAGGACAACCCGAACAGGCCGCCCATGATCCACTGCATGGTGCCGCCGCCCCGGCTGCCCATGAACATCAGCGCCATGGAGCCGCTGCCCGCGAGCATCGGCAGCATCATCAGCAGCTGGGACCACGCGCGGCCCGTGACCTGCGGCAACTCCGGGGGCGGGTTGAGCACGATGTCACCGGACGGCAGTTCGGGGCCGGGTCTGCGCGGGGGGCGCTTGACGATGACGGTGCTCACCCGACCACCCTAGGGCGCGGATCGACCGGTACGCCTCCCCGGATTCGGTTCTGGCCCACACTTTCTGAAAGCGGGCCCACACTTTGTGCGAGCGGGGTCGGTCGGCTGGTGCAACGTCCGTCGCCTCGCCTGCCGGGTGGGCCGGGGCCGGCTGGGGCCGGCTGGGGCCGGCTGGACCGGCCGGGGCTGGGGCGCGGGCGGGTGGCTCCCGCAGGGGGCGGCCGGAGGCGCGGCTTCACAGGGGGCCGGGCCGGTGCCGATGCCTACGGGTCGGGCGCGCGGCGTAACCATCTGAGGATCTTCGGGGTGTTGGTGGCTGCCGAGCGGCCCGCCAGTCCCCGGGCACGCCCGTCGCAGCCCGGTCCGGGTCCCCTTCGTGACAGGGGATCGCCCGGGGATCGACCGGTATGGTCATGGGTCATGAGCACCAGTGGGTTGGGCCTGGCGCGGGTCACCATCGCGACCCCGCGCCGCAGGATCGACGTCGCCCTGCCCGAGCAGTCCGCGCTCACCGAGCTCCTGCCGCGCATCCTCGCGCACGCGGGCGAGGCGATCGCCGACGACGGCGAGGCGCACGGCGGCTGGATTCTCCGCAGGTCCGACGGCACGCCGCTGACCGCTGGCCGCACGCTGACCGCCAACGGGGTACGCGACGGCGAGATCCTGCACCTCCTGCCCCGGCGCGCGGACTGGCCGGAGCTCGACTACGACGACGTGGTGGACGCGATCGCGACGGGCGCGAAGGCGTACGGGCCGGCCTGGTCGGGCGCCGCCACCCGCCGCGCGGGCCTGGTCGCGTCGGGGGTGGCGCTGGCGCTGGGCTGGTTCGCGGTGCTCGCCTCGGGGCCGGGCTGGCTCGGGCCGGGCCTGTTCGCGCTGGGTGTGGGCCTGGTGCTGGTCCTGACGGGTACGGTGCTGTCCCGCGCGCTGTCCGACGGCCTCGCGGGGGCGGTCCTCGCCGCGTACGGCCTGCCCTACGGCTTCCTCGGCGGCTTCCTCGTCCTGGCCCAGGGCCGCGAACTGACGGCCGGCGACCTGCTGCTCGGTTCCTCGGTGCTGCTGGTCCTGGCCGTGGCCGGCTATGTCGGGGTGGCCGACGCGCCCCGGATCTTCGCGGCCGGGATCCTGACGGCGCTCCTCGGTCTGCTGGGCGCGCTGCTCGGCCTGTGGCTCGGCGCCGCCGGGTCGGCCGCGCTGGTGGCGAGCCTGCTGTTGGCGGTGACGAGCGCGTTCCCGCTGTTGTCGATGCGGCTGGGCAAGCTGCCCGTACCGGTCGTGCCGGCCAACGCGGCGGCCCTCGACGCGTCGGTGCCCCTGCCGCCCCGGGTGACGGTGTTCGCGGCGGTGGCCCGGGCGGACGAGCTGCTCACGGGGCTGTTGCTGGGCGCCGCGGTGGTGTCGGCGGCGTGCGCGGTGGTACTCGTCCTCAAGGGCGGGGTCGCGGGCCTGATCCTGGCCGGGGTGGTGTCGTCGGCGTACCTGCTGCGGGCCCGGTTGTTCCCGGCCGTCCGGCACCGGTTGCCGCTGCTCGGGGCGGGGATCGCGGGGCTTGCGGTGCTGGGCGTCGGGCTGCTCGCGGCGGCTCCGCCCCTGGCCCGGCTGCTCGTCGTCGCGGTGGTGCTGCTGGTCGTCGCGGGGCTGGTCGCCACGGCGGGCCTGGTCTACGGCCGGCGGACTCCGTCGCCCTATCTCGGCCGGACCGCCGACATCCTCGACGTGGCCCTGGTGATCTCGGTGATCCCGGTCGCCTGCCAGGTCCTGGGCCTCTACGCCCTGGTCAGGGGCCTCGCCGGCTGACCGAGCCAGGGCCGGAGGCGAGCCCGCCCCCGGCCCCACGAACCTCAACTCCCCACTGAAACCAGCTCCTCCTCGACCACAGGCTCAACCTTCTTCTCCCGCATCAAGACCAACGCCAGCACGGCGGCCACCACGACCCCACAGGCCCCGGCGATGAACGTCGTCGACATCGCACTGGTGAACGCCTCCCGGGCGGCGTCGGCGAGCCCGGCATCCCCGTTGCCCGCGGCAACCCCCAACGCCTCAGCCACGGACCTCCGCGCCGCCCCGGGCGCATCCCCCGGCATCGCGTCCGTGTACGCGCCGGACAGCACCGACCCGAGGATCGCCACCCCGAGCGCCGCACCGGTCTGCTGCACGGTGTCGTTGAGCGCCGACCCGACCCCGGCGTGCTCGGCGGGTACGGCCCCCATCAGGGCGCCGATCGCGGCGGGCATCGCCAGCCCGCAACCGGCCCCGAGGAGCAGCATCGCCCCGGACACGTGCCAGAAGCTGGCCCCGACGGGCAGGGAGGCGAGGCCGAGGAAGCCGGCGGCGATGACCAGCAGGCCGATGGCCGCCAGGTACCGGTTGCCGAGCTTCTTCACCAGCGCCGCCCCGAGCCCGTTGAACGCGAGGGTCGCGACGGCCAGCGGGGTGAGCGCGAGCCCGGTCTCGGTGGGGGTGTAGCCGAGTACGAACTGGAGGTACTGCGTCAGGACCAGCATCAGCCCGCCGTTGGCGAAGGTGACGAGGACCAGGGAGAAGCTGGAGCCGGTGAACATCCGGTTGCGGAACAGGTCGAGCGGGACCATCGGGGAGGCGGTGCGCAGTTCCCAGACGACGAAGCCGGCGAGGCTCAGGACGGTGGTGACGAGCGCGGCCAGGGTGGTGGGGTCGGAGATGCCCTTCTGGGGCAGTTCGATGATGGTCCAGACCAGGGCGGTCATGCCGACCATGGACAGGATCATGCCGAGCGGGTCGGCCTTGCGCGACGGGCCGCGGGACTCGGGCATCAGGACGAGGGCGGCGACGATCGCGAGGGCCGCGATGGGCAGGTTCATCACGAAGACCGCGCCCCACCAGAACTGGGCGATCAGCAGGCCGCCGAGGGTCGGGCCGCCGACCAGGCCGAGCATGGCCACGGAGCTCCAGGCGGCGATGGCCTTGGGGCGTTCCTTCTCGTCGAACACGGTGATCAGGATCGACAGGGTGCTGGGCATGATCAGCGCGCCGCCGATGCCCATCAGGGTCCGGCCGGCGATGAGCTGGCCCGGGTCGGTCGCGTAGGCCGCCAGCAGGGAGGCCGCTCCGAAGATCACCAATCCGATGATCATGACTTTCCGGCGGCCGTACCGGTCGGACAGGCTGCCGGACGTCAGGAGCAGCCCGGCGAAGACCAGGATGTACGAGTCGATGATCCACTGGATGTCCTGGGCGCTGGCCCCGAGGTCGCGCACCATCGGCGGGATCGACACGGTCAGCACCATGTTGTCGATGACCAGCACCAACGTGCTGAGGCACAACACGATCAGGATCAACCAGCGTTTGGGGTTCCGCTCTTCCGTCACAACCGCTCCCTAGGTCCGCACAGTGTTCGTCGCTCCGCACACTGTACGGCGACCGCACACTGTTCGCAATACCGCACAGTGTGCGGCGGACGGTATGCTGGGGCCCCGAGACGGGTACCGGCTGGCCGGCACCGTTGCAGTGAGGAGTGCGAGATGCCCGTGGACAACCAGCGCACGTCGGTCTGGTCCCGGCCCGAGAAGCGGCGGCGCGAACACCCCGCGCTGAGCCGCGAGCAGATCGTCGCCGAGGCCATCCGGCTGCTGGACGAACAGGGGCTCGACGCGCTGAGCATGCGCAACCTGGGCACCCGGCTGGGCGCCGGCGCGACCTCGCTCTACACCCACGTGGCCAACAAGGACGAGCTGCTGGAACTGGTCGTCGACGAGGTCTACGGCGAGATCACCGTGGCGCGGCCCGAGGACCCGGCGGACTGGACCGGCCCCGCCCGCCAACTGGCCGTCGACCTGCGGGCGGCCATCCTCCGGCATCCCTGGATCGTCGCCGTGCTCGGCCACGCCGGTCTGCAACACCTCGGACCGAACCTGATGCGCCTGGTGGAGGACATCCTCACCCGGTTCGAGCGGGCGGGATTCACCCTGCGGGCCGGCAACCAGGCCATCAGCATGCTGTCCGCCTACGTCGTCGGGATCACCACGACCGAGGCCGCCTGGCTGACCATGCTCGCCCGGGGCGGCCACGACGAGGTGGAGCTGGTCCAGCAGTTCCTCCTGGCCGGCCGCGAGGCGGTGCAGCCCTATCCGCGCCTCCGCGAGCTGCACGAGTCCTACGACGAGCTCGACCCGGCCGACACCCGGGAGGACAGCTTCACCGTGGGCCTCGACTGCCTCCTCGACGGCATGGCCAACCGCCTCAAACCCTGAAACCCACAATCAGACGGTTACGAGTAGGCCACCGACCCGCCGCGCATCAGCTCGACCCCGGGACGAAGTCCCCTGCCCCACAGTCCGGGGTCGGCCCGATGCCGAGCACCTGTCACCAGCCGCTAGGCGATCTCGCCGAACATTCGAGCCCCGCGCACGACCCGGTCGTAGGTGTGCTGGCACGCTTCCTCTTCGGAGTCGAAGTACTCGTCGGGACGGAACACGCCTCGCTCGTGGATGCCCTGCACCCACCGGCCGTCCTCGCCGCGCTTGAGGCACAGCGAAGCATCGCTGGCCCCCACATGCAGGGCCCCGCCGACGATCCAGTACCCCGATTCCGGAAGCCCGGCTTCTCCGAGGGCGACCGCCAGTTCACCTAGGTCCATGATCCATTGATAGCACGACCGTGTTCATCGGGAGCCCCTTCGAGGACCATCCAGGTACCCCGGCGCGGCGGTTCAGGCGTGGTGGCGCGGTGGCGTCTGCCCGGGGACGGGTGTCCAGGGGCGGGTCTTCCAGGTGACATCCGTGAGCCAGACGAGTTCCGTCGCGCCACTGTGGCAGTGGATCGCGGTGACCGCCTCCAGGGAGTCGTAGACCCCGACCGACAGGTGCCCGGTGCTCTCGCCGAGCCAGCTGATCGTGACGGCCTCGGTGACCGGGTACCACGTCCCGAACGCCACCACCCCCGTCCCCGACACGCCGGACACGTCGATGTGCCGGTCGAGGGCGAACACCCGGGGCAGATCCTCGGCGGTCATGCGGTACTCCCATCGTCCGTGTTTCTGGAAGGGGCGGGCGGCGGCCATGATCGGGGAAATCCGCCGCCCGCCCCGCTCAACCCGGCCCGACGGACTCGGGGATCCGCGCCGCACCGGGGAGTTCGGCCCGACCAGCATCTCCCGACCCGAAGACCCAGACAATCCAGAAATTTCAGCGGGTACCTTGCAGATTTGCAGCCCTGCGTGCCTATCGGTGCACTAAGCGTCCTCAGCGGACAATGCACCTATGGTCAGCGATGGGCGCCGCACCCCACATCCCCGCCGAGCCCGGCTCGCCCGACACCTGAGGCTCCTCCGCGAGGACGCGGAACTGACGATCAAGTCGGTGGGGCGCCGCATGGGCTGGTCGGGCTCGAAGGTGAGCCGCATCGAAACCGGCCTGTCGGGCATCACGCCCGGTGACGCGGCCCGCCTGCTCGATATCTACAACGTCACCGGCCCGCGCCGTGACTGGATGCTTGGGCTGGCATCGAGCGGAAATCCCCGGCATGTCCCAGGTGCATTTCGCGAGCTGGAGGCTGAGTCGGCTGCGGTGCTCGGCTATGAGTCGATCCTGGTGCCAGGAATTCTTCAAGTCCCGGAATACACCCGAGCCATCATCCAGTCACATCGGCCTGAAATCTCGGTCGAGGAGACCGAGAGGCTGATCGAGTTGCGGGTGGCGCGGCAGGCACTCCTGACCAGGGCGGATGGTCCGCAGTTTCACCTCGTCGTCGATGAGATAGCACTGCGCCGCCCAGTAGGCGGTGAGCCCGTGATCCGGGCACAAATTCGCAGACTGATGGAACTGGGAGAGCTGGACAGCGTCATGCTCCAGGTGCTTCCGCTGGAATGTGTAGCGCACCCGGCACCGAACGGAGCGTTCACGGTATTGCAGTTTCGGGATGACCTTGATCCGGGCATCGTCGCGCTGTCACATCACCTGGGCACGATCTACTTTGACGCTCCGACGGATGTCGAGGGCTACGTCGACCTCTTTCGCCGCCTCAGTCGACACGCCCTTGATCCGGGCGATTCGGCTAAGCTCGTGACACGGCTAGCCTCGGGCTAGTGGCTCGTCGTCTGCGGGCCAATGTGGACGAGGAGGCGCGGGATGGACCTGACGAATGCGCGCTACGTTAAGGCTCGCCGGAGCGATGGAAGCTCCGACAACTGTGTCGAGTGCACCTTCGACCACGTCTCCGCCGGCGTCGTCGGCATCCGCGACAGCAAGGACCCGAGCGGCCCCGTGCTCATCTTCCCCGTCGCCGAGTGGCGCGCATTCCTCGCTGCCCAGCACGGGTAGGACCGCGCCCCGGCGTACCCGGATGAAGGTTGTCAGGGTTTGATCGCGGCCAGCGCGCGGGCCGCCTCCGCCACTGTTGACAGATAGGCGGCGACCGCAGAGCGGAAATAGCCGTCGCCGGTCAGCACGTAGTTGAGGTTGTCCGGGGCGCGCTTGTGGTTCATCGCCAGTCTCGGTAGTCCGTCGGCCCGGTGCAGGGACAGCACGGCGACCATCGAGTGCGGGTCCGCCACGTGCTGGGAAGCCAGCCGCATGAGCCGGTCGACCTCAGCGACCGGAACACAGTCCAGCGGGCCACGGCTACGGGAGCCGGCCGTCAGCCGGGGCAGCTCGAAAGCCAGGGCGCTGATCAGTTCCTCGGAGGCGGCTTTCAGAATCGGCTCCACGCCGGGTGCCCGGATGCGGTCCGAAAGCCAGGTGATGGCCTCCGACGTGGCCTGGTACGCGCTCGCGGGCGGGGGGTGGCTCGCCGGTCCTGAGGTGTTCTCCGCCGTCGGAGCCAACGTGAACCGCCGTGCCGCAGCACCGTCGGCGTCCGAATTCCCGGGTAGGTTCCGAACAAAGTCCCCGGGGGACAGCGCTCCACGGAACCTGATGGACCACAGCTTGACCTCGCCGACGTCGCCGCCGCTGACCAGGTAGTGCCCGCTGGGGTGGAAGGCCACGGTGTACACCGGTCCGGGGTGACCCTTGTAAGACCTGCGGAGTTGCTGACCCGTGTGGAGGTCCCACAGGCGCACGGTCCGGTCCGCGCCGGCGCTCGCCATCACGTCGCCGCCGGGATGGAATGCGATCGAGTGCACGGTACCGGTGTGGCCGGTGAGCGGCCGGCCCACGAGGCGGCCGGTGTGCACATCCCACAGGCGCACCGACTCGTCACTGCCGGCGGTCGCCAGGAGTCGCCCGCCCGGATGGAACGCGACCGTGCGCACGGCGCCGTCGTGGCCTGTGAGCGGCGCCCCGACCGTCCGTTTCATGGACGGGTCCCACAGCTGGACCTGATGGTCCTGGCCGCCGGTAGCCATCAGATGGCCCTGGGGGTGGAACGCCACGGCGGCGACGGGCCCACCGTGCCCGGTGAGGGCACTGCCGACCTGCTCGCCCGTCCGTGGGTCCCACAGCCTCACGGTGCCGTCCAGGCTCGCGGAGGCCAGTAGATCGCCTTCGGGATGAAACGCCACCGCGGACACTGCGGCGTCGTGCCCGCCCAGTTCGGTGAGGCAACCACTGGTTTCGGGTCTCCACAGTCGGACCTTGTGGTCGAAACCACCCGTGGCGAACAGGTGGCCGCTCGGACTGACCGCCACCGCGTAGACCGCGGCCGGGTGGCCGAGACTTCTCTCCAGCGAACCCGTGTAGGAGCTCCACATCAGGACGACGTTGTCCTCGCCAGCGGTGGCGAACACGTGGCCCTGCGGGTGGAACGTGGCGGAGTAGACGGCCTTGGTGTGGCTGGTCAACGACCTATCGGTGAGCATGGTGATGCGGTCCGCTTGATGGGCCTCGGCGGCCTCCACCTCCGCGGGGGCCGCCCCTCGGCGTTCCTCGACAGCCGCAGCGGCGGCCAGTGCCGTGTCGCGGACGGCCTCGGCGCCCTTCGCGTCGGCGAGGGCCGCGTCCCGGCGCCGCTCGGCGTCGGCGAGTTCGCGGCGCAGCTGCTCGACCTCGGCCCGCACCGTGCCGCGGAGGGCTTCGACGTCCCGGCGGGAGGCCTCCAGGAACGCCCTCGCGTCGGTGGCCGCGCCGGCCAGGATGTCATCCACCTGCGATTTCGCCCTGTCCAGGATGTCCTGGGCTTCGGCCTGGGCGTGGCGCACGAGCTCGGCGGCCCGGCCCCGGCCGGCGGCCTCGGCCCGCTCGGCCGCCCGGGTGTCGTCGGCGAACGGGTCCTGCCCGGTAACCGTCGGGCCCGCTGGCGGCCGGTGGGTCGGTGCGGCAGGGGAGCCGTCCAGCGCCCGGAGCCGTGGCAGGCTGCTGGCCGCCGCGTCCGAGACCATCCGGCTGTCGTCGTCCGCCAGCCGGAGCAACTCGGTCAGCACCCGGGCGCGGACCAGCTCGTTGCCGCCACTGTTCAGCTGGTCGAGCAGCCGCAGCCCGTCCAACCGCGCTGACGGGAGCGGGCTCGTGATCAGGTTGGCCACGTGCCGGGGGAGCTGCCAGTGCACATTGCGGGCCAGTACCGTGCGGCCCTCCGTGTCGTCCTTCTTCTTCGGGCGCTGGTGCGGCGTCTCGGCGACCACTCGGTCGTACACGTAGTCGTACAGCTCGCCGAGGGTGATGTCCCCGTCGCCGTCCAGGTCCGCGCCGCCGTCCCGGATGCCCGCCACCATGTGCCCGGTGAACACCGAGGGTGCCGCCTCGCCGTGCACCTTGTCGCCCTCGAAGGAGTACTGCATCGCGTCCGACGCGGTCAGCACCGTCAGGCCCCGGCCCCGGAACCGGTCCATCGTGTGCACCCCGGCGTCGGACTTCGCCAGGTCGAGCCGGTACGCCCCGCTGTAACAGCAGTCGAGGATCAGCACCTTCTGCCGGGACGCGCACCGCGACAGGACCCGGCCGATCCGTTCCGTGGACAGGCCGGTGAAGTCCAGGTTGTCGCGCCGGGTGTCGGCCATCGCCAGGTACAGCTGGCCGTCGTCGTCCTTGAGGCCGTGTCCCGTGTAGTACAACAGGGTCAGGTCGTCGCCGAGCCGGTCGCGGTACAGGTCCGAGATCGCCCTACCCACCGTGCCGTGCGACTCGTTGATCAGGGTCGTGACCTCGAAGCCGGCGATCTCCGGGTCGCTGAGCACCGCCGCGAACGCCTCCGCGTCGTGCGGCGGGGAGACGAGTTTCCGCAGCCCCGCGTCCTCGTACTCGTAGGTGGCGATCAGCAGCGCCAGGCGTCGCCCCATCCGCTAGCCGGAGGAGTGCCGGCGCACGAACGCGTCGACCAGCGTCCTCTGCTGATCCGTGGTCGCGCGGTCCAGCTCGATCGTGTCGCCGTCGATCGTCACCACGATCCGGTGCCGCCGGGACTGCCTGCCCAGCCAGTCCTGCACGATCCCCAGGCACGCCGGGAGCAGGCCGCCGGCGCCGCTCAACGCCACCACCACCGCGCCCAGGGTCACCGGGTCGGCACCCTTGGCGCCCTCGGGCAGCTCGCCGAGGGGCTCGGGCACGAACTCCACGTCGAGGGTGCGCAGGTCGGCGCGCAGGCCCCGGGTCAGGCGGTCGGTCGCCTCGTCGTCGCGGTCGGGGTCCGGCGCGAAACGCAGGTGCAGGGTCCTGCTCGCGGCCCCTGCCCTAGCCGCGGCGTCGGCGCTGCTCAAAACCTGGTTGTCACCGTTGCTCATCAACTGTCCGCCCGTCGTCTCCGGCCCACACAGCCGGATGGGTTCCATCGTTCCCGCGCCCCGTCGGAGAAGACAAGCGCCGCCAACTGTCCATCAGCCGACTCTTCGCCGATCAGCCGGCCGGCCTGGCCTCGGGGCGACCGGCACCCACCCGACCGAGTCCGCAGGCCGGGGCCCGTCGACCGGCGCCCGGTCCTGCGGCCCGACCAGGTCAGCCGATGGCCCTGGCGTTCAGGGACGTCTCCGTCGCGGTACCCGTCGCCGGGTCCACCTCGACCCGGTACGCGTCCGCCTCCGGCAGCGCCGACACCGCCTCGACCAGCTCCGTGCCCACATAGTGCAGCCCGGCCCCGTCATCGGTCGCGTACCCGGCCGAGAGCCCGCCCGAACCCACCAGCTCCAGGTACCGCTCCTGACGCGGCTGCTCATCGAGATCGTGGTGCACCCCGTTGCTGTACGGCAGGAACGCGAGCCCGTCGGTCACCGGATCGAGCTGGTCGGAGAACGAGTCCGTCGTACCCCCCTCGTGCCAGCAGATGCTCCCGGCGCTCCCGCCGCCGAGCACCACGCCGGCCTCCCAGCACTCGCGGAGGATCTCGCCCAGGCCGTGCGCCCGCCACACGGCCAACAGGTTGACCACGCTGCCGCCGCCCACCCAGATCAGGTCGCGGGACAGCAGGAACGACCGGACGTCGGCGTGGTTGGGCTGCGGGAACAGCTGTAGGTGGCTGGCCTCGGCGTGCTCGGCACCGGCCAGTGCCGCGTACAGGCTGTCGATCGCGGCCTGGCTGTCGCCGACCGCGGTCGGGACGAAGCAGACCTTCGCGCGGGGGACGCCCGTCAGCGAGATCGCGTGCTCCAGCAGGGCGCTGCGTTTCCGGGGCGGGGCGTCCGGCGCGGGCTTGAGAATCGGGGAGACGGCGAAGATCTGGGGCGGCCGAGGCATATCCGATCTTCTCACCCTTCGGGGACACTCCGCTGCCCCGGGCCCGACGGGTATCCGGGGCGCCAGCTCCCCGTACCCCTCAGAATCTGTTCGGTGGGCCGATGACCTGCTGCTCGATCGGGGTCGTGCCGAGCAGCGCCCAGCGCACAGCCCCCTGGCTCACCACGGTCACCATGTCCGCCCGGATCCGGTGCAGCCAGTCCTGCACATCGGACAGGCCGAGTGCCGAGGACGCGAGCGCCGCCTCGATCTCGGTCAGCGGCTGGAGGATCACGAGGTGCGCCCGGACCAGGGTGTCGATGTCCCACGCGGTCAGCTCCTCGCGGATCGCGAGGGTGGTGCGCCAGTTGGCCGCCGAGGACTCCGACAGCTCGCCGACGCCGGCCCCGACGTCGAGGATGAGCAGCTGCGGACGGGTCGGGCTCGCGGGCGGCATGGCGCTGCCGGGGGTCGCGTAGACCACGGCGTCGCCCGGTGCGCCGACGCCGTGCGTGAACGGTTGCCACGCGGCCGGGCGGGCGCTCTGGATGATGAGCTGCGCGCCGAGGGCCAGGGCCCGGAAGGCGACGAGCTGGGCGCAGCGCAGGCCGCCGACCAGCACGCCCCGGGTCGGTTCGGGGCGGAAGATCCGGGCGATGACGGGCTGGCGCTGCCGGTTGGTGCCGAGCATCAGGCCCGCGCCGCCCGCGTGCAGCTCCAGGGCGTCGAGGGAGGTGGCGCTGGCCAGTTGCGGGCCGAGCGTGCTGAACAGGGTCACTGCAGGAAGCCTCCGAGCGGGAGGGTGGCGGCGAGGCCGGCGGCCTGTTCGCCGCCGAGCCGGTCGACGGTGGCGCCGATGGCGCGCAGGTTCGCGGCGAGGGCCGTCGAGCCGGCGTCGAGGAGCGCGGTGCTGGGGGCGGCCAGGCGCACGCCCAGCTCGACCGCGATCAGTTCCGCGTCGGAGCCGGCGGGCAGGTCGGCCGGGCGGACGTCGACCCGGCGGGCCGCGAGCGAGACCGTGGTGGCGAGCCCGGGGGAGGCGAGGGCGACGCTGAGCAGGCGGCTGCCGCCGTCGGTGCGCGGGTCGGCCCAGCGGCGCAGCTTGATCGTCGTCTGGGCGGTCTCGCCGCTCCACCAGGCGTTCCAGGTCTCCTGGCCGATCGGGCCGGGGCTGGCGGCGCCCACGCTGGCGACCCCGACGGAGCCGACCGTGGCCGAGCCGCGCACCGGCGCGTTGGTCGCGGGCAGGTGGGCCAGGACGCCCACGGCGGTGAGCGCCTCGTCGCGGTCGAGCGCGCGGGCCAGCACGTCGTCCTGCCGGAGCCTGCGGACCAGCCGGCGCGCGGCGCTGCCCAGGGCCTGGCGCAGGTCGGCGTCGGAGTGGGTCGCGCCCTCACGGCCGAGCCGGATGGCCAGCCAGGCGCGCCGGACGGCCGGGATCCGGCCCTCGGTCAGTTGTCGGTACGAGCTCGCCACGGGGCTGTTGCCCACCGTCAGCGCGGGCGCGGGCGCGGCCTGGATCAGCAGTTGCAGGGTGAGCGGCGGCGCGTTCGGGTCGGTCGGCGGGAGCAGCGCGGCCGGCGAGGGCAGCTTCACGGGGCTCTCGGCGACCAGGCCGGCGTCGATCGGGCCCAGCTCCAGCAGCGCGGTCACCCCGGCGGCGTGCTCGATGATGCCGACGCCCTGCCCGTCGATCTCGACACTCGTGACCAGCGTGGCCGGCGACAGGTGTTCGAGGAGGGCGGCGCGGGGGTCCACGTACGGCGCGGGCTGGGCGACCCGGTCCCGCAGCACGTAGCGCAGCCAGGTGCCCAGCCACCGGTACAACCAGCGGCGTTGGACCCGGACCACGGTGAGCAGCAGGGTCAGCGCGGCGGCCGTGCCGGCGACGGCGATCAGGACGATGTTGCGGGAGGCCACGGCGGCGAGCACGGCGGCGGCGGCGAGCTGCCAGGCCAGCAGGTGCACGGCGGGCACCCCGAAGATCATTCCAGGGGTACGCGGCGGGCGGGGCGCGACGGCCGCCGCACCGGGCGGGCCGGACGGCCGGGGGCCGCCGTAGACGGTGGGCGCGCCCGAGATGGGACCGCGGCCAGGGGCGCCGTAGACCCCGCCGGTGCTCGTCGGATAGCCCCCGGTGCTGGTCGGATAACCCGGCGGCGCCGACACGGACACGGATGCGCGGGCATGTGTCACTACGGCCTCCCCTCGTGTTTGCCTCATGCTATTCGAGGCGTGCCAACTGCCGATAGCCTGACGGGATGTCTGAGAGGCGCGACCAGTTGCAGTCGTACCAGTTTGTCCTGCAGCGTGTCGTGTCCGCCCTGGTCATGCGGGAGACTGATCCCGTTAGGTCCCCGTTTCGGCGGGCCGCCGGGGCGATGCTGGCGAGCCTGATGGTAGCCGTTATCGCACTTGCCGGGATTGGCCTCTTCGGACTGGTTTCGCCCGGTGGCAAGACCAGTTGGAAGACCGAGGGCGCGATCGTGATCGAGAAGGAGACCGGCGCGCGGTACGTCTACCTCGCCGGCCTGCTGCACCCCGTCGCCAACTACGCGTCCGCGCTGCTGCTGGCGAAGACGGCCGGCGCGAAGCCGGTGTCCGTGGCCGCCGCGTCGATCAGCGGCGTCCCGCGCGGCAAGCCCCTCGGCATCCCCGGCGCGCCCGACACCCTGCCCGCCGGCAAGAACCTCCTGACCAGGGCCTGGACCCTGTGTTCCCGCCCGGTGAAGGACCAGACCGGAAACCCCACCCCGCAGTCCATCCTGTACGTCGGCGCGGAGCTCCCCGCCGGCCGCCCGCTCGCCGACGGCGCCCTGTTCGTCCGCGGCTACCTGATCTGGCACGGCCACCGCTACGCCGTCCGCGACCCCCGGATCGTCCTGCCGGCCCTGGGCTTCAACGACGCCCCGGTCGAGGCGGCCCCCGCCTGGCTGAACGCGCTGCCGGCCGGCCAGGACCTCGCCCGGATCGCGGTGCCCGGCCGGGGCGGCGCGTCGAAGGCGGGCAACCTCAAGGTCGGGCAGGTCGCGGTGGTGGAGACCCAGGGCGGCGGGAAGCAGTACCACGTGGCGGTCGCCGACGGGCTCGCCGCGATCACCCAGGTGCAGGCCGACATCCTGCTCGGCGACCCGGAGACGCCGTTCGCGTCCGGGGGCGCCGTGCGGATCGCGCCCGCCGACTACGCCCTCACGCCCCGGGTCGCGCCGCTCACCCCGGAGGCGGGGCCGGCCGCGCCGCCCGTGGAGACCCCGAAGCCGGTCCGGCCGGGGCTGGTCGACGGGGCGCTGTGCGCGGCGTACCGGGACGCGTCCGGGGTGCCGGAGCTGAGCGTGGACGTGACCGCGACCAGGGGCGACGACGCGCCGGGTACGGGCGGCAAGTCCAAGGACGGCACCGTCCTCGCGGACCGGGTGGTCGTCGAGCCCGGCCGGGGCGCGCTCGTGTCGGCCCTGTCCGCGCCGGGCGCCCCGAACGGCGGGTTGTCCCTGGTCACGGACCTGGGCGTCCGGTACGCGATCCCGAGCGCGGAGGTACAGGGGATGCTCGGGTTCGGCCCGGCGACCCCGGTACGGCTGCCGGCGGGGCTGGTGGCGCTGCTGCCGGCCGGGCGGGCGTTGGATCCGGCCGCCGCGCTGACGCCCGTCGTCGGCACCGACTGACCTGTCCGGATTCCTTGACAGGGGTCGCTAAGTTCTTCGATGTATCAGTCCCGGCGAGGGGAGTGTCATGGCGAAGACTGAGGCCGAGCTCCAGATCATGGAGAAGACGGCCCGTGAGTTCGAGACCGTCAACGGGGAGCTGCAGCAGATGCTGACCCGGTTGATGGACGAGCTCCAACCGCTCCGACAGAAGTGGCAGGGTGCGGGCGGCCACTCGTTCGAGCAGGTCAAGCGCGCGTTCCAGGACGACCAGATCGCCATCAACACGGCGCTGCGGGAGACCGCCGCCGCGATCCGCACCTCCGGCCAGAGCTACGCGACGACGGACGAGACGTCGGCGGCCGACCTCACCCGCTCGTACACGAGCAAGCAACTTCCGCTGTAGTAGAGGAGTGGCAGTGACGGACAACCAACTGGTCGTCGACTTCGCGGCGTTGCAGGCCGGCAGCGCGGACATCGCCGCCGCCGTCTCGAAGCTCACCGCGAGCCTGGATCTGCTCAACCAGCACGCCGCCCCGCTCGTCGCGACGTGGGACGGCGACGCGAAGGTGGCCTACGCGGCCCGGCAGCAGAAGTGGACCACGGCGGCCGACGACATCAAGACCATGCTGAACGCGATCAAGACGGCGGTGGACACCTCGGTGGGCGAGTACCTGCGCACCGAGAAGGCCAACACCGGCCTGTTCTCGTAACGGCCGGCCCGGCCGGGCGGTGGGGCGGCCGGGCTCCGGTGAGCCGGGCGGCGTGGGCGCCGGGCCGCCGGGTGCGGAGGGCCCAACCGGGCCGCACCAAAACGGTCAGCGCCGGCCGGGGCGCCAGGCGCGTCGGCGGGCGCGGGGGAGCACGGCGGCGGCGGCGGCCAGCACGCCCGCCGCGAGGACACCGCCGGCGGCCAGCGCGACCCCCAGGCGCTGCCGGCGGTCCCGCTCGGGGTGGTCGGGCGGGTAGGACACCGGGGGCACGGCCGCGTCGGCGCGAGGGGTGCCGACGGCGGTCAGGTCCGTCACCGCGCGGTAGGGGGACACGACCCCGTAGCCGTACGCGTCGCTGCGCCGCCCGCCCGGGGCCGGGTCCGCGGTGGCGATCAGCCGCTGGGCGACCTGCGCGGCACTCAACCCGGGGTGGTACTGGCGCACCAGCGCCGCCGCCCCCGCCACGAACGGCGTCGCGAAGCTCGTCCCGTTCACCGTGGCCTGCCCGCTCTGCCGCGCCGCCACGGTCACGGCGACCCCGGGCGCGACCAGGTCGACGTACGGGCCGATCTGGGACTCCGGGTAGCGCTGGCCCGCGCTGTCCACGGCCCCGACGCCGAGTACCCCGTCGTACGCGGCCGGGTACGGCACCCGCTTGTCGCCGTTCTGCCGGTTGCCCACGGCGGCCACGAGCAGCACGTCCTTGCCGGTCGCGTAGTCCACGGCGGCGCGCAGCTCGGGACTGTCGTCCGTGGTCAGCGAGAGGTTGATCACCTTGGCGCCGTTGTCGGCCGCGTACCGGATGGCGTTGATGAGCCCCGCCGCGCTCGACTTGCCCTGGGTCTCCCCGTTGACCAGCTCCTGCTCGCTGACCCGCAGCGGCAGCACCCGCGCGCCGGGCGCGAGCCCGCGGAAGCCGGTCCGGGGGTCGCGCTGGGCGGCGATGACGCTGGCCACCCCGGTGCCGTGCCCGACACAGTCGTCGGCGGCGTTGGCCCCGCCGTAGAGGTAGTCGCGGCCCGGGTCGACCCGGCCGGCGAGTTGCGGGGCGGTCGCGTCCACACCGGAGTCGATGACGGCGACGGTGACCCCGGCGCCGGTGGCCAGCGGCCAGACCCGTTCGGGGGCGAGGAGTCGTTGCGCCCAGGGCACGTCCGCAATGCTTTGCCCGGGTTGCGCGCATTGCTGCCCGGGAACGGCAAACGCGGGCGCTGGCAGCAGTAGTAACCAGGAAAGGACGAGTTCGGCCAATACCAGACGGGCCGAAAATCGCATGTGATGAGAGTAGCGGCGGGACGGTAAGTTGGTGGGGTGGTGACGCCGGCGAACGACCTCGAGGCCGCGCTGCTCGACGCCGCCGGAGGGGCCAGCACGGATGGCTTTCTGTCGGCGTTGCTGCTGGCCCGGGTGCTTCTGCCTGCCCCGAGTGGGCTCCGGTTCGACGTGCGTCCCACCGACCCCGACTTCCCCTGGGCGCCCGAGCTGGTCGACGGCGTCCCGCACCAGGCGGTCTACACGTCCGAGGCGCGGCTCGGCGACCGGCCGGCCGCGCGGGTCAAGTTCGCCCGGCTGATCGGCGCGTGGCCGAGTGCCGGCTGGTCGCTGGCGCTCAACCCCGGCACCCCCTACAGCGCGACCCTCCCGGGCGAGCAGGTCGTGCAGCTCGCCGGCTGGGCCGCCGAGGTCGGGCTGACCGGCGAGGGCGAGACCGGGGTGATGCCGGTGCCCACGCCGCCCGCGCCGGGCCCCACGATGCTGTGCAAGCCGCTGACCCCCCGCGAGGTCGCGTTCTACCTGGAGCGGGGCTACGACCGGGTCGCCGGCTTCGTCTACCGCGCGCCGGACATCGCCCACCTGGGCACCCTGGCGGGCCTGGAGGCCGCGCTGGGCAGGTCGTTCTCGGAGTTCCTGCTCACCTGGGCGGCGCACCGCGAGGACCTCTACCGGATCCCCTACGGCGGCCGCGACGAACCCGCGATGGCCGCCATCGAGGGCTGGGTCATCGAGCGGGCCCCGTTCCGGGGCAGCGGGTTCGCGCCGGGCGAGACGGGCGACGTGATCCCCGAGTTCAAGGTGGACAGTGTCCGGCTGCCGCACGGGGCGACGATCACCCGGATGGACGGCGAGCTGGTGGCGACCTTCGACGCCGACGTGGACGGGTGGCGCAGATGAGCCGCGACGGATACTTCGCCCGTTATCAGGGCGTTGAGTACAAGGCGAGCCCCGACGGCCCTTCCGTCCGGTTGTACACACCGGAGCTGCTGGTCGTCCCCGCCGCCGACGTCGAGCTGTACTACATCAGGACGATGTGCCGGTGGAAGGGCGAACCGTTCATCGTGGTCGGTGAGCACGGCCAGTGGCTGCGGCTGGAGTACACGGGCGGCCGGGCGCCGGTGGCCGAGAAGCTCGGCCTCGAGGAGTTCGACTTCGGCGTCTACCAGGGCTGGGCGTCCCGGGCCGAGGTCATCGGCCTGCAGGAGCAGCGCATCTAGGGCCGCCGGCAGCGCGTCCAGCCTGTGGGAGGCGGCGCATCCGACCGGGTCCGGACAAGGATTTAGGGCGGAGCGCCCGACCCCCGTCTGACCCGGCGTTCCGCCCTACTGGATACAGCTTGCTGTACACCGCTTGCCGGAAGCTTGCCGTTCGCTTGCCGCCACGATCCGCCCGCCCGTTAGGGTCATGTAATGGAGTTTCGTGTTCTGGGGTCCGTCCAGGCTCTCGTGGCCGGACAACCCGTTGAGCTGGGACAACGCCTGGAGCGTTGCCTGCTCGGACTCCTGCTGCTCGAGCTGGGCAATCCCGTGTCCACCGATCGGCTGATCGACCTCCTCTGGGACGGCGACGAGCCCAGCCGCCCGCGCAGCGCCCTGCAGGTGCACGTCTCCCGGCTGCGCAAGCGGCTCGCGGAGGCCGACGCGGAACGGTACGGCTTCCGGCTCGTCACCCGGGGCTCGGCGTACGTGCTGGAGGGCGACCCCGAACTCGTCGACGTGCACCGCTTCCGGGGCGAGTACCAGCGGGCCAAGGAGTCGGCGGACCCGGCGACCCGGGCGAAGCTCCTCGGCGCCGCCCTGGCGCTGTGGCGGGGCCCGGCGCTCGGCGAGGAGGCCCCCGAGCGCACCCGGTCCCGGGTCGGCGCGGGGCTGGACGAGCTGCTGCTGGCGGCCACGGACCTGCGGATCGAGGCGGAGCTCGCCCAGGGCCGGCACGCCGAGGTCCTCACCGAGCTGGCGGAGCTGACCGGCCGGTACCCGCTGCGGGAGCGCCTCGCGGAACTCCAGGTCCTCGCGCTCTACCGCGCCGGCCGCCGCAGCGACGCCCTGGAGGTCTGCCAGCGGATCCGGGCGGCGCTCAGCGACGAGCTGGGCCTCGACCCCGGCCCGGAGCTCCAGCGGCTCCAGACCGCGGTGCTGCGCGGCGACCCGTCGCTGGACCTGCCGGCGCCCCGGGCGCACCAGCAGGACGCCGCGCCGGCGGAGCTGCCGCCCGACATCCTCGACTTCACCGGCCGCAGCGCCCAGCTCGGGCACCTCGACAGCCTGCTCGGCCAGAGCGGGGCCGTGGTGATCAGCACGATCGCCGGTACGGGCGGCGTCGGCAAGACCGCCCTCGCGGTGTACTGGGCCCGCCGCGCCCGGGACCGCTTCCCCGACGGCCAGCTCTACATCAACCTGCACGGCTACTCGCCGACGTCGCCGGTCCGGCCGCTCGACGCGCTGGCCCGGTTCCTGCGCGTCCTCGGCGTGCCCGGGGAGCGGATCCCGGTGGACCTCGACGAGGCGACCGGCATGTACCGGACCCTGCTCGCCGACCGCCGGGTCCTCGTCGTCCTCGACAACGCCAACCACCCCGACCAGGTCCGCCCGCTGCTGCCGTCCAGCCCCGGCAGCCTCGCGCTGATCACGAGCCGGGACCGGCTGTCCGGCCTGATCGCCCGGGACGGCGCGCGCCGCCTCGACCTGGACATCCTCACCCCCAACGAGGCGTTCGCGCTGCTCACCCGGGTGGTCGGCCACACCCGGACGACCGCCGAGCCGGAGGCGACCGCCGAGCTGGCCCGGCTGTGCGGCCACCTGCCGCTGGCGCTGCGGATCGTCGCCGCGCACCTGACCGACCACCCCGACCTGGACATCGCCGGGTACGTGTCCGAGATGGACTCGGGGGACCGGCTGTCCGCGTTGCAGGTCGGCGGGGACGAGCAGGCGTCCGTGCGGGCGGCGATCGGCCACTCCTACGCCACGCTGCCCGCCGGGGCGGCCCGGCTGTTCCGGCTGCTCAGCCTCGTGCCGGGCGCGGACTTCACCGAGGAGGCGGCGATGGCCCTGCTCGGTGCGCCCGCGCGCGTCCCGCTGGACAAGCTGGTGTCGGCGCACCTGGTGGAGGTGGGCGAGTCCGGGCGGTACGCGATGCACGACCTGCTCCGGCTCTACGCCCACGAGCAGGTCCACCAGGAGCCGGCGGGGGAGGCCGCCGCCCGGCTCTACGACTGGTACCTGCGCAGCCTGGACGCGGCCATGTCGGTGTTCGTCCCCGGTACGGCCCGGCTGGCGGTGCCCGAGGGCCGGCCCGGCGTCGTACCCGTCGAATGTGGTTCCATGGCCGACGCCCTCGCGTGGATGGACGCCGAGCGGGCCAACCTCCTCGCCGCGATCAGCGCCACCGCGCAGGACGGTCCACGGGAGATCGCCTGGCTGCTGATGGACAACATGCGCAGCTACCTCTACCGGCGCCGGTACCCGGTGGAGTGGTTGTCGGCGGCCAGCGCCGCGCTGTCGGCCGCCGAGGCCACGGGCGACCCCACCGGCCGGGCCGCCGCCCTGCTCAACCTCGGCATGGCCCGGGTCAGCGTGAACGACTTCGGGCGCGCCCTGGACATGCTCCAGCAGGCCGCCGTCCTGGCCCGCGAACACTGGCCCGCCGGGGTGACGACGGTGCTGAACAACCTCGGCATCCTGTACCGGCAGACGGGCCGCCCCGACCTGGCCGTCGACGCCTACACCGAGGCGATGCAGCGCTCGGGCCCCGCCGGCCCGCCGGTGACCAGCCTGGCGAACCTGGGCACCGTGTCGATGCAGCTCGGACGGCTGCGCGACGCGTGGACGCACTTCTCGGCGGCCGTCGCCCGGTTCGCCGACAAGCCGCACATGGCCGGTTCGGTGCTGAACAACATGGGGATGATCGAGCACCTGGTCGGCGAGTTCGACGCGGCGGCGGACAACCTCACCCGGGCCCTGGAGCTGCACCGGGAGTCCGGCAACCAGCTCGGGGAGGCGAGCACCCTGTTGGCCCTCGCCGGGCTGCACCGCGACCTGGGCCGGCTCGCGCAGGCCCACGAGCTGGTCCTGGAGTCGGCCGTCATCGTGCGCGCCAACGGCGACCGGATCACCGAGATCGACGGCCAGAACGTCCTCGGCACCCTGCATCGCGCGAGCGGTGCCAGGGTGGAGGCGAGGCGGGACCACGAACGGGCGCTGGGCCTGGCGGAGGAGTCCGGCTACCAGTTCGGCGAGGCGGAGGCGCGGATCGGGCTGGCGTACGTCGCCGAGCGTCCCGACGAGGCCGTCCGGTACGCGGAGCGGGCGCTGGCCGTCACCCGCGAGATCGGGTACCGGATCCACGAGGGCCTGGCCCTGACCGCGCTCGCCGACGCGCTCGGCAGGTCCGGCGCCCGCGCGGAGGCGGAACGACAGGCCCGCGCGGGTCTCGACGTGATGCGCGAGACCGGGTGCCGGCCGGGCGAGGCGCACGCCCTCGCGGTGCTCTCCCAGGTCACGGGCGATCCGGAGCCCCGCGCGGCGGCGGCCCGGATCCGGGAGGAGATCGGCGCTACTCCTGCTTCGCCCAGCGGATGATCTCCCCGGTGATCAGCTCGGGGACCTCCATCTGCGGGTAGTGTCCGACGCCCTCGAGCTGCCGCCACTCGTACGGCGCGATGACGTAGCGGCCCGAGCCCTGGGCGGTGCGGGGCAGCACGCACGCGTCGTACTCCCCGTGGAGTTGGAGGGTCGGGGTCACGATCGGCTGCTTGAGCAGGCTCACGAACCGGTAGCCGGAGAGGCGTAGGACGCTGCGCATCGCCCACCGGTACGCCTCCAGGGCGCAGAACGCGGCCTGCGGGATCTGCATCGCGGCCCGGCACACCGCCGCGTACTCCTCGAAGTCGGCGGTGCGCACCCAGTCCAGGCCGGCCCACCGGTGCAGGTAGGACCCGACGAGCGCGGCGTTGTCCCGGGTGATCACGTGCTCGTACCGGGGCCGCTGGAACCGGATCAGGTCCGTACTCGCGGCGAGCTGGCCCCGGGGGTCGGCCACCAGCGCGCTGCGCATCCGCAACGGGTGCGCGGCGCCCAGGATCACGAGCCGGCGGATCAGCTTCGGGTGGAACGTGGCGGCCGTCCAGGCGAGCATCCCGCCCATGTCGTGGCCCACCAGGGTCGCCGAGCGCTCGCCCAGTGCCCGGATCAGGCCGGCGACGTCCCCGGCGAGGGTGTAGCCGTCGTAGCCGCGCGGGGGCTTGTCGGACGCGCCGTAGCCCCGGACGTCGACGGCCACGGCCCGGTACCCCGCCTCGGCGAGGCCGACGAGCTGGTGCCGCCACGTGTACCAGAACTCGGGGAAGCCGTGCAGTAGGAGCACCAGCGGCCCCTCCCCGGCCTCCACGACGTGGAACCGGATGCCGTTGGCGCTGACGAACCGGTGGGTCCACGGCCCGTCCAACAGGACGGAGGACTCGTCGGTGGCCACTGGGTTCATGTCGTCAAGAATAGGCTCACGTTCACGCGGCGGACACGAAGCGCTTGGTCCGCAGCCTCAGGAGCAGCGCGGCGACGGTCGCGGACACCAGGGAACCGAGCAGTACGGCCGCTTTCATCCGTTCCGCCTGCGGGTCGCCGACGAAGGCCAGCTCGGCGATGAGCAGGCTCACAGTGAAGCCGCAGCCGGCGAGCACCGCCACGGCCGACAGGTCCCACCAGCTCAGTTCGGAGGGGAGTTTCGCCAGCCGGAGGCGCACGGCGAGGGCCGCGCCGCCGAGTACCCCGATCGTCTTGCCGAGCACGAGGCCCGCCACCACCGCCCAGGCGACCCGGTCCCCGACGAACGCCCGGATCGCCGACCCGTCGAGGGCCACGCCCGCGGCGAAGAACGCGAAGACGGGTACGCAGAACCCGGCACTGAACGGCTGGAGTTTGTGCTCCAGGCTCTCGGCCGGCGTGTGCGCCTCCCCCTTGTCGGGCTTGACCCGGGTGAGCAGGCCGACGGCCACGCCCGCGATGGTCGCGTGCACACCGCTGGCGTGGATGAAGGCCCAGGCGGCCACGCCGAGCGCCACGTACAGGTAGACGCCCTTGAACCGGAGCTGCTGGAGCGTGCCGTAGACGGCGAGGACGGCGACCCCGGCGAGCAGCCAGACCCAGGACAGCGACGCGGTGTAGACCACGGCGATGATCAGGATCGCGCCCAGGTCGTCGACGACGGCCAGGGACAGCAGGAACACCCGCAGGCTCGCGGGCAGCCGCGACGCGGTGACGGCCAGCACGGCCAGCGCGAACGCGATGTCCGTGGCGACCGGGATCGCCCACGCGTCGGTCGCGCCGTCCGCGCCCCAGCCGACGGCCAGCGCGACCGCCGCGGGGGTGAGCATGCCGCCGAGCGCGGCGAACACCGGGAACAGGGCCCGGCGGGGTTCGCGCAGCTCGCCGACGACCAGTTCGCGTTTGAGCTCCAGGCCGGCGACGACGAAGAACAGGGTCAGCAGCCCGTCCTTGGCCCAGGACTCCAGGGGCAGTTTGAGGTGGAACAGGTCCAGCCCGAACTGGGCCTCGCGGAGCCGCTCGTAGAAGTCCGCGAGCGGCGAGTTGGCCATGACGAGCGCGAGGACGGTGGCACCGAGGAGCAGCATGCCGCCGATGGTTTCGACCCTCAGGTACCGCACGACGGTGCCGGCGGCGCTCCGGGCCCGTTTGTGCAGCCTGCGCCGGGCGCGTTTGACTTTCGGGTTTCGGGTCTCACGCGCCGGTCGGGACATCCCATGATCTTATCGGCCACGAAAAAGCGGGTGTTCCGGAATTAACCGGAACACCCGCTTTCACGAACTACGTACTTACTTGCGGGTCACCTTGATGATCGAGGGGATCAGGGAACCGTTGCCGTCGAGCAGGATCTCGATCCGGACCCCGGTACCGGAGACCTTCACCGAGTTCCAGCCGTTCTGCGGGTTGGTCGCGTCGCCGGCGATCCAGTACTTGTCGACGTTGGAGTCGTCGAAGACCGCGATGCCCGGACGGGCCGGCATCGTGACGGCCGAGCCGTTCCGGTGGAACGTGACGGCCGGGATGCCGCGACGGCTGAACGAGCCGTCGTAGGCGCCCTTGCTGTTGGCCAGCGGGGCCTGTCCGGGCGGGGTGATCAGACCCGGACGGGCGTCCACGGGGAGCGCCTGGCCGAAGCCGGGGTGCACCGTGGTGTTGTTGTCGCCGTAGGCACCGTTGACGTACCAGACCACGATGCCCGGGTTGAAGGCGTAGCGCTCGACCCAGTCCGGCTTCGTGTTGCGGAAGCCGAAGTTGTACGGGCCGGTCTTCAGCACGTTGTCGTAGCCGACGTACTGGCGGTTCTCCACCAGGTAGAAGTGCTCGCGGTCGTAGCGCAGGGTGCCGTCGAAGCGGGTGAAGTCCTTCGCGACCCAGCCGGCGTCGGTGGTCTCGGCGGTGTCGGAGAAGATGACCGCGCCGTCCTTGACGACCGAGATGTTGTCGAGGAAGACACCCGTGTTGTGGGTACCCGCGTCGGTGAAGTGGTTGAACTGGAACTTGATCTTCTTGCCGACGTAGGGCTTCAGGTCGTAGTTCACGTCGATCCAGCCACCGGACGCCCCGTCACGCGGCGCGCCGACCTCGATCCAGTTCGCGCCACCGTCGGTGGAGACCCGACCCTTGAAGTAGTCGTAGCCCGCCTCGGTGTCGTACCAGGCCTTCGTGGTGACCGAGGCCGTGGTGGCGCCGGTCAGGTCGATGTCCCGGGTCAGGGTGGCGTCGAGGTTGTCCTTGTCGCCGGCCCACCACTCGCCCTGGCCCGCGAACGGCTTGGTGTACTCCTTGACCAGGTGCTGGGTCGGCAGCTTGACCATCGTCGCCTGCTTGTAGCCCAGGATGCTGCCACCGGCCGCCGCGCCGAGCACGCTGACCGCGCTCTTGTCGTTGACCTCGACGGTGTCGTAGTCCAGCCAGCCGAGGAACAGCTTCTCGTTCGGCCCCATGTAGCCCGGGGTCGAGCCGATGTCCTGCTTGCCGTGGTTGAGCCACGAACCCGCCGACATCAGCGTCCAGAAGCTGGTGCCGTTGTCGCCACCGAGGGTGTCGTAGTAGTCCGGCAGGCCGATGTCGTGGCCGTACTCGTGGCAGAACACGCCGAGCCCGCCGTTCTCCGGCTCGGTGGTGTAGCGGCCGGCCCAGATCCCGGTGTTACCGAACTGGACGCCACCCTTCTTGTTGCCCACGGGGCCGAGCCCGTTCTGGCTCAGCGCGGACCAGGAGTGCGACCAGATCGCGTCGCCGCCCTGAGCACCGCCGCCGGCCTCCTCGCCCTCACCCGCGTGGATGATCTGGACGTGGTCCAGGTAGCCGTCGGGCTCGTTGAAGACGCCGTCGCCGTCGAAGTCGTCCCGGTCCCACACGTCGAACTTCGCGAGGTAGGCCTTGATCTGCGCGTCGGTGCGGCCGGCGGCCTGCTGCTGCGAGTACCACGCGGTGACCGAGTCCTGCACGAACGCGCCGTAGCGGTTGTACTCGTTCAGCTGGTCCGCGGGGTTGTTCTTGCCGTACCGCGCCGCGTTCGCCGGGAGCTGCACCCACGGGGTGACCTCACCGGTGACGGTGTAGCGGCCGGAGGACTGCCGCAGGTAGAAGTCGGACATCGACTCGCTGCCGGACTTCGAGAACAACAGGTTCTGGAAGTAGGCCTGGCTGGCGTCCTTCGTCCACAGCGTCGAGTTGTCGACGGTGCGGTCGGGCTCGGGAATCTGGTTGTGCAGCGGGCCGGGGCCGCCGCCGTCGGGCTCCTGGGCGCCGAACTCGGCGAGCAGCGTGAAGACCTGGGCGGTCTCGGGCGTGCCCCACTGCACCCACTTACCGTTGGGCAGCTGGACACCGGAGGAGCCCTTGTCGCGCTTGACCAGCTTCGACGGGTCCTTGACCAGAGCGTTGAGCGCCTCGATCTTGTTGGCACGCTCCCGGGCCATGTCCGGCGTGGTGAGCTCGTCGGGCCGGTTGACCCGCTCCTCGGACGACGGCGGTTGAACGGCCGGGCGGGTCGGGCTCGCCTGGACCGCGGCACTGGCCATACCGGCGAAAAGCATGCCGGACGCGACCCCGGCCACGAGAACTCTTGTGCGTCGTCGCACGGTTCCTCCCCTTCAGTCTGGGACCCCGCCGGCCGGATGCATGAGGGATCTCACATCGGACGGCTCGGGTAGTCCAGACACTGGCAGAAGACGCCTGAAGGGCGGATTAAGGAAGCGCGACCATTGCATAACGCTTGTGTTACGTGACGATGCCCCGGAAACGATCTTCCGGGGCATCGACGAAAAGGGTTTATTGGAACGTGATCCGGTTCGCGGCCGGAACCGGGTAGGGAATCGACGGCGTCGAGTGCGCGGCCAGGTAGTCGGCGAACGAGTCGATGTCCAGCTGGCCCACGAGCTTGTCGGTGCCCTTGGCCAGCTCGGGGAAGCCGTCACCGCCGTCTGCGAGGAAGGAGTTGATCGTCACCCGGTAGGTGGCGGCCGGGTCCAGCGGCACCCCGTGCAGGCGTACGTCGGACACCGTCGACAGGCCCGTCACGGTGTAGGTGAAACCGGCCGAGACCTGCAGAACCTTTTTCGCGGTACCGGCGTTGGCGCCCGTGAACTGCTGGTTGAGCACGGTGACGATCTGCGCCCCGGTCAGGCTCACGGTGTCCACGTTGTTGTTGAACGGCTGCACCGCGAACGCCTCGCCGTAGGTCACGACGCCATTGCCCTCGGCCCCGGACGGCAGGAAGACCAGGTCGGTCCGAATGCCGCCGGGATTCATCAATGCGATCTGCGCGCCGCCCTTGTCCGGTGCGGAAGTCGAGGCCAGTTGTGCGTCGGCGATCAGGTCACCGAGAGGGGACTCCACGGTGGAGGTACCCGCCCGCTTGATATCGCCGGCAATGTAGCCGAGATTCCGATTCGCGATCGGCGCGACCAGCACCTTGTACTTGTCCACCAGGGCCTTGGCCGTGGCGTCCTTCGCGACGTCGCGGGTCACGACCTTGTTCTGCGCGGCCACCTGGACGATGTCGTTCTTGTCCAGATCGAACTTCAGCCGCACGTCGGTGTACTCGCGCCCGAACGAACCCGCGCTCGTCACCATGCGCGGCCGGCCCATCGGGTCGGGGATCGAGCAGGCGTAGGAGGAGTGGGTGTGCCCGGTGACGACCAGGTCGACCGAGGGGCTCAGCCGCTTGGAGATGTCCACGATCGGACCGCTCAGGCCGAGGTTGCCGCCCGCGTTGCAGTCGTAGTTGTACACGTTGCTGGCCGGTACGCCGCCCTCGTGCAGCAGTACCACGATGGCCATGACGCCCTTGAGTCGCAGCTCGCTGACGTAGTGGTTGGCGGTGACGACCTCGTCGGTGAACGAGAGGCCCGCGACGCCGGACTTGGTGACGATGTCCGGGGTGCCGCGCAGGGTCATGCCGATGAAGCCGACCTTGGCGCCGTTGCCGAAGTCCTTGACCCAGTAGGGCGGCAGGACGGTCTTCTTGGCCTTGGTGTCGACGACATTCGCCGCCAGGTACTGGAACGCCGCGCCCTGGAACGGGGCGGCCGGGTCGGCACAGCCGTCGACGGCGTGACAGCCGCCGTTCTGGAGCCGGACCAGCTCGGCCGCGCCCTCGTCGAACTCGTGGTTGCCGACGGCCGTGGCCTCCAGGCCGAGGTCGCCGAGCGCGTCCACCGTGGGCTCGTCGTGGAACGCGGCCGACAGCAGCGGGGTCGCGCCGACCATGTCGCCGGCCCCGACCGTGGTGGTGTTGGGGTTGCCCACCCGGGCGTTCTTCAGGTGCGTGGCCAGGTACTCCACACCACCGGCGTCGACCGTGATGTCCTTACCGGCGGCGTCCTTGCCGGTCACCACCCGGCCGGAGGAGCCGGCGGGCGGCTCGAGGTTGCCGTGAAAGTCGTTGATCGCGAGGATCTGCAGGTCAGCGAGGTCGTGGGGCCGACCCGCGGTGGCGGGCTGCGCCGCGAGCATGCCGGCGGCGAGGGCCACCGCTGTCGTCGCGAGGAGTAGTCGCTTCATGTCCGGCAGCATAGGACGTGCGGCCTACCGACGGGTAAACATCGGTAGGCCGCCGAACTGACTTACGCCCCGGGCGGCTTCAGCGCCTTGACACGGCCCGCGCCGCCCGGACCGTCAGTCCTCGTCCTTGCTGGACTGCATCCCCGACGAGATCAGGGACATGATGGACGAATCCTGCAAAGTGGTGACATCACCGAGAGTGCGGTTCTCCGCGACGTCCCGCAGCAGCCGGCGCATGATCTTCCCGGACCGGGTCTTCGGCAGCTCCGGCACGATCATGATCTGGCGCGGCTTGCAGATCGGGCCGAGCGTCTTGGCCACGTGGTTGCGCAGGACGGTCACGTCGCCCTCGACGCCGCCGCGCAGGATCACGAACGCCACGATGGCCTGACCGGTCGTCGGGTCGGTCGCGCCCACGACCGCCGCCTCGGCGACGTCCGGGTGGCTGACCAGCGCGGACTCCACCTCGGTCGTCGAGATGTTGTGCCCGGACACGAGCATCACGTCGTCCACCCGGCCGAGCAGCCAGATGTTGCCGTCCTCGTCCTTCTTGGCCCCGTCACCCGCGAAGTACATATTCTGGAACCGGGACCAGTACGTGTCCAGGAAGCGCGCGTCGTCGCCCCAGATCGTGCGGAGCATCGACGGCCACGGCTCGCGGAGCACCAGGTAGCCACCGCCGCCGTTCGGCACGGACTCGCCCTGGTCGTCCACGACGTCGGCCGCGATCCCCGGCAGCGGGGACATGGCCGAACCCGGCTTGGTGTGCGTCACGCCCGGCAGCGGGGAGAGCATGATCGCGCCGGTCTCCGTCTGCCACCAGGTGTCGACGATCGGACAGTTGTTCGCGCCGATGTGTTCCCGGTACCACATCCAGGCCTCGGGGTTGATCGGCTCGCCCACGCTGCCGAGCAGCCGCAGCGAGGACAGGTCGAAACCGGCCGGGATGTCGTCGCCCCACTTCATGAACGTCCGGATCGCGGTGGGCGCGGTGTAGAGGATGGTGACCTTGTACTTCTGCACCAGTTCCCAGAACCGGCCCCGGTGCGGGGTGTCCGGGGTGCCCTCGTACATCACCTGGGTCGCGCCGTTGGAGAGCGGGCCGTACACGATGTAGGAGTGCCCGGTGACCCAGCCGATGTCCGCCGTGCACCAGAAGACGTCGGTCTCCGGCTTCAGGTCGAAAACAGCGTGATGGGTGTACGACGCCTGGGTGAGGTAGCCGCCCGTGGTGTGCAGGATGCCCTTCGGCTTGGCCGTGGTCCCCGACGTGTACAGGATGAACAGCGGGTTCTCCGAGTCGAACGCCCGCGCGGTGTGCTCCGCGGACGCCTTGCCGACCGTCTCGTGCCACCAGAGGTCCTTGTCCGTCCAGGCGACCTCCTGCCCGGTCCGGCGCACGACCAGCACGTTCTCCACCCCGGGGCACAGCGCGACGGCCTCGTCCACGGTCGGCTTCAGCGCGCTGGCCGCACCCCGGCGGTAGCCGCCGTCGGCCGTGATCACGAGCTTGGCGTCCTGGTCGGAGATCCGGCCCGACAGCGCGTCGACCGAGAACCCGCCGAACACCACGCTGTGCGTCGCGCCGATCCGGGCCGTGGCCAGCATCGCGACGGCGGCCTCGGGGATCATCGGCATGTAGATCGCGACCCGGTCGCCCTGGACGACGCCCAGGTCGGTCAGCGCGTTGGCGGCCTGCTTGACCTCGGCGAGCAGGTCGGCGTAGGTGATGGTGCGGGTGTCGCCCGGCTCGCCCTCCCAGTGGATGGCGACCCGGTCACCGAGGCCGGCCTCGACGTGCCGGTCCAGACAGTTGTAGGCCACGTTGAGTTCGCCGCCGACGAACCACTTGGCGAACGGCGGGTTCGACCAGTCCAGGGTCTGGTCCCAGTCCTTCGCCCACGACAGGCGGCGCGCCTGGGTCTCCCAGAACGCCAACCGGTCCTCGGGCTGCGCGTCGCTCGTGACATTGGCGTTCGCCGCCAGCTCGGCCGGCGGGGCGAAACGCCGCGTTTCGGACAGCAGGTTCTCGAGTGCGTCGCTCATCTTCTTGGCCGCTCCTTGTGTGATCCCGGGCTCAGCTTCAACATAGCGTGCTCGGCCTGCTCGATAAATGTTCGGTCAGGCCAGTTTTCGAAACCAATCGAGCAGGAGAGTGGGGACTTGTGCCTGTATTGGCGGTCCCCGCACCGATACGGACTGCCCGCCAGTCTCGAACGCCGACCGGCCCTCCGGGGAGAACGGCGCGCCCGGTGAGCCGAAAGGCCGGCCCGGCGCGGTGAGTGGCGGGAGAACCGGTGGGTAACCTCGGCGGCATGACGCTCGCCCCACTGCTCGACCTCGCCGACATCGCCGACGCGCTGGGCGGGGCACGTGCCTCCTTCGACACCGCGCTCCGGCACCGGGCCATGCGCAAACAGGGCGGCCAGGTGGCCGTCGAGGCCGGGCTGCGGACGGCGCGGGCGAGCGCGGCGCTCCAGGGGCACGCGTACGACCTGGACGAACTGCGGGCCGGGACCGCCGTCGACCCCGTGGTGCAGGGCGCGTTGCGGGTGTCGCAGGCGCTGGAGGGGCTGGTGCCGAGCTGGACCCGGGCGCCGCGTCAGGTGCTGGCCAAGCTGCACGTGCTCGCCGGGCGGGGGATCGTGCCGGACGGGGAGCTGGGGCGGCCCGGTGGTGCTCTCCCGGGCGGGGCTCCCGGTGTCGTGGAGGCCGGGGTGCAGGCGCGGCTCGACGGGCTCGTGCGGCTGGTCACCGGCAAGGAGGACACCCTGCTGCTCGCGGCCGTCGTGCACGGGGAGCTGCTGGCGCTGGGGGCCTTCGGGCAGGTCAACGGGGTGGTGGCCCGGGCGGCGGCGCGGCTGACGCTGATCGCGGGCGGGTTCGACCTGCGCGGGCTGCTGCCGGTGGACGTGGGGCACCTGGACCGCGAGCCGGAGTACCTGGGGGCGCAGGCGACCTTCGCGACCGGCACCCCCGACGGGTTGCGGTCCTGGTTGAAGCACTACGCGGCGGCGGTGACCCGGGCCGCCGAGGAGACGACGGCGATCTGCGACGGGCTGGTCTGAGGGGGGACCAGCCCGACGCGGAGCGCCGCTACTGCTGCGGGGTGACCGGCGGCGGGTATGCGGCCGGCTGGGCCGGGGGCTGCGGGGGGACGTAGCCCGCCTGGGACGGGACGAAGCCCGGCTGCTGGGGCGGGACGGCTCCGGGCTGGGCCGGCGGGGCGTAACCCTGCTGGGCCGGGTAGGCCTGCTGGGGCTGCGGCGCGTGACCGGGCTGGCCCTGCGGCGCGTAACCCTGCTGGGGCTGCGGCGCGTAGCCGGGCTGACCCTGGGGCGCCTGCGGGGCGTAACCGGGCTGCGGCTGTGCCGGGTACCCCGGCTGGGCCTGACCTGGCTGGCCGTAGCCCTGCTGGGGCGCGTAGCCGGCCGGGGCTCCGGGCTGCGGCGCGTAGCCCGCGGGAGCCCCCGGCTGGCCCTGGCCCGGCGGGAGGTAGCCCGGGGCCGGGTAGCCCTGGGGTGCGGCGGGCGGCGGCAGGAGGTGCAGGTTCTGGTTCACCTTCCGCTGGGCGAACTTCGCCTTGATCGCGCTGCCGGCCAGCAGGAACGGCAGGATCGCCACGTAGAAGCTGATGATGATCCAGCCGCCGAACAGGAAGACGAACGCGGCCCAGAGCAGGACCACGAGCCCGGCGAGCGAGCCGCCGATCTGCCAGCCGCGCGACTGCGTGTTCAGCAGCGAGGTGATGATCAGCGCGAGGCCGCCCACCATGTACAGGATCAGGACGAAGTTACCGAACCCGTTGTCGAGGTCGATAGTGGCAAGGGGCATGGGGGTGTGCTTTCGCTGGAGGGTGAGGGAAGAGCCAGCGGAACACTAGAGGACCAGGTCAACGTCCGGGCAACAACCCGGCGACGATCTCGGACGCGGGCATCGTGGTGTCGACCGTCTCCGGGTCGCCCTGGGCCAGCGGGCCGGCGGCGATGTCCCGCCAGATCGCGGCGATCGCGGCGAACAGGGCGGGGGACAGCCCGGCGCCGGACTGGGTGGCGGCGATCTCGTGCATCTCCCCGACGTACCGGTGGGCCTTCGTCGCGGCCCGGGCCACGTCCGCCGGCTTCTTCGGGACGTTGCGCCCGACATCGGTCAGGAACGCGTCCAGCACCCCGTGGTGCTCGGCGGTGACCATCGCCTGGGCCCACAACGCGGCCGTTCCCTTGTAGACGCTGGCGGTGCACATCTTCAGCGCGCTCGCCGTGCCGATCTCGTCACCGAGCGCGAGCGGCACCACGCCGGTCCACGGCAGGGCGGTGACCTCGCCGACCCGGGGGCCGGAGAAGTACAGGTGGGTACCGTCGACCACGCTCGGCGGGCCGCCCGAGATCGAGCCGTCGACCAGGTCGAGGCCGCCGAGCTCGGACTGCACGGCGGTGAGGGTCGCCGGGGAGACGGCGTTCATGTCCACGACCAGCGGCCGGGCCCCGGTGCGCTGGGCGGCGGCGGCGATCTCGGCCGCGGCGGCGACCGCCTCGGCCGGCGGGGTGACGACGAGCAGCACGTCGGAGGCGGCCACGACGGCGTCGAGGTCGGGGAGGAGTTCGAGGTCGCGGGCGAGCCGGGCGGTGCGGGCCGAGCGGCCGGCGACGGTGGCGACCACGCGCTCGCCGCCGCGCGCGAGGGAGAATCCGAGCCCGGAGCCCATGTGGCCGGGGCTGACGATACCGACAGTCATGCCGACAAGCCTATGCCGGCGGTGCCACCTGCCCCTCGTACCCGTCGAAGGGGTCGTGAACGGCGGGACGGCGCCCCAACAAACTGGAGCGCCGTCTCAAAACCGCACGTCCGGCCAGGTGATCATGCGTGCACCTTGTCTCGTCGAACCAGGACCCGTGCTGCTGTCCTGGGCGACGCGCCTTCCCGCGGCTGGTCGCGCGTGGGTGCCCGGTGGCCGTGCGGCGGAGCTCATATCTTGCTGGTGAAACGGGGTTCATCACATGAGATCCGCTATAACCTTTGTACCCCGGTTCTCCCCGGCCCGCCAGGTATTCGCGGCAACCTGTGACGGCTGGGGTTCATGGGACCGGCTTCTGGGACCGGCTGGCACCTCACCCCGACATCGGGTAGGAACTTGCGTATGTCGTTCGTCGTCACGCCCCAGGGTTTCGAGCTGCGCGGGGAGCCCTTCCGGGTGCTCTCCGGTGCCATGCACTACTTCCGCAGCCTGCCCGAACAGTGGCCGGCCCGGCTGCGGATGCTGCGCGCCATGGGCCTCAACACCGTCGAGACGTACGTGGCGTGGAACTACCACGAGCCCGTCGCCGGTGTCGTGGAGCGGCTCGACCACCTGGCGAGGTTCCTCGACGACGCGGCCGAGGCCGGGCTGTACGCGATCGTCCGCCCGGGGCCGTACATCTGCGCGGAGTGGGAGAACGGCGGGCTGCCGGCCTGGCTGACCGGTTCGGGCGTGCCCCTGCGGTGCCATGACGAGCGGTTCCTCGCGCCGGTGGACCGGTTCTTCGACGCGCTGCTGCCCCTCGTGGTGGAGCGGCAGGTCACCCGCGGCGGCAACGTGCTGATGGTGCAGGTCGAGAACGAGTACGGCTCGTACGGCTCGGACCAGGAGTACCTGCGGTACCTGGCGGACGGGCTGCTCGCCCGCGGCGTGGACGTACCCCTCTTCACCTCGGACGGTCCCGAGGACCACATGCTCACCGGTGGCTCCGTGCCGGGCATCCTGGCCACGGTCAACTTCGGCTCGGACCCCAAGGCCGCGTTCGAGACGCTGAAGAGGCACCGGCCCGACGACCCGCCGATGTGCATGGAGTTCTGGAACGGCTGGTTCGACCACTGGGGCGACGAGCACGTCACCCGGTCGGCGGCGGACGCGGCGGCCACGTTGGAGGAGATGCTCGCGCTCGGCGGGTCGGTCAACTTCTACATGGCGCACGGCGGCACGAACTTCGGCACCTGGGCCGGGGCGAACCGGGGCGGGACCTACCACGACGGGGACTACCAGCCGACCGTCACGTCCTACGACTACGACGCGCCGATCGACGAGCGGGGCGCGCCGACGGAGAAGTTCTGGGCGTTCCGGGCGGTGCTCGCGAAGTACACCCCGGACATCCCGGAGCCGGAGCCGCTGCCGCCGGTGCTGGCCCCCCGGACCGTGGCGCTGGGCGAGGCGACCTCGTGGCGGAGTCTGATTCGCGACGGTGTCAGAAGTCCGATGCCGGCGAGCTACGAGGACCTCGGACTCGTGCACGGCCTCGTGCTGTACCGCGCGGAACTGCCCGGCCCGCGCCAGCCCTATCCGCTGATCATCGACGGGATCGCCGACCGCGCGCACGTGTTTGTGGACGGTCAATTCCGGGCAACCGTGGAACGTGGCGGGACTAACACCATCGATGACGTTCCCGGTCCGGCGACCGTGGAGGTGCTCGTCGAGTCGCTCGGCCGGGTCAACTACGGGCCGCACGTCGGGGAGACCAAGGGCATCCGGGCGCTGCGGCACGAGCGGCAGTACGTGCACGGGGTGACGGCGTACCCGTTGAACTGGGAAGATGTGCCCTGGGGCTCGGGTGTCGAGGGCGCGGGGCCGACGTTCACCCGAGGCGTGTTGAAGATCGACGAGCCTCTCGACGGGTACCTCTCCGTCCCCGGTGGACTGCGTGGGTATGTATGGGTAAACGGCTTCTGTCTGGGTAGGTACAACGCGGTGGGGCCGCAGCGCACGCTGTACCTTCCCGCACCGGTCCTGCGTTCTGGGACGAATGACGTCGTTGTGTTGGAGCTTGATGGTGTGGCACAGTCCGCTGTGTCCATCGATGGGGAGGCAGGTCTGGGGTGAAGGCGAGCGCTCGGGGTCTGCAGTGGTTTCAGGATGCCCGTTTTGGGCTATTCGTCCACTGGGGTCTGTATGCGCTCGTGGGGCGCGGCGAATGGCACATGTTCAACGACAGGGTGCCCGCCGACCGGTACCGCGGCCTGGCCGACCACTTCTACGGCGGCGAGTGGGACGCGAACCGCCTGGCCGACCTCGCCCTCGACGCGGGCCAGCGCTACATCACCGTGACCGCCCGGCACCACGACGGCTTCTCGCTCTTCGACACCCAGGTGTCCGACTTCAAGATCACGAAGACGCCGTTCGGCCGGGACCTGCTCGCCGAGCTCGCCGACGCGTGCCGCGACCGGGGCCTCGGCCTCGGCGTCTACCTGTCCCTGGTCGACTGGTCGCACCCCGGCTACCGCGACTGGCAGAACAACGGCTCCTGGCACTCCTTCCGGGAGTACCTGTTCGGCCAGGTCAAAGAGGTCTGCACCCAGTACGGGCCCCTCGTGCAGCTCTGGCTCGACGGCGACTGGCCCGGCGCGCGACTCTCCCGGGACCACCCCGACTGGTTCGCCGGCCGCGCCGACTACCACTACCCCGAGCTGTACGCGGCCGTGCACAACGCGCAGCCCGACGCCGTCATCGTCAACAACCGGCACTCCACCCTGCTGCCCGGCGAGGACATCCAGTGCTTCGAGCAGGAGGTCAACCCGGCGCTCGCCAGCGACGCCCCCGCCGAGACCTGCATGTCCATGGACGCCAGCTGGGGCTTCATGCCGCACGACCCGCTGCGCCGCAGTGCCGGCCAGCTCACCGCGCGCCTGGCCCGCGCCGCCGGCTACGGCTCGAACCTGCTGCTCAACGTCGGGCCCACCCAGTCCGGCAACATCCCCGACCACCAGATCAGCCGGCTGCGCGGGGTCGGCGAATGGCTCGTCACCCACGGCGAGGCCATCTACGGCACCCGGGTCGGCTTCAGCTCCGGACAGGGCTGGACCTCGACCCGGCGCGACGGCGCGGACTACATCATCGTGACGTCCTCGGCGACCGAGCTGACCGTGCCGCTGCCCGACCCGGACCGGTTCCCGTGGACCGAGGCGATCGGCACCCGGGTCCGGGGCTCCGAGGTACGCGACGGGCAGTTGCGGATCAGCATGAATCCGGGGGACTTCCCGGCCGTGGTGAAGCTGACGTAGGTCGGCCCTGGGCGGTGGGCCCGGTCGGTCGACGTGGTGGCCGGGGAGCGTGCCGATCCGTCAGCCTGTCGGGTCCGTGCTGCCCCGGACGACCAGCTCCGCCGGTACCCCTATCGTCTGGGGTTGGTCTTCGGTCAGGGCCAGGGTGAGCGCCCGGGCACCCATCTCCACCAGTGGCAACCGCACCGTCGTCAACGGCGGCGACAGGTCCCGCACCGACGGCACGTCCCCGAACCCGGCCACCCACACGTCCTCCGGGATCCGCAGCCCCCGCTCGCGCAGCCCGGTGCAGAACCCGGTCGCCATCACGTCCGACATCACGAACGCCGCCGTCGTACCGGCCGGGATCGCCCGCGCCGCGCGGTAACCGCCGTCCCGGCTGAAGTCGGCCTCCACCAGGAACTCCTCGCGCCGGCCCAGCCCGGCCCGGAAGCCGTGCAGCCGGTCGCGCACCGTCTGCAACCGCGCGGGGCCCGCCACGACCGCCACCGACGTGCGACCCCGGAAGTGCCGGCCCACCGCCGCGCCGCCACCCGTGTTGTCCGGGCAGAGCGTGTGCGCCGGCAGCCCCGGCTGGCCCACGCACGCCGCCCGGCCGCCGACCGCCGTGAACTGCTCGATCTCGTCGGCCAGCCGCGCCTCGCCGGCCTCCGCCGTGGTCCGGCTGCCGACCAGGATCGCCGCCCGGGCCCGCTGGCCGCGCAGTGCCGCGAGGTGCGTCGTCGCCACGTCCGGGTCCGTGCCGGTGCTGGCGATGACGACCCGCATCTGGTACTCGGCGGCGGCGGTCAGCACCCCCGCCGCGATCAGGGAGAAGTACGGATCGGCGATGTCGTGCAGCAGCAGGCCGACCAGCGGGTTGCCGCCCCTGGCCAGCGCCTGGGCCTGGGCGTTCGCGGTGTAGTGCAGGCGGCGGGCCGCGTCGAGCACCCGGGCGCGCAGCTCGGGGCCGACCCGGCGGGCGGAGCCGTTGAGGACGCGGGAGGCGGTGGCGATCGAGACTCCGGCCGCCTGCGCGACGTCCTGCAAGGTGGGCTGACGGGTCACCGGGCCACCGTAGCTCGCCCGAGGGGGCCGTGGGTGAGCTGTTGTGGACGGTGGGGTGGGGACTGGCCGGATGGCTCGGGTGACCGGGGCCCGGGCCTGGTCAGGCGGCGGTGGCGAGTCTCCGGCGCCGCCGTCCATACCAGAGCGCCGCCGCGCCGCCGATGGCCACGGCGGTGACGGCCATCGCGGCCACCGGGACAGCCGGCTTCTCGCCCAGAACCCTGCGGCGCAACGGGATCGGGTGCCGGAAGGTCAACACTGGCCAGTCGCGTTCGAGGGCTGTTCGGCGCAGGGCGCGGTCCGGGTTCACCGCTGTCGGATGTCCGACACAGGTCAGGAGGGCGGCGTCGCTGATCGAGTCGGAGTAGGCGTAACACTCGGTGAGGTCGTACCCCCGCTGGGCGGCCAGGGCGATCACCGCCGTCGCTTTGTTGGGGCCGGCGGCGTAGAAGTCGACCTCGCCCGTGTAGTGACCGTCCGCGACGACCATCCGGGTCGCGATCACGTCCGTCACGCCCAACAGCTCGCCGATCGGCCGCACCATCTCGTCGCCCGAGGCGGAGACGAGCACGATGTCGCGACCCGCCGCGCGATGCTCGGAGATGAGCGTCGCGGCCTCGGCGTAGATGTAAGGGTGAATGAGCTGGTCGAGAGTCTCGGTGACGATCTGTCGGACCTGGTCGGCCCGCCACCCCTTACACAATTGGGCGAGATAATCGCGCATTCGATCCATTTGTTGATCGTCGGCGCCGGCACGCTGATAAACGAGCTGCGTGTACGCAGCCCGGAGGACGTCACTCCGGGTAATCAAGCCGTCGCGGTAGAACGGCCGCCCGAAGGCCAAGGCGCTCGACTTGGCAATGACGGTCTTATCGAGATCGAAGAACGCGGCGCTGCGACCCACGGCCGGAGTTTAGATCGTCCACGCCAACGACGCGATGACCGGGCCGGAATCGGAGGAAGAACAAGGGGCCTCGACTATGTAGGCCAAGTCAGGCATGCTGGTGCATAGTCATAGCCCCCAAACCTTGGCCCCTCGGCGGTCGCACCCCCCGTGACCGCTGAGTCGGTCCGGCTCACCCCCCGGAGCCGGGCCGCACGACGACCCCCGCCACCCCCCGGCGGGGGTCGTCCATTTTGTGGCCTGTCGGGTCCGGCGCTGGCGTTTCGCGGCCGTGGTGGGGGTCTTTGCGGTTGTTCTGGTGGCCGCCTCGGATGGGCTGGCCGTTCCCCCTGGTCAGGGTGTGGTCGCTCTGTGTCGTCGTTCTGATTGTGCCCATGAGTGGCCGGGAAATGTCAGCGGGAACTCGGTCGGGAATCCATCGAACGAATGGCCAAGTCGAGGGGTACCGAATCGCGGATGAATTCCATTGCCGGAAAGTCGGTGGCGGAAATTTTTGGTGCTGTTCTCGGGGGTTAGTGGGTGGTTCGGGGGTGTTGGTGGGGCTGGGTGGGTGGTGGCTTGGTAACGGGTGGTCAGGGTGGTTGTGTGCGGCGGCCGTCCCACCAGGGCTGATGTTCCGGGAGTTATCCACAGGGTGGGTGGTTATCCACAGGCTGTGCACAACCTGCCGGGTCCGGCGCGAACGTGGAGCGGTCGTACCCGTCGAGCAGGGAGTCCGCCGTGCAGCATCCCCGATCGCTGATCGTCACCGCCGACCCCCACCTCCTGGACGAACTGCTCCGCCTCACCGCCCAGGCCGGCATCGTGCCGGTGGTCGCGCCCGACCCCGCCGCCGCCCGACCGCTGTGGGGCGGCGCGCCCCTGGTCATCGTGGGGCCGGACCAGGCGGCGGGCTGTGCCGGGCTGCCGAGTAGACCCCGGGTCGTCCTGGTCGTGGACGCCGAGCCCGACGATCCCCTGTGGGAGCTCGCCCAGCTCCTCGGCGCCGAGCACGTCGCCGCCCTGCCGGCGGCCGAGCCGTGGCTGATCGAGAAGCTCGGCGCGGCCGAGCAGGGCGCCCCGGACGCGCCCGTGATCGGGGTGCTCGGCGGCCGGGGTGGCGCCGGGGCCTCGGTTCTCGCGGCCGGCCTCGCCGTGACCGCCGCCCGCCAGGGCTCCGACGTCCTCCTGGTCGACGCCGACCCACTGGGTGGCGGCGTGGACCTCGTCCTCGGCTGGGAGGAGGTCGGCGGCCTGCGCTGGCCGGAGCTCACGTCGGGAGAGCTTGGGCCGTTCCTGGAGAAGGGTCGGCTCAGCGTGCTGTCCCAGGACCGGCACACCGCCGTGGAGGTGTCTCCCGAGCTGATGGCGACGGCGTTGCGCTCGGGGCGTTCGGGCTCCGATCTCGTCGTGCTGGACCTGCCGCGCACCCTCGACGACGCCGCCCGGCACGCGCTGGGGCACGCCGACCGGCTGCTGCTGGTCGTGCCCGCCGAGTTGAGGGCCTGTGCCGCCGCCGCGAAGGTGGTGTCGCACCTCGGCGAGCTCGACGTGCCGGTGGAGCTGATCGTCCGGGGTCCGTCGCCGGGGAGGTTGCGGGCCACCGAGATCGCCCGCGCCCTCGGCCTGCCCCTGGCCGGCAGCCTGCGGTCGGAGCCCGGCCTGGTCACCGCCCTCGAACGCGGGTCGGCCCCGGCCCACACCGGAAAGGGTCCACTCGCCGACCTGTGTCGCCGGCTGCTGGCCGATCCGCGGTTCCGCACGGCTGGACCGTCGGCGTGAGGCGGCCCATCGGACGGGACGGCGCTTCCCGGCAGCAGGGAGACCCGGCGGTCGGGGCCGGGGTTCCCGGCTGGGGGCGGGCAGCGGGAGCGTCGAGCCTCGTCGGCCCCCTGGAGGCGTTGCAGCACGACGACCGGATCACCGACATCCTGGTCAACGGGCCGGACGAGGTGTGGGTCGACCGGGGCGCGGGGTTGCTGCGTACCCGGCTGCGGTTCGGGGGGCACGCGGAACTGCGGGCGGTCGCCCAGCGGCTCGCGGCGGCGTGCGGTCGACGGCTCGATGACGCCAGCCCGTACGTGGACGCCAGGTTGCCCGACGGGACCCGGGTGCACGCGGTGCTGCCGCCGATCGCCCGGCGCGGTCCGTACCTGTCGCTGAGGCTCTTTCGCCGACAGGTCTGGGCGCTGCCCGAACTCGTTCCGGCGGACGAGGCGGCCCTGCTGTCCGCGATCGTGGCGGCGCGGCTGGCGTTCGTGGTCACCGGGAGTACCGGTTCGGGGAAGACCACCGTCCTCAACGCACTGCTCGGCGAGGTGCCGCCGACCGAGCGGATCGTCGTCGTGGAGGACTCGGCGGAGCTGCGTCCCGCGCACCCGCACGTGCTGGTCATGGAGGCCCGGACCCCGAACGTCGAGGGCACCGGGGCGGTGACGCTGCGGGACCTGGTCCGTCAGGCGCTCCGGATGCGCCCCGACCGGATCGTCGTCGGCGAGTGTCGCGGACCGGAGGTGGTGGAACTCCTCACCGCCCTGAACACGGGGCACGAGGGCGGCGCGGGGACGCTGCACGCGAACACGCCGGCGGACGTGCCGGCCCGGTTCGAGGCGCTCGCCCTGAGCGGTGGGCTGGACCGGGCCGCTCTGCATGCGCAGCTCGGTGCCGCGGCGCTGGTCGTGGTCCATCTGCGCAGGTCGGGGTCCCATCGGGTTCTCGACGAGGTGTGTCTGCTGCGGCCGGCTGGTGAGGGGCTGGTCGTCGCCCGGCGGGTGTGGGGGCGGACTACCGGGCTCGGGCCGGGGGCGCGGTCGTTGGCCGAGGACCTGGAGGGCAGGGGCGTTCCGGTCCCGGGACTGCTGCTCGGGGACTACCTGACGAGGCCGCTCTCACTGGTCCCGGATCCCGGGCCGAGCCAACACGTCGGGCCGGACCTGCCCTCGGATCCCGAGGAGCTTCGCGAACCCGGCCGGAACGTCGAGCCGAACCCGCCTCTCACGCCCGTGGGGCATCGCGGGTCGGAGTGGTCCGAGTCGAGCCTGCGTCACGGAGTCGGCGGGCACCGGGAGTCCGGTCGGTGGCATGACGGGCGGCTGGACCGGTGACCGGCGGGGTGGGGGCGCGGACCGTGCGGCCCGTGGACAGGGGAGAGCGGGGCGGGATGCGTGGGCGGGTGCGTCGGGTGGAGGCCCGGCTGCGGGCGTGGACGCGCCCCGCGGGGACCGTTCGGCGACGCCTCGGACAGGCGCTCGGGGTGGGGATGCTCGCCGCGACCGCGGGGGCGCTGCTCGCGGGGCCGGTGGCGGCGCTGCTGCTCGGCGGGTACACGGCGGTGGGGGCTCGGGCCGTGTTGCACCGGGCGGTCGGGCGGGCGGAGGCGCGGTACCGGGGCCGGGCGCTCGACGTGGTGGTGAGCCTGGCGGCGGATCTCCGGGCCGGCCTGCCCCTGAACGGAGCGCTGGAGACGGCCCGGGAGCGGCTCGGTGTGCCCTTGAGCGGGGCGTTGGTGGCGGGCCGGGAGCGGCTCGGTGTGCCCCTGGGCGGGGTGTCGGAAACGGTCCCGGAGCGGCTCGGTCCTCCCCGTCAGGTGGCTGAGGCGGGCGGGCCGTTGCCGGCGCTCGGTTCGGTGACGGCGGACGACAGGGTGCGGGCCGCGTGGCGGCTCGCGGAGCGTACGGGCGCGCCGCTCGCCGACATTCTCGATCTGGTGGTGCTGGACCTGCGCGAGGAGCAGTCCCGGCGCGCGCAGACCAACGCCCAACTGGCCGGGGCCCGCGCCACGATGGGCATCCTCACGGTGCTGCCCGCCGTCGGCCTCGGCCTCGGGTACGCGATCGGGGGCGACCCCCTGGCGGTGCTCCTGCACACCCCGTTCGGCGCGGTGTGCGCCGCGCTCACCCTGCTGTTCCAGTCGCTCGGACTGGTCTGGGTCGGTCGGCTGGTGCGCCATGCCTCGGCGTGACTCCTCCCGTGACCGGCTGCGCAGGATCGGCCTGCCGGGGACGGAGACCTCGAAGCTGCCGGTGACCGCCCGGTTGGTCGCGGCACTCGGAGCAGGTGCGACGACGGCGCTCTTCGTAGGCGGCTGGCCCGGCCTGGCCCTGGGCGCGGTCGCCGGGGTGGTGGCCGCGCGGGTGGTGTCCCGGCTCGAACCGGGCGCGCGGCGGCGGGTCCGGCTCCGGGTCCTGGCCGACGCGCCGTTCGCGGCCGACCTGCTGAGCGCGGTGCTCCGATCGGGCGCGCCGCCGTCCAGTGCCGCCGGCGCGGTCGGGGCCGTCCTCGGTGGACCCCTGGGCGAACGGCTCACCCGGACCGCGGCGGACCTGCGGGCCGGGCGGGTACCCGCCGACGCCTGGGCGCGGGTCGGGGACACGGCACCCGGTGCGCGGATCGCGGCGGCGGCGGTCCGGAGCAGCGAGAGCGGCGGGGCGTTCGCGGTCGGCCTCGAACGGCTGGCGCTGGAACTCCGCGCGGAGCAGAACGCGGCCGCCACGGCGGCGGTCCAGCGGGTCGGAGTGTTCATTGTGCTGCCGCTCGGTCTGTGCTTCCTGCCCGCATTCGTACTCGCCGGACTCGCCCCTGTTGTTTTCACGATTTTTGGTCAGTTTCTCCGATGAAAGGAAAAGACATGCGCACAGCTTTTCTCCGGGTACTCCGTCGATTTCGTGGCGATGCGGGAATGACCACGGCGGAATACGCCGTCGGTACGATCGCGGCCGTCGCGCTCGCCGGGATGCTGCTGAAGGCCGTGACGTCGGACGGCGTACTCGCGGCGCTGAATGCCCTGATCCACAAGGCGCTCCAGTGAGGGGCCCCGCGTTCCTCGCGCGCGGCCGTACCCGGCTGAGCGGCGATGCCGGGTCCGCGACCGTCGAGCTCGCGGCGTGCCTGCCCGCGATGGTCCTGTTGCTGCTCGCCGGCATGACGGCCGTGATGGCGGTCGTTGGCCAGGTGCGGTGTGTGGATGCCGCGCGGGAGGCCGCGCGCGCCCAGGCCCGGGGAGCGGACGGGGTCCTCGCCGGGCGGCGGGCCGCGCCCGAGGCGGCGGTATCCGTCACGCAGAGTGGGGAATCGGTAAGGGCCAGGGTGGTTCTTGTGGTGCGGCCCCTGGGGCTGCGGCTGCCAGGGGTCACTGTGAGCGCGGACGCGGTCGCCGCCCGGGAGCCGGGCGAGGCCCGATGACGCCCCGGGACCGCGGGGGTGCCGAGGGTCCGCGAAGCGCGATGACTGGCCCGGTCCGCGTGGGCTGCGGGGAGCGCCCCGAGCCACGCGGCCGCGATGGTCGCACGGGTCTCCGTGGTGCGGTGACCGCCCCGATCCGGCGGCGGGCTGGCGTGCACATTCCGGGCCGGCCGGCACACGTAGGGACCGTGCTTCGTGCGCGGTTCGGCGGAGGCGCTCGGGAACGCGGGTCCGCCTCCATGATCATGCTGGGGATCGGGCTGCTGCTCGCGGTGCTCGGCGGCCTGGGGGCCGTCGTCGGCGCGGCGGTGGTGGCCCGGCACCGGGCGGGCGTGGCGGCGGATCTCGGGGCGCTGGCCGGGGCGCAGCGGGCCGTCGAGGGTCCGGACGCGGCCTGTGCGGCGGCCGGGGCGATCGTCGCCGCCAACAACGCGCGGCTGGTCGGCTGCCGCCTGGACGACCTGGACCTGACGGTGACCACCGAGGTCACCCCGGCACTGGTCGTGCGCCACGGACCGGCCCGCGCCACCGCCCGGGCCGGTCCGCTCCGCGACGACGCGGACCCGTCCGCCGACAGTGTCGGGGCAGGTCAGGTGACGGTGGCGAGGGCGGACAGGACGGTGTCGAGTACCCGGAGAGCGCCCGGTTTGGAGAGCGGGTCGTTGCCGTTGCCGCACTTCGGGGACTGGACGCACGACGGGCACCCCGCCGGGCACTCGCAGGCCGCGATCGCCTTGCGGGTGGCGGTCAGCCAGTCGGTGGCCGCCGCGAACGCCCGCTCGGCGAAGCCCGCCCCGCCCTGGTGGCCGTCGTAGACGAACACGGTGGGCAGGTCCGTGTCCTGGTGGCGGGCCGTGGACAGGCCGCCGATGTCCCAGCGGTCGCAGGTCGCGATCAGGGGCAGCAGGCCGATCGCGGCGTGCTCGGCGGCGTGCAGGGCGCCGGGCAGGTCCGCCGGTTCGATGCCGGCAGGGGGATCGCCCGTGATCGTGTACCAGACGGCCACGGTCCTCAGCTGCCGCTCCGGCAGGTCCAGGGGCCGCTCGTCGATCACCTCGCCGCTGCTCAGCCGCCGGCGCTGGTACGCGACGACCTGGCTGGTCACGTCCACCTCGCCGAGGCTGAGCCGCACGGGGCCGGCGTCGATCGTGGCGTGCGTCTCCAGGATGCGCAGCTCGGTGACGTCGCGGGCGTGGGTGCTCCAGTCGGGCTCCTCGGCGCGGACGAGGGCCGCCCCGTCCTCCAGGTCCAGTTCGTCGACGACGTAGGAGGAGCCCTGGTGCAGGTACACGGCGCCGGGGTGCACCTGGGTGTGGGCCGAACCGGCGTCGACCGTGCCGAGGAGGCGGCCGGTTCCCGTCTCGATCACGGCCACCGGTTCGCCGCCCGTGCCGCGGAGGTCGACGGTCGGGCGGCGGTGACCGGTCCAGTACCAGCCGGTGGGGCGGCGGCGCAGCAGGCTGTCGCAGAACTCCTCGCTCGCCCCGAACAAGGGGAGGTCGTCCATGGTCAGGGGCAGCTCGGCGGCGGCGCAGCACAGGTGCGGCCCGAGGACGTACGGGTTGCCCGGGTCCAGCACGGTCGCCTCTACCGGCCGGCGGAACAGGGCGTCCGGGTGGTGCACGAGGTACGTGTCCAGCGGGTCGTCGCGGGCCACCATCACGCACAGCGCCTCCTGGCCCGAGCGCCCAGCCCGGCCGGCCTGCTGCCAGAGGGAGGCGAGCGTTCCCGGGTACCCGGTGAGCAGCACCGCGTCGAGGCCCGCGATGTCGACGCCGAGTTCGAGGGCGTTGGTGGCGGCGAGTCCGACGAGTTCACCGGAGCGGAGGGCCTTCTCCAGGGCGCGCCGCTCCTCGCGCAGGTACCCGGCCCGGTAGGCGGCCACCTGGTCGGTGAGGAAGTCGAGTTCGGCGTCGCGGAGGCCGCGCTTGGCCATGGTGGCGACCAGCTCGGCGCCGCGCCGGGACCGGACGAACGCGAGGGTGCGGACCCCGGCGGCGACCAGGTCGGCGAGGAGGGCGGCGGTCTCCCGGAGCGCGGTCTTGCGGATCGGGGCGCCGTGTTCGCCGATCGCGGGGCTCTCGTCCGTGGGGGAGGGGTCGTCGGTGTGCTCGGGGGGCTCGACGGACCACAGCTCCTCGGGATGCCCCTCCTCCGGCCCGGCCCCGGGCTCGGGGCGCCCGTCCGGCCACTGCTCGGCGTCCTCCGCCGGGACCCGGGGCGACACCGTGACAGCCTTCGTCACGATCCCCGCCCGGCCTCCCCCCAGAGCGACCGCCGCGTGCCCGGCCACATCCTCTCCGGCCCCGGCCGAGCCGTGCCCGACGTCGGCACGCCCGTCGGCGCCAGCCCCACCCCCGCCGCCGGCCCCGGCCTCAGCCCCGATCACCGACCCCAGAGCAGCTCCCGCCCCGGGCACATCACCCGGCCGGTCCGGGCTCGCGCTCTCCCACGGATCCCTCCGCCGCCGACTCAACACCGGCAACAACGGCGGCTCCCACAGCGCGAACGTCACCCCCGCCCGTGGCGAGGCGTCATCCGTCACCGCGATCACCGGCAACCCGGTGAGTCGGGAAGCCGACGCGGCCGGGTCGCTGACCGTGGCCGAGGCCAGTACGAAGACCGGCTCGGTGCCGTGCCGGGCGCACAGCCGCCGCAGCCGCCGGAGCACGTGCGCGACGTGCGAGCCGAACACGCCCCGGTACGTGTGGCACTCGTCGACCACCACGTACTGGAGCCGGCGCAGGAACCCCGCCCACCGGGCGTGCTGGGGCAGCATCCCGTGGTGCAGCATGTCCGGGTTGGTGAGCAGGAGCCGCCCGTGCCGGCGGAGCCAGTCGCGTTCGGCGCGCGGGGTGTCCCCGTCGTACACGGCCGCGGACACGTCGAAGCCGGTCAGGGAGCGCAGCTGGTCGGCGGCGAGGGCCTTGGTGGGGGACAGGTACAGCGCCGTGGCGTTCGTGGTGAGCAGCCGGGAGAGGACGGGCAGCTGGTACGCGAGGCTCTTGCCGGAGGCCGTGCCCGTGGCGATCACCACGTGCCTGCCCTCCCAGGCGGCGGTCGCGGCTTCGGCCTGGTGCGCCCAGGGCCGCTCGATCCCCCGGGCGGAGAGGGCCGAAAGCACCTCGTCGGGGACGAAATCGGGCCACTGAGCTGGGCGGCCGACCCGGGCGGGCACCCGTTCGACGTGGGTGACGAGGCCGGTGCGTCCGCGCACCAGGCGGGCCAATACGTCAATCGCCGTCACTCATGCACTCTGACACATCCAGAAGATGGTTAGATTCACCCATGGAGCTGTCGCTCGAAACCGAGGCTGTCGAGGACCGCACGCTGTTGCGGGTCGGCGGGGAGATCGACGTGTACACCGCCCCGAGCCTGCGGGAGCGGCTGGTCGAGCTCGCCGACGGCGGGGCCCGGCACATCGTCGTGGACCTGGAGATGGTGGAGTTTCTGGACTCGACCGGGCTCGGCGTGCTGGTGGGGGGCCTGAAACGGGCCCGGGCCAGCGACGGGACGTTCGTGCTCGTCTGTGACCAGCCCCGACTGCTCAAGATCTTTCGGATCACCGGGCTCGAGCGGGTCTTCGAGCTCTATCCATCGGTGACCGACGCGCTGGCTGGAGCGCGGTAACCGGGATGCCGACGGTTCGGCTGCGTTTCTCACCGTCGCCGGCGCACGTGCGTACGGCGCGCCTCGTTGCGGTCGCCTGCGGGCGTCGCGCGGGTGTCGCCGTGGACCGCCTGGAGGAGCTGAAGCTCGCGGTGGGCGAGGCGTGTGCCCGCGCGGTCGCCCGGCACCGGCGGGGCGGTCTCAGCGACATGGTCCTGTTGGAGCTGGTGGACGACGCCGGGTTCGAGGTCCGGGTCCTGGACTACGCGCCGGCCGACCCGGGCAATCCGGACGACCCGGAGGAGACGGTGGTCGCCGAGGCGGGTGTCGCGCTGCTCGCGGAGTCGGCCGACGTCCTGAAGGTCACCCCGGGCGCCGACGGCATCGGCAGCACCATCTCGCTCTGGTGGCCCACCGCGACCCACCGCTGAACCCCTTCGACGGGTACTGGCGCCCCGCACGACCCTCTCCATCCGGTACCCCTCTGACGGTGTCCGAAAGCCCCTGACCAGGTCGGTCAGCGTTCGGTGCCCGGCCGGTCAGCGCGGCCCAGCACCCTCTGCGGTATGAGAAAAACGACCGCAGCCCTCGCCGCGACCGCCACCCTCGCGGCCCTCCTCACCCTCGCCGCCCCCGCCTCCGCCGCCCCGGCCCAGCCCGCGACGGCCCCCGGGAGCACCGCGACCGCCGCCGACGTGGTCCGGACCAGATCGGGCCCGGTACGCGGCACGGTCACCCCCACGACCCGCACCTTCCAGAACATCCCGTTCGCCGCCCCGCCCACCGGCGACGCCCGCTACCGCCCGCCCGGCCCGGTCACCCCCTGGCGCGACACCCGCGACGCCACCCGCCCCGGCGCCGCCTGCGCCCAGCCCGCCGGCCTCCCGGTCGGCCGGCCGAGCGCCGAGGAGGACTGCCTGGTCCTGAACGTGACCACCCCGCGCACGGACCGGCGCGACCTGCCGGTGATCGTCTGGCTGCACGGCGGCGGCCTGGTCTACGGCGTCGGCGACGTGTACGACGCGGCGCGGCTCGCCCGGCAGGGGCAGGCCGTCGTCGTCACCGTGAACTACCGGCTCGGCGTGTTCGGCCTCCTGGCCCACCCGGCGCTCGGCCCGGACTCCGGCAACCTGGCGCTGGCCGACCAGCAGGCCGCGCTGCGCTGGGTACGCGACAACGCCCGGTCGTTCGGCGGCGACCCGGGGAACGTGACGGTGTCCGGGGAGTCCGGCGGCGGGTTCAGCGTGTGCGCGCACCTGGCGTCGCCGGCCTCGGCCGGGCTGTTCCACCGGGCGATCCTGCAGAGCGCGCCGTGCACCGGTTGGGGCAGCCGGCCCCGGGCGGAGTCCGAGCGGCTCGGGCTGGACCTGGCCGCGCGGATGGGTTGCCCCGATCCTGCCGTCGCCGCCGCCTGTCTGCGGGGCACCGACGCCGCCGCGATGATGGCGGCCACCCCGATGGTCACCGAGATGCAGTACGAGACCGGGGGCGCGCTGTTGCCGGTCAGCCCCGGGGAGGCGTTCGCGTCGGGCCGGTTCAACCGGGTGCCGGTGCTGTTCGGGATCAACCATGACGAGGAGCGGCTGATGGTGGCCGGCCAGGAGTTCTTCATGGGGCGCCCGCTGACCCGGGAGGAGTACGAGGCCCGGGTCCGGGCGATGTTCGGGGAGCGGGCCGGGCGGGTGCTCGCGGAGTACCCGGTCGGGGACCGGTCGCCCGGGCTCACCCTGGCCACCGTGCAGACCGACCACACGTGGGCGCGGCCGGCGGTGGACACGCTGCGGCTGCTGGCCCGGCGTACCCCGACGTTCGGCTACGAGCTGGCCGAGCAGCGCACCCCGGCCATGGTCGGGTTCCCGGAGATGAGTTTCCCGCTGGGCGCCCCGCACACCGGTGACCTGCCGTACCTGTTCGACATGCCCTTCATGGCCCGCCCCGACGCCGAACAGTCCCGCCTGGCCACCGAGATGATCGGGTACTGGACCCGCTTCGCCCGCACCGGCGACCCGAACGGCGGCGGCGCGCCGTGCTGGCCGGCCCAGACTCCGGGGCGGCCGTTCACGATGTCGCTGGACGTGGCCGGCAGTCACGGCACGGACCTCGCGGCGAACCACCGCTACGCCTTCTGGTCGCAGCTCGCCTGACCGCCGAGCCCGACCGCCGAGCCTGGCCGCCAAGCCCGACCGCCGAGCTCGACCGCCGAGCCGACCGTCCGACGGGGCGCCGCATCCACACCGGGTGCGGCGCCCCTGCGCGTCCCGGCGCCCACCGCGTCCCGACGCCCGCCCGCGGCCCACGTCGCGCCCTCGTGCCCCGAACCGCCGGGTGCCCGTCACGGTGCCGCCCCGGCTCGGCCGTTCGGCCCGTTCCCCGTGCCGGGAATGGTGATCACCGATGGCGGATGACACTCTGTTCCGGTGACGACTCCCGCCGCCCCGCCCCCGCCCGCCGCGCGCCCCGCCCGGGCCAGGTTGCCGAAGCCCGTGCTGGTCGGGCTCGCCGTGGTCGGGGCGGTGGCCCTGTTCGTCGGCTCGGCCGCGCTGGTCTACACGCTGAACGGCGGCGGAGCGGGCGGGCACGAGATCCGCTTCGAGATCACGTCGACCGGGACGGACCCGGCCACGGTCAACTGGTCCGGCAACGCCGACGCGGAGATCCTCACGAACGAGTCCCTGCCGTGGTCGAAGACGGTGACCCTGCGGGAGGGCATCGTCGGGGTGACGGCGTCCGCGCCGGCAGGGGTCCTCACCTGCCGGTTGCTGGTCGACGGCAAGCAGGTGGACAGGAACGAGGCGGACCTGGTCGTCAACTGCTCGACCACCGTGTCCAGGTAGGACGGCGGGGCCGCGACGGGCGGCCGACACCCCGCGATGTCGTACCGGCTGGCTAGCCTGCGCCGATGGGCATCAACGGGCAGTACCTCCGACTCACCCCCGACGAGCTGGCGGAGCTCCTGGCCATGGAGGGCGGGGCGGCGGTCGACCTGGCGTACGAGATCGCCGACCGCGAACCCGAGGACGCGCTCCCGGCGGAGGCCCGGTACCTGACCACCCACAAGGCGTGGCACGCCCTCGAGTTCTTCCTGAGGCGGGTCGACTTCCCCGTCGACATCGTCTACGGCGAGACGTCGTTCACCGAGGTCGACTGGGGCTACGGCCCGGCCCGCTACCTGAGCCCCGAACGGGTCCGCGAGGCGGTGGCGGCCATGGCCCGCACGGACTGGGCCGCGCTCGACGACGTCCGGGCCGCCGATCTGGCCGCCGCGGAGATCTACCCGGCGATCTGGGACAGCCAGGAGGCGGTCGCGTGGGTCCAGGGTTGGTTCGCGCCACTGGTGCCGTACTTCGGGGCGGCGGCGGAGGACGGGGACGCGGTCGTGATCTGGCTGTCCTGACCGGCCGGGCCCGGGCCCTACCGGCGGCTCGGAAGGAACAGGCAGAACCGACAAACGCGCCGCTCACAGACTTGTGGGCTATGTGCGGACAAGTACGCCCGGGGCGGCCCGAGGGTGCCGGGGCGGCGCAGCCGTACCCAAAGGATGATCCTGATCTGTCGATCTTTGGTGGCGCAAATCACTACGCGGCTTTTGGCGCCTCGCCCTGTCCCGGGTCAGACCAAGGGTGACCTGCGCAGACCACTCACAACTTCGACTCCGACCAAGATCCCTAGCATAGAGACGAAAGTCTTTCAAAAAGAGGTGGAGGCAGATGTGACTACGCCCACGATCTCGGGCTAGAGTACGCGGGTCGTGTCACAGCGTTCCCGAGCTGTGACACGTCGGCGTCGACCCGCCAGGGCCGACGGGGATCGCTACTCCACATGTGGAGCACGCCGCCCTCGGCGGGCCACGGAGCGGCCCGACCGCTTCCTGAAGCCGTTAGCTGGGCGCTCGTTATCAGGAGGACGGATGTCCGCAGTACCTCTCGCCGTCGGCGGGAACGGGGCGGCCCTGACTGGTTCGAACACCACCTACGTGATCATCGCCGCTGCCATCGCGCTCCTCGCGCTCGGCTTCGCGGCGGGTCTCGTCAAGGCGGTTCTCGCCACCGACAAGGGCACCCAGAAGATGCAAGACATCGCCGGGGCCGTACAGGAGGGCGCCAGCGCCTACCTGAACCGCCAGTTCAAGGCGTTGGCAGTACTCGTGGTCATCGCGGTGGGCCTGCTGTGGCTGCTGCCGGCGGATGGCGGAAACTCGATCCGGTTCGGCCGTTCGGCGTTCTTCATCGTCGGCGCGCTGTTCAGCGGCTTCATCGGCTGGGCCGGCATGTCGCTGGCCACCCGCGCGAACCTGCGGGTCGCCGCCGCCGCCCGGATCAGTGAGGGCGGCCGCGAGACCGCCATGCAGATCGCGTTCCGGACCGGTGGCGTCGTCGGCTTCCTCACCGTCGGCCTCGGCCTGTTCGGTGCGGCGCTGGTCGTGCTGCTGTACAAGGGCGACGCGCCCACCGTGCTGGAGGGCTTCGGCTTCGGCGCCGCGCTGCTCGCGATGTTCATGCGGGTCGGCGGCGGCATCTTCACGAAGGCCGCCGACGTCGGCGCCGACCTGGTCGGCAAGATCGAGAAGGGCATCCCGGAGGACGACCCGCGCAACGCCGCGACCATCGCGGACAACGTGGGCGACAACGTGGGTGACTGCGCCGGTATGGCCGCGGACCTGTTCGAGTCGTACGCGGTGACCCTCGTCGCCGCCCTGATCCTCGGCAGCGCGACCTTCGGCAGCGAGGGCCTCGTGTTCCCGCTGATCGTGCCGGCCCTCGGTGTGCTCACCGCCATCATCGGCGTGTTCATCACCCGGCTCCGCAAGAGCGACAAGAGCGGCATGACCGCGATCAACCGCGCGTTCTACATCTCGGCCGCGATCGCCGCGGTCCTGTGTGGCGTGGCCTCGTACGCGTACCTGCCGGCCACGTTCGCGGAGCTCGACACCACGGACAAGGCGATCCTCGCGCACGGCGGCGACCCGCGGCTGTTCGCGATCGGCGCCGTCGTCATCGGCATCGTGCTCGCGGCGATCATCCAGGCCCTCACCGGGTACTTCACGGAGACCTCCCGCAAGCCCGTCCGCGACATCGGCAAGTCGGCCCTGACCGGCCCGGCGACCGTCGTGCTCGCCGGCATCTCCGTCGGCCTCGAGTCGGCCGTCTACACCGCCCTGGTGATCGGCGCGGCCGTGTTCGGCGCGTACCTGCTCGGCGGTGGCGTGCTGCTGCTGTCGCTGTTCGCGGTGGCGCTGGCCGGTTGCGGTCTGCTCACCACGGTCGGCGTCATCGTGGCCATGGACACCTTCGGCCCGATCTCCGACAACGCGCAGGGCATCGCCGAGATGTCCGGTGACATCGACGAGAAGGGTGCCCGCACCCTGACCGACCTGGACGCGGTGGGCAACACCACCAAGGCCATCACCAAGGGCATCGCGATCGCCACGGCGGTCCTCGCGGCGACCGCCCTGTTCGGCGCGTTCACGGCGATCATGCGCACCGCGCTGGAGAAGAACGGCGCGGACGTACTCCTCAAGGCGCTCGGCGAGACCGACACCAACATCCCGGTGTCCAAGCTGATCGACGAGTACATCCTCAAGGTTCTCAACGTGTCCGACCCGCGCAACCTCGTCGGCCTGATCGTCGGCGCGGCGGTCGTGTTCCTCTTCTCGGGGCTCGCGATCAACGCGGTGTCGCGCTCGGCGATGGCCGTGGTGTTCGAGGTGCGTCGCCAGTTCCGCGACTTCCCCGGCATCATGGACGGCACCCAGCGTCCGGAGTACGGCAAGGTCGTGGACATCTGCACCCGGGACGCGCAGCGCGAGCTGATCACCCCGGGTCTGCTGGCCGTGATGGCCCCCGTGGCAGTGGGCTTCGGGCTGGGCGTGGGCGCGCTGGGCGCGTACCTGGCCGGCGCGATCGCCACCGGCACCCTGATGGCCGTGTTCCTCGCCAACTCCGGTGGCGCGTGGGACAACGCGAAGAAGATGGTCGAGGACGGCGCGTACGGCGGCAAGGGCTCGCCGGCGCACGAGGCGACCATCATCGGCGACACCGTCGGTGACCCGTTCAAGGACACCGCCGGCCCGGCCATCAACCCGCTGATCAAGGTCATGAACCTGGTCGCGCTGCTCATCGCCCCGGCGGTCGTGCTGCTCAGCCTCGGCGCCGACATGAACAACGGCGTCCGGATCGGGATCGCGGTCGCGGCCGCCGCCATCATCTTCGTCGCGGTGCTGATCAACAAGCGTCGCCCGAGCGCGATCGACGCGGCCGAGGAGACGAACGGCAGCGAGGCGCAGGAGAAGGTGAACGCGTAACACCGGTTCGATCGAGGGGGCCCGGCGCGTTCGGCGCCGGGCCCCTTTGCCTCGCGCACGGAAACACCGCCCGGAGGCCGACGGAAGCCTCCCGGGCAGGCTCGAAAAGAGCCAGATCCCTTTCCGGGTACCGGAAGAGCGGCGTCGGCGGGTGTCGGGTCTCTGCCACAGGCGCTGACGAGAGCCGGACGTTTCCGGGCACCCCTCGGGGCCCGGCCCCCGATAACCTGATCGGGTGACTGCGCCCAGCTATGACAAGGTCGCCGCCCGCTACCTCGACGAGATCGGTGACGAACTCGTCGGCAAACCGCTCGACCGGGGACTCCTCCTCGCCCTCCTCGAACTCGCCGGCCCCGGCCCGGTCGCCGACCTCGGCGCGGGCCCCGGGCACGTCGCGGACTTCCTGCGCGGCCACGGGGCCGACGTGTTCGGCCTGGACCTCTCGCAGGGCATGTGCGCCGCGGGCGCCGGGCGGTACGGGCTGCCGATGGTCGCCGGCGACCTCACCCGGCTCCCGCTCCGGTCGGGCTCCCTGAGCGCGCTGACGGCCCTGTACACCGTCATCCACCTCTACGCCGAGGACCGGGCCCGCGCGTACGGGGAGTTCGCGCGGGTGCTGCGCCCGGGCGGGTACGCGCTGGTGTCGTTCCACGTGTCCGACGCGGAGCACCTGGCCGGCGAGGCGCTGACGATGGACTCCTGGTGGGGCGAGAGCGTCGACCTGACGTTCCGGTTCCTGGACCCGACGGCCGAGCAGGGCAGCATGTCCCGGGCGGGGCTGGAGATCGTCAGCACGGTCGAGCGCGGCCCGCTCGACCCGGCCGAGCACCAGAGCAACCGGGCCTACCTGCTGGCCCGGAGGCCCTTCACGGCGTGACTCGCCAGGGGACCCGTCACGGCGTGACCGGCCCGGCGGCCCGTCACGGCGTGGACTGGCAGTTCTTCGCCGTCGTGAACGCCTTCTTCAGCTCCGGCGAGTCCAGCTTGGCCGGATCGGCGGAGTCCGGCTGGTACTCCTGCTTGAGGGTCTCCATCGCCGTGGTCACCCCGTCGTAGAACGGCTTGTCCACGTCCGTCGGCAGCCCCTCTATGGTCCGCCGGGCCTTCCCGTAGGCGTCCCGGGCGGCGGCGATGGCCTTGACCAGCTGGTCGGAGAACTGCGAGCCCTTGTCCACGTCGGGCACCCCCGCCCCGGACACGGTGATCCGGGCGGTCTCCGAGGCGCTCTCCGCCCCGCCGAGCAGCCCCAGGAGGCTCTGCTGGGCCTCGTGCGGGCTCTTGGCGGTCGCCATGCTGTCCTGGGCGTTCTTGGTGAGCTGGCCGACCTTGACCTGCCAGGTGCGGACGGACACGCACACCGAGTCGGCCCACCGCTCGGGGGCGACGGGGGACTCGCAGCCGGCGAGGAGCCCGCACCCGGCCAGCAGGAGGACGAGGGTCAGAGCTGCGCGGCTGCGTGAGGCCATGCCGGACAGTCTAGGAGCATGTCCCGGGAGCACCGAACAGTCGTACGATGCACTCGATGAATCAGCTGTCCCTCTTCGCCGCGGAGTCGACCGACCGGAGTCCTCTGGACCTGGCCGGTCTGCTGGCGGGCCCGGGTCAGCTGGTCCGGATGGGCGGCACGGCCCGGGTGTCGGTGGTGGTGGCCGACGAGTGGCGCGCCCTGGCCCTGGCGGGGGAGTACGCGGCCCGGGGCCTGGGCGGCGACCGCACCACGACCGCCGAGGAGCACATCTCGGTCCGGACGGTCTACTCCAAGGAGCTGGCCCCGCTGGGCAGCTGGCTGCGGGGCGCGGTGAAGATGCCCCCGGCCGACCTGGAGCTCGACGGGCACAAGTTGCGGCTCTGGGTGATCGCGGCGGGCTGTCCGGGGGACAACCGGAGCTACCACCTGCCGCTGGCCGCCACGGACGAGCGGTCCTGGCGCGCGGTGGGGTCGGCGATCGCCCGGGCGGGGCTCCCGGCGGAGCTGGTCGGGCCCCGGGCGGGCGGCCCGGCGTACCGGATCGTGGGGCGGCGGAGGATGAGCCGGCTGGCCGAGCTGGTGGGGCCGGCTCCGCGCGGGGCGCCGGCGGAGGAGTGGCCGGAGCGGCGCTGAGTACCCCGAAAAATTTTGAAATTACGGTCATATGAGCAGGTTCGAGGGCGAATGAGGGGCCAAATCGCCACCTGCGCAACTGGCCGTTCGGTCGGCGCGTTACGTTTAACTATTGATCGCCGCCTTAAGAAGGCTTGCCTACTGCACTAGGGGACTGGAGTACCGTGCCTCGTTCCACAAGCACCCGCCTGGTCATCGTCGAGTCCGCGGCGAAGGTCAAGATCATCGCGGGCTACCTCGGCTCGGGCTACGTCGTGGAGTCGAGTCTGGGACACGTCCGGGACCTGCCGCGCGGGACGAAGGACCTCCCCGAGGAGTACAAGAAGCAGCCCTGGGCGTATCTGGGCGTCAACGTCGACGACAACTTCACCCCGGTCTACGTGATCAGCGCGGACCGCAAGAAGCAGATCACCAAGCTGAAAGCCCTGATCAAGGACGCCGACGAGCTCTACCTCGCCACAGACGGCGACCGTGAGGGCGAGGCCATCGCCTGGCACCTGATCGAGACGCTCAAGCCCAAGATCCCCGTCCGGCGGATGGTCTTCAACGAGATCACCAAGCCGGCGATCCTCGCAGCGGTGGAGAACCTCCGCGACCTGGACAAGGACCTGGTCGACGCCCAGGAGGCGCGCCGGATCCTCGACCGCCTCTACGGGTACGACGTCTCGGCCGTCCTCTGGAAGAAGGTCCAGCGCGGCCTCTCCGCCGGCCGGGTCCAGTCGATCGCGACCCGGATCGTGGTGGAGCGCGAGCGGCAGCGGATGGCCTTCCACGCCGCCACCTACTGGGACATCCTGGCGGCGCTGGTCGGCGGCAAGGAGAAGGGCGCCTTCACGGCCACCCTCAACGCCCTCGACGGCGTGAAGACGGCGACCGGCAAGGACTTCGACCCGGCGACCGGCCAGGTCCGGGTCGGCACCCAGGTCGTGCACCTCGACGAGCAGGGCGCCCGGGGTCTGGCGGCGCGGCTCGAGGGCCGTGACTTCGTCGTGGACCGGGTCGAGGAGAAGCCGTACCGGCGGAAGCCGTACGCGCCGTTCATCACCTCCACCCTGCAGCAGGAGGCGTCGCGGAAGCTGCGCTACTCCTCGCAGCAGACGATGCGGGTGGCCCAGCGGCTGTACGAGAACGGTTACATCACCTACATGCGTACCGACTCGACGAACCTGTCGCAGACGGCGCTCAACGCGGCCCGCCAGCAGGTCCGCGAGCTGTACGGTGACCGGTTCGTGCCCCCGCAGCCCCGGTTGTACACGAAGAAGGCCAAGAACGCCCAGGAGGCCCACGAGGCCATCCGGCCGGCCGGTGACGCGTTCCGCACCCCGGGCGACGTGGCCAAGGAGATGCCGGTCGACGAGCTGAAGCTCTACGAGCTGATCTGGCGGCGCACGATCGCGTCCCAGATGACCGACGCGATCGGCAACTCGACCTCGGTCCGGATCAAGGCGAGCACGACGAGCGGCGAGGTCTGCGACTTCACCGCGTCCGGCAAGACGATCACGGACCCGGGCTTCCTCAAGGCGTACGTCGAGTCCACCGACGACGAGAACGAGGAGTCCGAGGACGCGGAGAGCCGGCTGCCGGTGCTCGTCAAGGGCGACCAGCTGCGGGCCGACGCGCTGACCCCGACCGGGCACACCACCCAGCCGCCGTCGCGCTACACGGAGGCCTCGCTGATCAAGGCGATGGAGGAGCTGGGCGTCGGCCGCCCGTCGACGTACACCCCGACGATCCAGACGATCCAGGACCGGGAGTACGTCTTCAAGAAGGGCCAGGCCCTCATCCCGTCCTTCACGGCGTTCGCGGTGATCCAGCTCCTGGAGCAGTACTACCCGCGCCTGGTGGACTACAACTTCACGGCCTCGATGGAGGACGAGCTCGACCAGATCGCCGGGGGCGAGTCCGCGTCCGTCGACTTCCTCCGCGGGTTCTACTTCGGCGGCGAGGACGGCCCCGAGGGTTCGGTGGCCCGCTCCGGCGGCCTGCAGAAGATGGTCACGGAGAACCTGACCGAGATCGACGCGCGCGCCGTCAACTCCATCCCGCTGTTCGACGACGTGGTCGTCCGGGTCGGCCGCTACGGTCCGTACCTGCAGAAGGGCGAGGACGCCGAGGCCCGCGCGGCCATCCCGGAGGGGGTGGCCCCCGACGAGCTGACCCGGGAGAAGGTCGAGGAGCTGTTCATCGGCGGTAACGGTGAGCGCGACCTCGGGCCGCACCCGGAGACCGGCGAGCCGATCCTGGTGAAGACGGGCCGCTACGGTCCGTACATCTCCAGTGGGGAGAAGTCGGCGTCGCTGTTCAAGACGCAGTCCCCGGAGACGGTCACCTTCGAGGAGGCGGTGCAGCTCCTGACGCTGCCGCGCGTGGTCGGCAAGGACCCGGAGGGCGAGGAGATCGTCGCCACCTCGGGTCGCTACGGGCCGTACATCAAGCGCGGCACGGACTCGCGGTCGATCGAGACCGAGGAGCAGATCTTCACGATCACCCTGGACGAGGCGCTGGCGATCCTGGCCCAGCCGAAGATGCGGGCCGCCCGGGGTGCCGCCAAGCCGCCGCTGCGCGAGATGGGTCCGGACCCGGTCACCCAGAACCCGCTGGTCATCAAGGACGGCCGGTTCGGGCCGTACGTCACGGACGGCGAGTACAACGCGTCGCTGCGCCGGGGTGACACGGTCGAGGAGCTGACGATCGAGAAGGCGTCGGAGATGCTCGCCGAGAAGCGGGCGGCCGGCCCGGCCAAGAAGAAGGCCACCAAGAAGGCGGCTACCAAGAAGGCCGACGCCCCGACGGCGAAGAAGGCGGCGGCGGCCAAGAAGACGACGGCGGCGAAGAAGACCACCGCCGCGAAGAAGGCCCCCGCGCCGAGTAAGAAGCCCGCCGCTGGCGCGGCGGCGAAGGCCGCGGCCCCGGTCAAGGAGCTGACCGAGACGCAGAAGGCCAACCTGGCGGTGAAGGCCGCGATGGCCGCCGCGAAGAAGGCCGCGAAGGCTGCGGCTTCGGCCGAGTAGACCCTTCGGGGAGGTGCCGCCGCCCGCGCCGGACGGCGGCACCTTTCCGAGGCCTCGCCGGGCGCCTCCCGAACCCCGGGCCCCGGATGCCTCCCGAACCTAGATCCCGAACACCTTCTCCGTGTACGCGTTCGCGAACCGCCGCCCCGGGTCCAGCTCCTCGCGCAGCCCCAGGAACTCGTCGAACCGGGGATAGGCCGGCCGCAGGTCCTCGGCGGTCCGGTAGTTCATCTTCCCCCAGTGCGGCCGCCCCCCGAGGTCCAGCGCCATCCGCTCGAACTCCCGGAAGTACTCCTCGTACGGCATCCCCAGGTACTGGTGGATCGCGATGTAGCACGAGTCGCGGCCATAGGACGGGGACAGCCACAGCTCGTCGGCCGCCGCGCACCGCACCTCGACCGGGAACACGATGTTGTAGGGCAGCCCCGCGATCACCCGTTGGAGCCCGGCGAACGCCTCCCGGAGCACGGCGCGCGGGAAGCTGTACTCCATCTCCACGAACCGCACCCGGCGCGGCGAGCAGAACACCGCGTGCGAGGCCCCGGTGAACTCGCGCGCGGACAGCACCCGCGCCGACAGCCGGGTGATCCGGGGTACGAGCCGGGGCGCGGCCCGCCCGACCCGGCACAGCCCGTCGAACGCGGTGTTGGACAGGAAGTCGTCCTCCAGCCAGCTGCGGAACCCGCCGAGCGGCCGGTCGTCGCGCTCGACCCGGTTGTTGGCCTTGGTGAGCGCGCGGTCGGTGTACGGGAACCAGTAGAACTCGAAGTGGTCGTTGGCGCCGAACAGGTCCTCGTACCCGGCGAGGACGTCGTTCAGGGGCACCGGGCCCTCGGTGGCGTGCAGGACGAACGCCGGGCAGCAGCGCAGCGTGACCTCGGTGAGCACCCCGAGCGCGCCGACCCCGACGACGGCCCCGTCGAACCCGGGTTCGCCCTTCGTGAACCTGCGGACCTCCCCGGTGCCGGTGACCAGCTCCAGGGCCTCCACGAACGTGGCCAGGCCGCCGAGTCGGGAACCCGTCCCGTGCGTACCCGTCGAAATGGCCCCCGCGATCGTCTGGGCGTCGATATCGCCCAGGTTGGGCAGGGCCAGGCCGTGGGAGGCCAGCAGGGGGTTGAGCACGTGCAGCGGCATGCCCGCACCCACGGTGACCAGGTCGTTCTCGACCCGGACCAGGTCGGCGAACCCGTCGAGGGACAGCCGGAGTCCCTTCGTGACCGCCGCCGCGCTGAAGGAGTGCCCGGAGCCGAGCGCCTTTATCGGACCATCGAAGGCCTTGATGGCATCGATAAGCTCGTCCCGAGAGCCCGGGGCAACCGCCCTTGCCGCGGTCTCGCGCTGGTTGCCGGCCCAGTTCCGCCATTCCTGCATGTGACGTGAGTACTCTTCATGTCTGCCCCGCGTCAAGGGGCCGGAGGGGGACGGCTCCAGTTCGTTGGGACGAATCGGGCATGATGTGCAGACGGTTAGTGTACGGACACGGAGGCACTAGGACATGGCGGTTAATCAGGTCCGAAGCGGGCCACTGCGCCGACTGCCGGTGCAGGAGCGGAGCGCCGCGCGCGTCGAGCGGATGCTGGACGCCTGCGCCGCCCTGGTCGACGAGCTCGGTTACGAGGACCTCACCACCACCCTCGTCGCGGAGCGCGCGGAGGTCGCGATCGGCTCGGTCTACCAGTTCTTCCCGGACAAGCGGGCCCTGGTCCAGGCGCTCACGGAACGCAACCTCGGGGAGTACCTGCGCCGGATCGGCGAGCGATTCGCCGCCGACACGGTCGTGCACTGGTGGGACGGCGTGGACGCGGTCATCGAGGAGTACATCGCCCTGCGCCGCGACCTGCCCGGGTTCCGCACCCTGCACTTCGGCGACGTGGTCGACGTGCACCTGCTCGACCCGGAGCTGGACAACAACGCGGCCATCGCGGCGCGGCTCGGCGGGCTGCTCGCGGACCGGTTCGGGGTGAACCCGCCGGAGCTCCAGTTGGCGGTGGCCGTCGAGACCGGCGACGCGCTGATCAAGTTGGCGTTCCGGCGCGACCCGAACGGGGATCCCGAGGTGCTGGCCGAGGGCAAGGCGATGATCCGCGAGTACCTGGCGAAGCACGTGTAGCTCCTCGGCACGCCTGCTCGTGAGCGCCACGGGCGGGCGAGCCGCGGCCGGGTTCGAGGCCCTCGGGGAACGCGGCCGCGGGTCCGGCGAGGGTTACGGCATCGCGGCGGTCGCACCAGTGACCGTGCAGGGTGGGCCGCTGAGGTCTGCGGTGCGCTGCGGTCCGACGCATACCGATCCGGTGGGGTACAACCCGTCGAGGTCGGACCCCCGCACGCTGAACGGGTGGCGCACGGTGTCGCCCCGGTAGTAGCTGCCGTGGTGGGTCACCTCGATGACGCGCCCGTCGGGGTACTGGAACAGGAAGCGGTGTGCCGGGCTGCCGCCGGTGAGCGTGAGTCCGTCGCGGTGGCCCCTGCCGAAGTACTCGCCGGAGGTGCGGGGGCTGATCATCCGGCGGAGCAGCGCCGAGGCGGTGGCGACGGCCGCAGGCTGGGTCGTGTCGGTCATGGTGGCCAGGGGCTGGTCCCCGGGGTACATGCAGACGACCAGGCGGACGGCACTCCACTCGACGAGTTTGTCGGTACCGCCCTCGTCGTCGCCGCCGCGCCAGGCGGGGCTGGCCAGCGGGCACGTGGGGCGCGCGAGAGTGCTCACGTCGAACGGGACGGACGGCGGCGGGGTGTCGGACGGGTCGGCAGGGTAGGCCACGTGCGGCGCACTCCGCCAGGGTCTGGCCCCGCTGGCCATGGCGACACCCCCGGCGGCGACGATGAGAACGCCGGCAGCGGCGATGATCCAGCGGAGCCGAACCATGGTGGTGCCTCCTGACGTGTCGGGCGCTATGCGCTGGTCACGACGCCGGACAGGCCGAGGTCGACGGCGGCGGTGTAGTAGTCCTGGAACACCAGCGTCGAGCCGCCGCTGTCCCCACTGCCCCCGGTGATGGTGCCGATGACCCGGACGCGGTTGCCGTCGAGCCAGAAGACCGGCCCTCCGGAGTCGCCACGAACTGCCGCGACGCCTCCGGTCGTCCTGGTGGCGACGATCAGGTCGGTGATCCAGTAGTTGTAGTCCCCGTCGGAGTCCGGGCTGGCAGAGGTGACGTAGATCTGTGCGGCGAACTGGTTGCCGACCTGAATCGAGCAGTGCACGCCGGACGCCGCACCGGAGTCGCAGACCCACTGCCCGGGCCTGGCGTAGTCCCAGCCGGACACGGATTTACCCCAGTCCGAGGTCGTGCCGCCGTCGTAGACGCGCCCGCCGTAGCTCTGCCCGTCGAGCGACACGAGGATCACATCGTGACCCCAGTTCTCGGGGCCCGGCGTCCAGCCCATGTAGCCGCCGATGTAGTTGTACACGTTGTCGGGGGCGGTGGCACAGTGCCCGGCGGTGAGCATGTAGCGCGTGCCGTTGCGCCACACGGCGAACCCGGTGGTACAGCCGTAGGTGCCCTTGACGTTGTGAACGGACATGTATGACCCGCCCCACCACGGGGCGTTGTCGTAGCGCCGGTTGCGCTGCAACTCGATGCGCTCGGGCGCTTCCAGTGTGATCGGCACCCCGCCGAGGGTCGCCAGGGGCAGGGTACGGATCCCCGGATTGTCACTGCGGATCGTGAGCCCGGTGCCTTCGCCACTCCACAGGATCTGCTCGGGGGCGCGGGTCGCGGTTGACGCGAGGTGCTTGTGGACGGCGAGCGCGGCGGCCTTCTGCTCGGCTCTGGACCAGGCCGCCGGTGACACATGGACCTTGGTGCGCTTGCGCGCCTCGGTCACGGCGTCGGCGACGGGCTGCGGAAGGGTGCCTTTCCAGTACAGGGTCAGTCCGCCCCGGGGCCCGTAGGCGAGGGAGGTGTACCCGGCGGTGTCGCTCACGTCGATGGCGCGTTGGAGCTCATCGGCGATCGGGGCGTCGGTGCGTTGGGCGAGCATCGCGGCGTAGGTGTCGGCCGACATGCCGTAGGGCACGGGGTCGGCGGCCTGCGCCGGGGTGGAGATCAGCAGTGCCGAGACGATCACGGCCAGGGTGGCGGCGGCTTGACGGTGTGCGGCGGTTCTCCCTGGGGTTGGCAAAGCGTTCCTTTCCTGATCAAGTAGGGAACTTACGCCCACCGTCACCGTATCGACGAGGCGGCGACGCTGCCAGAGTCGAGGCGGACACCGGACACCTACAGGAACGCCTTCCCTCCCCGCGATAGGTGGGGAACACGTCCAACCCGAGTACCTGGCGAAGTACGTCCAGCTCCGTCCGGGTAGGCGCGAGCCCCGGACAACTTCGGATGCCCGGGGCTCTGGCGTGCGGCTCAGCCTGGCAGGTCCAGGCCGAGCCCGTTGGCCATCCGAGTGAGCGGCCCGGCCACCGCGCGCCGCCGTGCCCGCTGAACGAGCACGGCCACGCCCTCACGGGCAGAGGGGTGCACCCGGAAATGCTGGGGTGCGGAGCGCTCGGCCCGATCAAGCGCCGCCACCGCGTCAGCCTCGCGCCCGCTTGCCTTGATCAGCGAGCGCCCGAGATCCATGTAATACCAGCACTGCCGATTGGGTGCGGTGACAATGTCCGCCCTGGTCTGCTCGGCCAACTGACTCGCCATGTCGGGATCTTCGAACTCGGCGGCGAGCGACATTCCCCAGAAGTTGACGTTGGTCGGACCGAACCACAACCGGGCGAATCCGGAGTCCGTCGGCTCGCCGAGCGCCGCAGCTTCCCGGCCGGCTTCGGTCAGATACGACATCGCGTCACCATGCTTCAACGCCACGGCGGAGCTGTAGGCCGCCATGAGGAGAAGTAGTCCATAGGCCTGTCTGACATTCGGGTCAGCCGTGTGGCGCTGAAGGTCGTTCGCGGCGGCTGCCGCAAGCCGGCCGACCAGTTCGGCACTCTCATGTGGGTAGGACTGGTAGAGGTTGAACAGGCCCAGTCCACGCCACGCCGGATCTTCGAGTTCTCGCGCGTAGGTCCAGCCTGCCTGCCCGGCCAACAGGGCGAGGTCGGCGTAGCCGGTGTACTTGAGCAGGAAGCGGGAGACGAAGAGGGTCTCCACCATTGCGGTGCCGCCGTGCCCGGCGAGATCCAGAAGAAGCTGCGGCAGGATCGGAGCGAGGGCTGCATACTTGCACTGCTCCCGTAGCTGGTTGGCCAATGTCGCTTCAGCCGCCAACACATTCAGCGGCCGGCTGGGTTCGCGACGTTCGCCGGCCGAGATCTCCACCAGTGCCGCCCGAATCGCGGGAACGTGCATCGCCGCAGCGGCTTTGCTCGGGTCCGTGGGGTCACCAGGCTCACCCAGGAGTTCGGCCACCGTGATGCCGAGTGCTCCCGCGAGGGCGATCTGGGTCGACCGGCGGTCCAGCGGCCGGTCTCCGCGTTCAATCTGACTCAGGTATGGCTGCGAGAGGCCAGCGCGATCAGCAAGGACCTGCTGACTGAGCCCGCCCCGGCGGCGTCGCCAATATCGAAGCCGTTCTCCCAGGGTCTCCATGCGATCGAGCCTAAGTCGGCTACCCAGGGTCGGCAATTGCTCACAGCAATAAGGGGCGACGGTGCCGATCGTTAATCTTCAGCGGCTCTGACGCTCCACAGCGGAGGGAGGTGATCAATATGCGCGACTTCTTGAGGGTTCTCGCCGACGTGCTCGACACGCAACCGAACGGCGATCCTGTCGACCCGCTCGACGGCGAGGCGCCGGAGGCGGAATAACCACGGTAGTGAAGGCAAGGGGGCCGGAAGCTTCTGACGGCTATTGTCCGGCCCCCTCTGACCCCGGAGGGCTACACCCATGCTCGAACTTTCCGACGACCAGCGCAACCTCTTGTCCATGTGCGTGGTCGGCCTGGTCGCCGAATACGGACCCGGCGACCTCGACGCGCTGATCTTCCGCGACCCGCACGGTCGCTTCGGCATCAGCGAAGGCCCGCACGCCCCGGCCGGCTGCGAACCCGTCATCACCCGCGCTGCCGTCGACCGGCTCATGGTGACCCACGTCTTCGTACCCCACGACTTCGAAAGCCCTTCGACCTTGGCGATGTTCGTCGAATACGTCTGCCAGACCGTGGACCTCCCGTGACCGGCCCGACCCGCGAACTCCCGATCCTCGGGTCGCCCCGGCACCGACCACCGTCCCGAGGGCTGGCGGAAGCCGCCGTCGAGGGCGCGTGCCTGCTCGCCGTGGCCGTTTTCGTCGGGTGCCTGCTCACCTACGCCGTGGCCCCCGCCTTCGGCTGGCAGTCCTAGGCACGGCGGAGGGGCGGGCCTCACCGGCCCGCCCCGGACGGTCAGTGCTCGCGGGTGGCCGTCAGGCAGGTGGTGCAGCTCGACTCGCGGAAGTGCTCCTTCCAGACCTGCTGGGTGCTCGCGCTGTTGCAGGTGAGCTGGTAGAGCGCCGTACCCGAGTTGGAGTGGTTGAGGCACTTGCCGCTGTTCACGTTCTTGATCATGTAGTTGGTGGTGCCGTTCGGGTTGGCGCTGTGGTACTGCACCTTCCACTGCTGGTTCGCCCCGCCCGAGCACGCCCACTGCTGGACCGTGCCGCCGTCGGCGGTGGACCAGTTCGCGAGGTCGAGGCACTTGCCGCTGTGCTGGGCCACGATCTGCACGCCCGCACCGGAGGACTGGAACGTGAACTGCTGGTTGCCCGAGCCGCTGGAGTTGGGGACCTTGCAGCCGAACTCCTGCACGATCGCGCCGTTGCCGGTCGAGCGGTCCTTGACGTCGATACACAGGCCGGTGGCCTTGTTCGAGTACTGCAACCACCAGACGTCGGCCTGCGCGGCGGACGGGGCCAGCGTGACGAACGCGACCGCGGCGGCGGCGAGCGTCATGAGAATGCGCTTCAACATGAGACCTCATTTCCTGGGTACTGGGCGGAGCTGGGTTGCATAGTTGCCCCACTCGGCACACAGCCGCGCACACACGTGCGTGTGCATGCCGACGGCGACGGGAGACCACAGTGGAGCTGCGTGTCCTCGGGGTGCTGGAGATCCGGGAGGGGCGCGCGACGACCGCGCCCCGGCGGCGGCTGACCAGGGTGCTGCTCGGCATGCTCGCGTTGCGCGCCAACCTCCCGCTGTCCACCGACGCGATCGTGGAGGCGCTGTGGGACGGGGGGCCGCCGCGTTCCGCCCGGGCGAACCTGCGCTCCTATGTGGCCGAACTCCGCCGGCTGCTGCCCGGCGCCGAGCCCGCCGATCCCCGGGTGGAGGCCGTGCGCGGCGGGTACCTGCTGCGGGTCGGCACCCTCGGCCTGGACGTCCTGCGCTTCGAGGCCCTGGCCGCCGAGGGCCGCCAACACCTGGCCGACGGCGGGTACGGGTCGGCCGCCGACCGGCTCGGCCGCGCCTCGGCCCTGTGGCGGGGTCCGGTGCTGGCCGGGCTGGAGGTGCCCGGGGCGGTGGCCGCCGAGGCCCGGCTGCTGGAGGACCGCCGGCTCGACGTCACCGAGGACGCGATCGACGCCCGGCTCGCGCTCGCCCAGCACGCCGACCTGGCCTGCCAGCTGCCGACCCTGATCGCGGGCAACGAGCTGCGCGAACGCCGGTGGGGCCAACTGATGCTCGCGCTGTACCGGTGCGGCCGGCAGGCGGAGGCGCTGGAGACCTACCAGCGGCTGTACCGGCTGCTGGCCGAGGAGCTGGGGGTCGAGCCGGGGCCGGCCAGCCAGGAGCTGCACTGCCGGATCCTGCGCTCGGATCCGGAGCTGTCCCTGGGGGCGGCCGGCCCGGGGCCCGGCCGCCCCTGGCAACTCCCACCCGCCCCGGCGGTCTTCACCGGTCGCGCCCCGGAACTGGCGCAGCTCGACACCGCCATGCGCCCGACCCCCACCCCGCGCGCCCCGATCACCCTCACGGTCCTCAGCGGCACCGCCGGCGTCGGCAAGACAGCCCTCGCCCTGCACTGGGCGCACCGGGCCCGCGAACAGTTCCCCGACGGCTGCCTGTACGTGGACCTGCGCGGCTACGGACCCGACCAGCCCCGCCACCCGGACGACGTGCTGGTCGAGTTCCTCCAGGCCCTCGGCGCGGAGTCCGCCCGCGACCTGACCGGCGCGTACCGCACGGTGCTCGCGGGCCGCCGGCTGCTCGTCGTCCTCGACAACGCGTACTCCGCCGACCAGGTCCGGCCCCTGCTGCCGGGCGACTCGTGCGGGGTGCTCGTCACCAGCCGCGACGCGCTCGCCGGCCTGGTGGCCCGCGACGGCGCGACCCGGGTCGACGTGGACCTGCTCCCGGCCTCCGACGCCGTGGACCTGCTGCGCGCCCTGATCGGCGGCCGGGCCGAGTCCGAGCCCGGGACCGCCGAGACGCTCGCGCACCGGTGCGCCCGGCTGCCCCTCGCGCTGCGGATCGCCGCCGAGCTGGTGGCCGACTCCCCGGCGACCACCCTGACCGAGCTGGCCGGGGAACTCACCGACGTGCAGCACCGGCTCGACGTGCTCGACGCGGGCGGGGACTCCCGGACCGCCGTCCGGGCGGTGCTGTCCTGGTCCGACCGGCACCTGTCCGCCGGGGCGGCCCGGGCGTTCCGGCTGCTGGGGCTGCACCCCGGCAGACACTTCGACCGGTACGCGCTCGGCGCGCTCGCCGACGCCCCGCCCCGGGCCCTGCTCGGCGGCCTGCTGCGCGCGCACCTCGTCCACGAGGTGTCCCCGGGCCGGTACGCGTCCCACGACCTGCTGCGCGGGTACGCCCACGAACTGGCCGCCGGGCTCGACGAGCGGCACGCGGCGGTGGCCCGGCTGCTCGACCAGCAGGCGTACACGGCGTCGGTGGCGATGGACCTGGTGTACCCGTACGAGGCGCACCGCCGCCCGAAGGCGTTCGAGCCGACCGTGCCCACCGAGGCGTTCGAGGGGCCCGACGCCGCCCGGGCCTGGCTCGACGCGGAACTCGGCAACCTGCTCGCGGCCGTCCGGCTCGCGGCTGCGGGCCCCTGGTCCGGGCACCTGGCGACCCTGTCCGGCACCCTGCACCGGCACCTGTACACCCGGGGCCGGTACGCCGACATGCTCGACGTGCACGGCCTGGCCCTCGACGCGGCCCGGGCGGCGGCCGACCCGCGCGCGGAGGCGGCGGCCCTACACGACCGGGGGATCGCGCTGGTCCGCCTGGGCCGGCACGACGAGGCGGGCGAGGACCTGACCCGCGCGCTGGCCGTCCGGGTGGAGACCGGCGACCGGGCCGGAGAGGGCGCGACGAGACACGGCCTGGGCATGCTCGCCAACCAGCTGTCCCGCCCGGAGGAGGCGCTCGACCAGTTCCGCCGGGCCCTCGCCCTCGGCAGGGAACTGGGGGACCGGGTCACCGAGGGCGCGGTACTCGGCAACATCGGCCTCGTGCACGAGTGGCTGGGCGAGTGGCCGGCGGCGCTGGACTGCTACGACCGGGCGCTGGCGATCCACCGCGCCACCGGCTTCCGGACCGGCGAGGGCGACACCCTGAACAACCTCGCGATCGTGCACCGGCAGGCCGGCCGGATCCCGGAGGCCGTCGAGCACCTGGAACGGGCCCTGGCGGTGTACCGGGGGACCGGCGACCGGGGCGGGGTCGGCGTGGCGCTGAACAACCTCGGGCTGGCCGCGACGAACCGGGGCGAGTGGGCGACCGCCCGCCGGCTCCTCGACGAGGCCCTAGCCGTGCACCGCGACCTGGGCAGCCGGGTCGCCGAGCTGGAGACCCTCAACATCCTGGGCCTGCTCGACCACCGGGAGGGCCGCCGGGACGACGCGGTGGCCCGGTTCCGGGGCACCGTGGCCCTCGCCGTGGACCTCGGGTCACCCGGCGGCCTGATGAACGCCCACCACGGGCTCGGCCTGGCCCTGGAGGCGGTGGGCCGGCACCCGGCGGCCCTGGTGCACCACGAGGCCGCCGTGGAGCTCGCCAGGGGCTGCGGGGCGCGTTCCTCGGAGGCGGACGCGCTGGCGGGCGCGGCCCGGTGCGCCCCGGACCCGGCGGAGGCGGCCCGGTTCCGCGCGGCGGCCGACGCCCTCTACGCGGCGCTGGGCGTCCCGGCCGGGTCGGTGGTCACCGCCTAGAGGAACGCCTTCCCCTCGCCCCGGTAGGTGGGGAACACGTCCACCACCCGGTCCCCCTCCACCACGTGCAGCTCGTTGACGTGCTCGCACAGCTCCCCGGCTTTCGCGTGCCGGAACCAGACCCGGTCCCCGACCCGCAGCGCGTCGGCCCCGGGCCCGTGCAGCGGGGTCTGCACCTCACCGGCCCCCTCGGAGCCACTCAGGGCAAGACCTTTCGGCAGGTACGGGCTGGGCAGGCGGCTGCCGTGCGCCGGTCCCGAGGCGATCCAGCCGCCGCCGAGCACGGTCGCGATGCCCGGGGCGGGGCGGCGGACCACGGACAGCGCGAAGAGGGCGGCCGGGCGGGGCTGCCAGGCGGAGTACCCGTCGAAGAGGGTCGGGCCGAACAGGCCGCTGCCGGCGGTCAGCTCGGTGACGGCGTCCTCGGCCGTGGTCAGGTGCAGGCTGCCGGTGCCGCCGCCGTTGACGAACTCCAGCTCCGCGTGCCGGCGCACCGCCGCGACGGCCGCCGCGCGGCGCTCGGCCAGTTCGGCGACGGACCGGCGCTGGATGAACCGGATCACCCGGCTGTAGGCGCGCCGGCCCGGCTGGGCGTCGCCGAGCCCGGCGATCTGTGCCTCGTACGCCATGATGCCGACCAGGGTGAAGCCCCGGCGCGCGGCGATCCGCCCGGCGAACTCCCCGAGCGCGGCCGCGCTGTGCAGGGGCGAGCGCCGGACCCCGATGTGCGCCCCGAACGGCCGCCAGGACGCGTCGAGTTCCAGACAGAGTCGGAAGTCGGGCCGTGCGCCCGGTGCCACGACGGCGTCGATCAGGTCAAGCTGTGCGGGGTCGTCGACCATCAGCGTGATCTTGTCGGCGTGTTTGACCAGGTCGGCGAGCCCGCCCCGGTCGGCCGTCGGGTACGCGACCAGGATGTCGTCGCTGGTGCCCGTCTCGGCGAGCCAGAGCGCCTCGGCGAGCGTGAAGGCCATGACCCCCGCGTACCCGGGGAGGGCCAGGGCTCGTTGGATGAGGGGCCGACAGCGCACCGACTTGCTGGCGACCCGGATCGGTTTGCCGCCCGCCCGCTGGAGCATGGCGGCGGCGTTGGCGTCGAAGGCGGCGGAGTCGACCACCGCGAACGGCGGGTCGAGATCGGTGGTCGCTAGGTCATAGCGCGCAGGCATGGCCCAGCTTAACGCGAAACTCGCTCACATTGATGGTGCCACCGAGTCCGACGGCCAACAGTTATACAGTGATCGGCAGTATCAGGCGTTCGAGTTGGGGGATTCGTCATCAGCGCGCAGGTCGATCTGTCCAGCGGAGCGGACGTTCGCGCGATTCTGCGAATCCGGCCGTTCCGTCGTCTCTGGCTCGTCCTCAGCCTCTCCTCGTTCGGGGACTGGCTCGGGCTCATGGCCACCGCCATCTTCGCCACCGCCCAGGTCAGCTCCTCGGCGGCCAAGGGCGCGGCCTTCGGCGGCGTGATCGCCATCCGGCTGCTCCCGGCCCTCGTGCTCGGCCCGATCGCGGGCGTGTTCGCGGACCGCTTCGACCGCCGGTACACGATGGTGGTCTGCGATGTTCTGCGGTTCGTCCTGTTCGCCTCGATCCCGTTGGTCGGCACGCTCGCCGACAACGCCGCGGTCGCGATCAGCTGGGCCGCGATCGCCACGTTCCTGATCGAGTCGGTCGGCATGATCTGGGCCCCCGCCAAGGAGGCGGCCGTGCCCAACCTGCTGCCCAAGGGCAAGCTCGAACGGGCCAACCAGCTCAGCCTCGTCATGACCTACGGCGTCGCCCCGGTGTCCGCCGCGCTCACGATCATCGTGGTGTCATCGCTGCTCAAGGCCCAGACGAACACCTGGGCCTCCCCTTCGAACATCGCGCTGTACTTCAACGCGCTCACCTTCCTCGCCGCCGCCGTGACCGTGTTCTTCGGGATCAAGGAGATCAGCGGCCGCAGCGCCCGGCAGGCCAAGGGCGAGGGTGTGCTCACCCAGTTCCTCGACGGCTGGCGGTACGTGGGCCGCACCCCGCTCGTCCGGGGCCTCGTCTTCGGCATGCTCGGCGCGTTCGCCGGCGCGGGCGTGGTCATCGGCGCCGGCCCGTTCTACGCCGAGTCCCTGGGCGGCGGCGACGCCTCGTTCGGCATGCTGTTCGGCTCGCTGTTCATCGGCCTGGCCGTCGGGATCGCCCTCGGCCCCCGGATCATCGGCACCCTGTCCCGCAAGCGCTGGTTCGGCGCGAGCATCGTGATGGCCAGCTGCGCCGTCTTCCTGCTCGCCATCTCCCCGCACCTCACCGTGGCCGTGTTCGGCGCGCTGCTCGTCGGCTCCGGGGCCGGCATGGCCTTCCTCGCCGGCACCACGATGCTCGGCACCGAGATCGGCGACGAGGTCCGGGGCCGGGTCTTCGGCTTCATCTGGACCGCCGTCCGGGTCGTGCTCATGCTCAGCATCTCCCTGTCGGCCACCCTGGTCGGCTTCGGCGGCACCCGGCTCATCTTCGGCGTGCACATCTCCTTCACCCGGATCCTGCTCGCCGCCGCCGGCATCGTCGGCGCGCTCGCCGGCGTGATGGCCTTCCGCCAGATGGACGACCGGCGCGGGGTGCCCGTCCTCGGCGACATCTGGGGCGCGGTCACCCGCCGCCCGCTCAGCATCGGCGAACCCGATCCCGGCAAGGGCCTGTTCATCGTGTTCGAGGGCGGCGAGGGGGTCGGCAAGTCCACCCAGGTCGTCAAGCTCGCCGCCTGGCTGCGCCTCCGGGGCTCCGAACCCGTCGTCACCCGCGAGCCCGGGGCTACCGACATCGGCATGCGGATCCGGGGCCTGGTCCTCGACGGCAAGGACGACATCTCGCCGCGCGCCGAGGCCCTGCTGTACGCGGCCGACCGGGCCCAGCACGTCTCCGAGGTGCTCCGGCCCGCGCTCACCGAGGGCAAGGTCGTGATCAGCGACCGGTACGTGGACTCCTCGCTCGCGTACCAGGGCGCCGGCCGCACCATGGCCACCGACGAGATCAGCTGGCTGTCCACCTGGGCGACCGGGGCGCTCAAGCCCGACCTGACCATCCTGATCGACCTCGACCCGGCGGTCGGGCTGACCCGGGCCAAGGCGCGCAGCGGGGCCGACCGGATCGAGTCGGAGTCCCTGGCGTTCCACGAGCGGGTCCGGTACGCGTTCCTCGACCTCGCCGGGGCCGACGCGGCCAACTACCTGGTCATCGACGGCACCATGGACCCGGAGAAGATCGCGCTGGAGATCCGGGACCGGGTGGACACGCTCCTGGTCCGGGAAGCGGCCCATGTCTGACGTCTGGGCCGACCTGGCCGGGCAGGACGACGCCATCGTCACCCTGCGCCGCGCCGCGCTCGCCGCCGACGCCATCGTGCGCGGCGAGCAGGTGCCGGCCGGCGCGATGACCCACGCCTGGCTGTTCACCGGCCCGCCCGGCTCCGGCCGGTCCGTGGCCGCCCGCGCGTTCGCCGCCGCGCTCCAGTGCCCCGACGGCGGCTGCGGCACCTGCCCGGCCTGCCACACCGTGCTGGGCGGCACCCACGCCGACGTGCGGTTCGTGGTCCCCGAGGGCCTGTCGATCGCGGTCAGCGAGATGCGCGCCCTCGTGCTGCGCGCCGCCAGCTCCCCGACCGGTGGCCGCTGGCAGGTGCTCCTCGTCGAGGACGCCGACCGGCTCACCGAGGCCGCCGGCAACGCGCTGCTCAAGGCGATCGAGGAACCTCCACCCCGGACGGTCTTCCTGCTGTGTACGCCGTCCACGCACCCCGACGACATCTCCGTGACGATCCGCTCCCGGTGCCGGGTGGTCGCCCTGGGCACCCCGAACATCGAGTCCATCGCCCGGGTGCTCGTCGAACGCGACGGCATCGCCCCCGCCGACGCCCAGTGGGCCGCCGCGGCCGCCCAGGGCCACGTGGGCCGGGCCCGCAGGCTCGCCCGGGACCCGGAGGCCCGAGCCCGCCGCGAGCAGGTTCTCGGCCTGCCGCGCAAGCTCACCAACATCAGCGCGGCCTTCGACGCGGCCGCGATCCTGATCACCGCGTCCGAGGCCGAGGCCGCCGCGTCCGTCGCCGAGCTGTCGGTGAAGGAGAAGGCCGAGCTGGAGACGGCGCTGGGCGCGGGGGGTACGGGCAAGGGGTCCGGTGGGGCGGTCCGCGGCTCGGCCGGCATCCTCAAGGATCTCGAGCGCCGGCAGAAGTCCCGGGCCACCCGGGCCCAGCGGGACGCGCTCGACCGGGCGCTGATGGACCTCGCCGGCCTGTACCGCGACGTGCTCGCCCTGACGCTGAAGTCCCCGGCCCGGCCGATCCACGCGGACCGGGCGGAGATGGCGCGGGCCGCCGCCGAACGGTGGACGCCGGAGTCGACGCTGCGCCGGCTGGAGGCGGTGCTCGCGTGCCGGGAGGCGATCGACGCGAACGTCAAACCCCGGATCGCCGTCGAGTCGATGATGCTGTCCCTCTGGCAGGGCTGAGAGCCGGCCACCGGGTGGTCGGGTCGGCCGGCACCTCGTAGTCAAAAAATCGCCGTTGACCTGGCTCTTCGTCGTGGCGGCGCCACCCGGCTCAGGGGCGGGCCCGGACCTCCCGCTGTGGTTTACCGGCCGTCTCGGCGTCGCGGAGGGCCCGGGTGGTGACCCGGGAGGCGAGCGGGAGCGCGGCGAGCACGAGCCCGGCGGCCGCGACGGTGAAGGTTCCACGGATCCCCAGGCCGCGCCCGAGCAGGCCCCCGGCCAGGGCGCCGAACGGGACGACGCCCAGCACGACCAGGCGGTACGCGGCCGTGACCCGGCCGAGGAGTTCGTCGGGGACCGCCGCCTGGCGCAGGGTGCTGACGACGATCTGGTTCATCGCGGTGGCCACGGCGGCGCAGAACATGCCGGCCAGGGCGAGGGGCGTGTCGTGGCCCAGGCCGAGGAGGGCGTAGCTGGCGGCAGGGGCGAGGGCTGCGAGCCAGGTGGTGGGGCCGCCGCCGATCCGGGGTACGACGTGCTCGGCGAGCAGCGAGCCGGCGATCGCACCGGCGGCTGGGACGGCGATGAACAGGCCGTAGCCGGACATGGGCACCTGGTACGGGCCGGTTCAGGCCGTAGCCGGACATGGGCACCTGGTACGGGCCGGTGATCAGCAGGACGAGCAGTCCGCCGGTGGCCGCGCCGAAGAAGTTGATCGCCGCCGAGATGAACGCGACCCGGCGCAGCAGGTCGTGCCGCCAGAAGTGGGCCCAGCCGGAGCGGATGTCCCGGGTGACGCTGGTGCGGCGCTCCCGCTCCCCGCCGGTGGGGCGGAGCGCGGGCAGCAGCAGGGCCGCCGCGCCGGCGAGGGCGAACGCGGCCGCGCCGGTGTAGAAGGCCGCCGACGCCGCCAGCGCGAACAACGCGGCCCCGGCGGGCGGGCCGACGAACGTGTTGATGACGGACTGGGTGGCGAACAGCCGGCCGTTGGCGCGTTCGAGCCGCTCCCGGGGCAGGAGGCGGGGCGGAATGGTCAGGGCGGCGTTGTCGACCAGCGTCTCGGCGCACCCGGCCAGGAAGACCGCGGCGTAGAGCAGGGCGACGTGCCGCCAACCGTTCGCCAGGGCCACCGCGAGCAGCGCGAACCCGGCCGCGCGCAGCCAGTTGCCGGCGGTGAGGATCCGGCGCCGGTCCATCCGGTCGGCGAGCGCGCCGGCGGGGAGGGTCGCGACCAGCCAGGGCAGGAACTGCACCACCGTCATCCCCGCCACCGCGAGCGGGTCACGGGTCAGGGTGGCGACGAGCAGCGGCGCGGCGGCCTGGAGCAGCCCGTCGGCGAGGTTCGAGGACGCCTGGGACGCCCACAGCGCCGCGAACGCTCCGCGTGGGGCACGCATCCGGCCCCCTTTCTCATGGGTGATCGGCCGATAGCACATGAGCATGCCATGGGGTCACCTCACATGCAATAATTCATTCACCCATGAGAGGGGTACTCGTGAAGTTCGGCCACATCGCGGGCGACCGCATGCTCGACCTGGTGAACACCGTCGACTGGCGCCTGGGCGGGGACGACCGCGCGGAGAACCTGGGGACCTACTCCGACGTCCTCGACTGGTGCGTCGAGTCCGACCTGGTCGGCGCGGACGAGGCCGAGGTCCTGCGCGACCTCGCCGGCCGGGACGACGCCGGTGCCGAGCGGGAACGGCTCCAGGTCCTGGCGGCGCGCGAGTGGGTCTACGCGGCGCTCTTCGAGGACGACCCCGGGGCCGCCGCGCACCTCGCGGACCTGTACCGGGGGGCGATCGCGGCGGCCGACCTGGTCCGCACCGGCGACCGCTGGGCGTGGCGGGACCGGGAGGCCGACCTCCGCCTGCCCCGCGACCGGATCGTCCGCGGGCTGGTGGACCTCACCCGGCGCGAGGACCTCGACCGGCTGCACCAGTGCGAGGACGTCAAGTGCGGCTGGGTGTACCTGGACACGTCGCCGAGGCGGAACCGGCGCTGGTGCGACACGAAGGACTGCGGCGACCGGAACCGGGCCCGCGCCTACTACGCCCGGCAGAAGGCGAAGGCCGGCCCGGCCTGAGACAGCGAACCGCCCCCGCACCACCGTTGCGGTGATGTGGGGGCGGTTGGCGTGCTGCTACAGCGCGTTCGACTCCGCCAGGGCCTCCGCGGCCTCCGGGGTCGGCGCGCCCTTGAGCGTCTTGTCTGGCAGGAACAGCGAGACCACCACGGCCACCAGGGACACCGCCGCCGCGATCCAGAAGACCGTGTGCAGCGAGTTCACGAAGGAGTCCTGGATCGCGGTCTTGATCACGCCGGGCAGCTTCGCGATCTCCTGCGGCGAGGTCAGCAGGCTGGCGAAGTCCTTCGGCAGCGCGGCCCGCTGCTCCGCCGGCAGCTGGGCCACGGCCTTCGGCATCAGCTCGGCCATCCAGTCGGTGAGCTTCGTGGACAGCACCGCGCCGAGGATCGCCACCCCGAACGAGCCGCCCAGCGACCGGGAGAACGTCGAGGTGGAGGTCGCCACGCCCAGGTCCTTGGGGGCCACGGCGTTCTGCACCGCCAGGACCAGCGGCTGCATGCACAGGCCGAGCCCGATGCCGACGATCGCCATGTAGATCGCGGTCTGCCACAGCGGGGTGTTGACCTGGAGCTGGGTGAACAGGCCCAGCCCGGCGGTCATCGTGACCGTGCCGCCGACGACGAACCACTTGTACTTGCCGATCTTGCTGATCGCCTGACCCGCCACGATCGAGGTGAGGATGATGCCGGCCATCATGGGCAGCATCTGGAGCCCCGACTCGGTGGGGGTGTAGCCCTTGACGATCTGCAGGTACATCGGGATGTAGATGATGCCGCCGAACATGCCGACGCCGAGGACGAACGCGGCCAGGTTGGAGATCGAGAACGTCATCGTCCTGAACAGGCGCAACGGCAGGATCGGCTCACTGGCCCGGGTCTCTGCGTACAGGAACGCGGCGGCGAGTGCGGTCCCCGCGGCGAACAGGCCGATGATCGTCGCCGAGCCCCACGCGTACTCCTTGCCGCCCCAGGACGTGGCGAGCAGCAGCGCGACCACGCTGGCGACGAGCAGCCCCGCACCCAGGTAGTCGATCTTGTGGTCCTGGCGCTTGAACGGCACCCTGCGCAGCAGCCGGTCGATCATGAACAGGGCGAGCAGGCCGATCGGCAGGTTGATGTAGAAGATCCACCGCCAGTTGTGGTCGGCGAAGTAGCCGCCCAGCAGCGGGCCCGCGACGCTGGACAGGCCGAACACCGCGCCGAACAGGCCCTGGTAGCGGCCGCGCTCCCGGGGCGGGACGACGTCCGAGATGATCGTGAAGGCCAGCGTCATCAGGCCGCCGGCGCCCAGACCCTGGATCCCGCGGAACAGGATCAACTGGATCATGTTCTGGGACAGGCCGGCGAGCAGCGAACCGATCAGGAACGTGACGATCGCGAACAGCAGCAGCGGGCGGCGGCCGTACAGGTCGGAGATCTTGCCGTACAGCGGGGTCGAGGCGGTCGACGCCAGCAGGTACGCGGTCACCACCCACGAATAGTGGTTCAGTCCGCCGAGCTGGCCGACGATGGTGGGCAACGCCGTGCCGACGATCATCTGGTCGAGCGCCGCGAGCAGCATGCCGAGCATGAGCCCGGACATCAGCGTCCAGATCTGTTTCGGGCTGAGTTGTACGTTCACTGTCACTGTTCCTCCACGGCGCAACGCGCGGCCATCGCTTGGTTCAACTGCGTGAACAGCCGGGCGAACTCGGCCCGTTCGGTCTCGTTCCAGTCGCTGAGCATCGAGGAGATCTCGCCCCGCCACCTGTTCCGGTTGTGCTCCAGCACCGCGTGGCCCTGCTCGCTGACCCGGACCAGGCTGGCCCGACCGTCGGCAGGGTCGGCGTCCCGCTCGATCATCCCGGCGGCCTCCAACGCGGCGACCTGGCGGCTGATCGTCGACAGGTTGAGCTGCGCGAGACCCGCCAGGGCGGTGAGCCGGAGCGGGCCGTCGGTGTCGATCATGCCGAGCAGGATGTACGCGGGCCGTTCCAGTCCGTCGTCCTGCGGCTTGATCAACTGGAAGAGGGCCTGGGACCTGCGGAAGAACAGTCCGATCTGACCGAGGATCTCGTCAGAGGGATTGGGGGGCTTCATGCAACTCCTCCGCGCACGCCGAAACACTTGCTCCCCGAAAGCATCCATCATGCGGAACGCCCGTGTCCCGAAACCCCTTCATCTTGTGACCAGTCGCACCCGGAAATCGGTCGACCGGTCCGTGACCGGGGAGAATGCTGGGGCCCGTGAGTATCAGACGCTGGGTCCCGGACCTGAGCCCCCTCCGCGACTTCCGCGACTTCCGGCTCGTGTTCAGCGCCCGGAGCGTGACCTTCCTCGGCGCGATGATCACGCACGTGACGGTCCCGTACCAGCTGTACGAGATCACCCACGACGTGTTCGCCGTCGGGCTGATGGGGCTGTGTGAGCTGGTACCCCTCCTGTTCATGGCCTTCGTGGGCGGCGCGCTCGCCGACTACGTCGACCGGCGCAAACTCGTCCTCTACAGCGAGCTGGCCTTCGCCGTCCTGGTCGGCGTCCTGCTGCTCAACTCGCTGTCCGGCGCACCCCAGCTCTGGGTGCTCTACGTGTTCGCCGGGCTCACAGCGGGCGTCGCCGGCATCCAGCGCCCCGCCCTCGACTCGATCATCCCCCGGCTGGTCACCCCCGAGAAGCTGCCCGCCGCGATCTCCCTGAAGTCCACCGCGACGACGGCCGCGATGCTCGCCGGGCCGGCCGTCGCGGGCCTGCTGATCGCGTCGGTCCCCATCCCCTGGGTGTACGCGGTCGACCTCGCCACCTACGCGTTCTCCCTGGTCTGCCTGCTCCTGGTGCGTGCGGTCGCCCCGCCCGAGGCCGCCGAACGTCCGAGCCTGCGCACCGTGGTGACCGGCCTGCGGTACGCGCGGAGCCGCCAGGAGCTGATGGGCACGTACCTGATCGACATGAACGCCATGTTCTTCGGCATGCCCACCGCCCTCTTCCCGGCCCTGGCCCTCAAACTCGGCGGCCCCGGCGTCCTCGGCCTGCTCTACTCTGCCCCCGCCCTGGGCGCGCTCGTCGCCTCCCTGACCTCCCGCTGGGCCGAACGGATCCACCGGCACGGCCTCGCGGTCGCGCTCGCGGCGGCCGGCTGGGGGCTGGCGATCATCGGCTTCGGGCTGTCCGAGGCGCTCTGGCTGGCCCTGTTGTTCCTGGCCCTGGCCGGCTGGGCCGACATGGTCTCCGGCCTGTTCCGGAGCACCATGTGGGGCCAGACCATCCCCGACCGGCTGCGCGGACGGCTCGCCGGCATCGAGGTGATCTCGTACTCCTCGGGGCCCACCCTCGGGCAGGTCGAGTCCGGGATCGCGGCGAAGCTGGTCGGGGTGACCGGCTCGGTGGTGACCGGCGGGGTGCTGTGCGTCGTCGGCACGGTCGCGATCTCCGCGCTGCTGCCGCGGTTCATCTCCTACGACAACCGGGAGGGGATCGCGGTGCGCGAGGCGGAGGAGGCGGCGCTGCTGCTGGAGGCCGGCTCGCTGCCGCTGGACGCGGACAAGCCTGCGGCGCCGGTACCCGAATCACAGTGAGATCCGTGTACACGACGCCGCAGGCCCCTGCACCCCCCGCAGGTCTTCGAACCATCTCGGTTCTGCAATATTTTTAGCATTTCGGGCAAACCTGGGGGGCAAAACGGGAGTTTTTCCTCCCCGATAGAGTTTTCCGCATGGGCATGCTGTGCGCCGTCAGCTTCAACCGGTACGGACGGCTCTATTACCTCGACCCCGGCGACCTCACCCCCCAGGTCGGGGACAAGGTTCTCGTCCCCACCGACGACGGCGCGGCGGTCGCCGAGTGCGTCTGGGCGGCCCAGTGGGTCACCGAGGAGACCGACGGATTCCCCAAGCTGGTCGGGCTGGCCGGCGAGGAGGACCTGACCCGCGACGCGTACATCCGCAAGCGCAAGGCCGAGGCCAAGGTCGCCGCCAAGAAGCTGATCCGGGCCCACGACCTGCCCATGAAGATCGTCGGCGTCGACCACGTCCCCGGCGGCGACGTCGACCGCAGCACCGTCTACTTCACCGCCCCGCAGCGCGTCGACTTCCGCGGCCTGGTCCGCGACCTCGGCGCCACCCTCAAGTGCCGGGTCGAACTGCGCCAGCTCTCCGCCCGCGACTCCGCCCGGATCCAGGGCGGCATCGGCTCCTGCGGCCGCGACCTGTGCTGCGCCACGTTCCTCACCGACTTCGAGCCGGTCACCATCAGGATGGCCAAGGACCAGGACCTGCCGCTGAACCCGCTGCGGATCTCGGGGGCGTGCGGCCGGCTGATGTGCTGCCTGAAGTACGAGCACCCGCTGTACCAGCAGTTCCAGGCCACCGCGCCCGCCGTCGGGTCCCGGGTGACCACCGATGACGGGGACGGCCGGGTGGTCGCGCACAACGTGCCGAGCGACTCGGTGGTGGTGCGGATGGACTCGGACGGGTCGCGGGCGTCGTGTAGCCGGGCTTCGGTGTGTGGGCCGCGGCGGGCCTACGAGAGCCTCGACTAGATCCGGCGGCTTCGGGCGGTGCCCGAACGAAACAGCCGGGGAAGCCCCTGGTTCGGGGCTCCCCCGGCTGGCGGGACGTATGCGCTATCCGGCGGCGAGCACCGGCGGCAGCCTGTCGGCGGACTGGGCCGGGGACACCCGCCCCGGTACGGCCGACCGCGACCGCACGCCTGCCCGGTCGTCAGCGGCGAGGGCCTTGTACCAGGGGATCTCGAAGGTCCCGTTCACGTCTACGAGCAGGTGCGACCGCCCGACGTGGTGGTACACGTTGAACCTGTTTCCCACGCCGATCTCGGTGATCGTGGCGACCGCGACGGTCTGTCCGGCGGCCGGGTTGAGGTTGCTGGCGGTCGGCCGCGGCGGGTTGCCGTTGAAAGCCGGCCACAGGGTCAGGAACGTCGACTCGGTCGAGCCCACCGCCGTGACGTTCGCCGACAGGGCGATGGTGTCGTCACCGGCGACCGAGGGCGGCGCCTGGATCGTCGTGGTCGACAGCGGGCCGAGCTGCCCCGCGCCGAGACCGTCGCGGGTGTCGGTGATCCGGACCGGCTGCACCGGGTTGAACCGCAGACCCTGCTCCAGGTTCCCGTCCACGTAGATGCCGACGATGTCGACGATCATGTGGGTGTCGGAGCCCAGGTGGTTGTAGATCGTCACCGACTTGTCCTGCGAGCACGTCGGGCTGGCCGTGCACCAGGTCGCCGGCACGATCGCCATGTTCGGCACGGTGCGGTGCGGCGCGAAGTTCAGCGTGGACGTCTGCGGACGCCCTGAGGCGCCGGACCAGGCGGTGAAGAAGCCCGGGCCGGTCGGGTCGACGGCCGTGATGCTCAACGCCAGGGCGGTGATGTGCTCCGTCAGGCCGGTGTAGGCGACCGGGACGGTGACCTGGTAGCCGCCCGGCACCGGGCGCCGGAAGTCCTCCCGCGAGTCCAGCAGCCGCTCGACCTTCACCGGGATGTACTCACTGCCCAGGCCCTTGGTGTTGAGCACCTCGTTGGACCCGGCGTAGTAGCCGACCACGTCGACCAGGACGTGCGCCTGGCCCTCGTGCTGGTAGAGGGAGATCTGCCCGTCGGCGCCGACCGGCACGGTGACGGAGTTGGCCCCGGTCCAGCCGGCAGCGAAGTTCAGGCTGGAGACCAGGGGCCGCGCGATGCCCTTCGGATACACCGTGATGTAGCTCGGCGCCGACGGATCCACGACCGTGAGGTTCGCGACCACCGCCGACACCCCGCCGGCCGGCAGGCCCGCCCGGCCCGTGACCTGCAGGTTGTGCACCGAGTACGGCCCGTACGTGCCACCGCCGTTGCGGGTGTCCAGGATCCGGGTCGGGCTCACCGCGTAGTAGGTGCCCCTGGCCGGCACGAAACCCTCACCCTGCAGGCCGACCACGATCCGCCCGCCAGGGGCGTCGTTCGTCAGCTCGACAGCGGCGACGGCAGGCCCCTTGGCCTTCGGCTTGAACGCGACCTCGACGAAGCAGGTCTGGCCGTACCCGAGGTCACGGCCCTTGCAGTCGTCGGCCGTGATCCGGAAACTCGCCTCCTGCGCCCCGGTCACCGCCGACGCGCCGAAGTGGGTCGCCTGCGGGCCCTGACCGGTCACGGTGATCCGCTGAGCCTCCGCGACCTGGCCGATCTCGACACTGCCCGAGGTCAGGTTGCTGGTGGGGGTCGACGTCAACCGGTAGCCGACGGTCGAGTTCCACCGCACCTCGCCCGCCATGCCGTTGCAGTCGAAGGTGTACGACGCCGCGAAGGCGCTGATCGCGTCGTTCGGGCCATCGAACTTGACCTCGTGGACGGTCAGCGTGCCGGCGTTGTCCTGTCCACAGCCGTAGTGGTTGAGTAAGACGTCCATGCTGGCCAGGGTGTCGTCGCCGATCCGGCGGGTCTCGTAGGTCCCGACGTGGAACGTCTGACCGGTCGGCGGTGTGAGGTAGACGGACGTCCCGCTGACGGTGGCGGACTGCACCGTCACGCTGCGCCCCGCGGTGACGGTGATGTCACTGTTCGCGAAGGCGTTGCGGCCGGCGTGGTCGATACTCAGGAAGTTGTACGGAGCCGTGGGCGGCGCGGCGAGCGCCGGACCGGCCGTGAGCAGCATGCCGGCACTGATCCCAGCGACGGCGATGATTGTGCGTAGAGTACGCAAGAAATTCCCCGTGATAAATAGAACTGCAAGATTCGCAGCACGTTAGCGGGATCCGGGAGCGCCGAGCAACCCCTTACCAGGTACAAGGCGCTGGCCTTTGGTCTCGGATCCAGGGTCCCGCCACGGCGGACAAATCTGCGGAGAGTCCGCCCGCCGGTTCCCCGCTGACGGCCTCAGGACAGGACGATCGGTGACTCGATCAGGTGGGGGACCAGGGGATCCGTGGGGGCGAGGAGGCTGGGGCCGGGGCCCGTGTTCGCCTGCCAGCTGCGGCCCGAGCGCTCCAGGCCGATCGGGTAGATCGTCAACGAGCCGTCCTTCGCGAACCGCATCCGCAGGAACGACTTCGAGTCGATGATGCCCTGCCCCGCGAACAGCTCGTTGCGGTTCACGCCCCACCGGTCGGCGACCAGCAGATACAGCGCCACGATCTGCACACCCAACACCGAGACCACCGGTAGGTACAGCAGCGTGGACGCCGAGGCCCAGGGCGGTTCGAGGTGTACGAACGGCAGCCGGTTCCAGACATACATCCCGGCGACCGCCAGCCCCAGATGCGCCAGCCCGTGCGCGAACCCCGCGAACCAGTGCCGTTTCCGGATCACCCGGGCCTCCAACGTGGAGAACCCGACCGTCGCCGCGAAAGCGACCGCCACCATCCCCACCACCGGCAACGTCAGGATCCGGGGCCGCGAGGACACGAACGCGAGGAGTACCAGCGTGTGCAGCAGCCCGATCAGCAGCGCGAACGTCGGGTTCTGCCACGGCATCCGCCAGAACACGCCCCAGCCGTAGCGCTTCGAGTCCGCCTGGCTCGGGTACGTCGCCCGCAACGGGTGCACCGCCGCCCCCGCGACCACCGGCACCGCGATGCCCTTCGGCAACCCGTGCGTCCCCGCCAGGTACGCCCCGCCGCCGCCACACGTGATGAACCCGTCCCCGTACCGCGCGTAGTGGTGCGCGTCCCCGGACAGGTGCAGCTTCACCGTGACGTCGTGCTCCCCGATGATCTTCTTGATGAAGTACTTGATCGTGTCGTACTCGCTCGGCTTCTCCTCCGTGTACACCCACGACGGCGCCGGCGACGCGATGATCACCTTGTCGCCCGGCTTCAGCTCCTTCGCCGCCGCCCGGAAATAGTCCATCTGCGGCTCGTCGAGATACGCGTCGAACTGCTCGTCGATCGCGTACAGCCACCAGCCGTGCGGCAGCTTCAGCGCGAAATAGCTCCGGCTCTGCGGACTGCGCCAACCGCCGAAGTGTCTCCCCTTGCCGAAGAGGCGGAGGAAGGCGGTCAGGCCGTCGTACCAGTCGTGGTTGCCCGGGAGGGCGTAGAGGGCCGGGGCGCGGAGGTCGGCGCCGTCGTCGTCGGAGTCGGGGAAGGCTGTGGTGTAGGGGCCCTCGCAGCGTTCGCGGTAGGCGATGGCGGAGCCTACGGGGTAGACCTGGTCGCCGCCCATGACGAGGACCTGGCCTCGGGGGAGGAACAACGGGTCCGGGGGCTCGGCTCCGGTGGCTCCGGGCGGCGCGGCGGACATCGTGCCGGGCTGGGGCACTGCCCCGGGGCCGGGCATGGCCATGGAGTCGGTGCCCAGCACGCTCGGCCCGGGGCGCGGCGGCGCGGGATGCAGCCCGGGCTGGGCGAGCAGATACGCGACCGAGTACGTCGAGTTGAACCCGTCGCCGACATCCGCGACATAGTCCAGCCACAGCTCGTCGCTGTCATGCCGGAACGTCGGCTGCTCGAACATCGCCTGCAGCTCACGTTTGTCCAGGTACGCCCCGAAACGTTGCGCGAGCATCACGCGCAGGGCCGTCCCCGCCAGTTGTCCCGGCGCGAACCAGGCGACGGGCTTCTTCCGGATTGGTTCCGTGGTGTCCATCGCTGAGCACCTTAGCGACTCCGATCTTGTGTCGGATAGATGCCTGTCATGGACCTGTCAGAGCGAATGTCCGCTGGTGGGGGTGGTGGTGTGGGGTGGTCCGGGGGTGGTTCGCGGGAACGAGGCGGTTCGCGTATGCTGGTCCGGCGTGAGTGCCCGCACTCGCGTGTTGTGTGCCGCCTTAGCTCAGCTGGCCAGAGCAACGCACTCGTAATGCGTAGGTCTCGGGTTCGAATCCCGAAGGCGGCTCCAGCTCAGGACCCTGATCATCGATCAGGGTCCTTTTGCGTGGCGGCCAGGCTCGACGGCTGGACTCGTTCTACGCGGAATATCGGCCTCTACTTCGGGCACCACGGCAGGCTTCATGATCGATTAGAGTCGCTGGGTGCATTCCATCACCCATCGCGTTCAGTCGATCTATGACCGCGTCGCCGGGGAGTACGCCGCAGTCAGGGCCGTCGCGCCGCCGCCGATCGCGGCGATGATGGACGACGTCGCCGCAGCCGGCGGAGCCGACGGCCTGCTGCTCGACCACGGTTGCGGCGCCGGCCGGGACCTGGCCGCCTGGCATGCCCGAGGCGCTCGCGCGGTCGGGGTGGACATCTCGGCGGGGATGCTGGCTCAGGCCGCACGGCGTTCGGCGGGGTCGCTCCTGTGTGCGGACCTGCTCCATCTGCCGTTCACTGCCGAGACCTTCACCGCGGTGTGGTCGGTGGCCGTCATGCAGCATCTGCCCAGAACCCTGATCGAGCCCGCGCTGGTGGAGGTCGCGCGGGTCCTGCTGCCCGGCGGTGTCCTCGCGTTGGTTGTCTGCGCAGGCGCAGGCGAAGGCTGGGAGACCGACGGCGACCACACTCAGTTCATTGCCCGGTACGCGCCAGAGGAGGTCGCGACTCTGTTGGAACGCTGCGGCTTCCGCCTCAGCTGGCAGGCCCTCGGTCGCGGTGGCTGGCTGCGGCAGCTGGCGATACGACATGACGCCGACCCAGGCGCCGCCCAAAGAACATGAGCCTTGAGGTGATGACATGGCCCCTCGCTGGGTGTCTAAGGCGAGGACGCTTCGGGTGTACTCGGCCTTGCGGACAGCGGTTGGCCAGGAAGAAGGCAACCGGCACGTTCGGTCTTCCGGTGTCAGAAAGGCGCCCGAAGGCGGCGCCGAAGGTTGTCGCTCCGTAGCGTTGTCCGCTCTGCGGTCGAACGGGGGTTGACTGCCACGAATCATTCGAGGGAGTTCGTTGGTGTCAACTGGGGTCATGGCGACTGTGCTTCCGCTCATCGGAGTTGCGCTCGGTTCAGCAGGCACTCTGGTCGGTCAGTTCCTGGCTACGCGTGAGACCAAGAAGCAGGCCCGGGCCAACGCTGCCGCAGCGCTTCGGGCTGAACGCAAGGAAGCGATTCTGGCTTTCCTCGACATCGTCCAGCGGGTGGAACGCGTCGCTGAGCGTCGGTATCAGAACGACAATAGATTCGTGGAAGGCTCGCCGGATCTCACACATGAGATGTGGTATCGACAGAAATGCATCGATATCGTGGGTAGTCGTGAGCTTCGAGGCCCAGCCTATGAGTTGGCGGATCGTCTGATGAAGGCCACCTACGGCAAGATGCCCAAAGGCGTCGAAGTGTGGCCCTACATCGGGGAAAAGAGAGACCCGTTTCTCAAGGCGGCTAGGACCGAGTTGGGTGTATCCAACCTCGCCTGACGGGTTATGGCTCTGAAGCGCGAGGCAGATCCAGAGAGGCGGCTTCACCCGAGGTCCGCGACCGACCATCAACGTCGCCGGGTGAAGCCACCGGTTGCCGAACTTAGCCGGGGTGTAGCTCCCAGCGGTCGATCTCACCGTCGTAGTCGGTCAGGACGAGCGAGTGCCGCAGTATGTAGGCGCGGCCGTGGAGGAGGGTCACCCCGCCGCCGCCGTCCTCGGTGGGCATGTGGCCGGTGATGTGTCCGTGCCGGTCGACGAGGTGGTGCAGGGTCGTCGCCAGCTCCGCCGGCCCGGTTACCCGCCAGACCGCGCCCTGGGATTCGAGCCGGTAGTTCTGGCCCGGGATGAGCCACGCCGCGATGGGCGACGGGTCGTCTGCCCGGGCGAGGCACACCCCGATCAGCGCACACCTCCCGAGGGCGTGTCGGTCCTGGCCGGTGGTGTCGAGGATCCCGAGCGGTGCCGGCAGAATCTCGCCCGGCGTGCTGTGGGAGTGGGACATGACGTTCCTTTCGTGGGAGCCCGAGGGCCGCCGGCTGGAAACGACGGCCCTCGGGTGACTGACCCGGCCGGGCGACGGGTGACCGCCACGCCACCCGGCCGGGGGTCTACGGCCGTTCGGGGGAGTGGTGAGACCAGATCTGGCCGTGCACCACACAGGTGACCTCGTCAAAAGGGCGGCGTCGCCAGCGGAGTCAACCGGTCCGGATCCACCGGGACGTCGGTCGGCAGGTCATCGGAATGTGCCGAGGGGCAGTGGACGCCAACCGCGGGTATACGGCGGCGGAAACTCGCCAGGCAGTGCGAGTCGAGCGGAACGGTGCACAGTGGGCCTCCTCCAGGCTGGTATGGAGGGGCGCGGCGATACCCGCCGCGCCGACGGCCCGACCTCCTCGGAGCGGGCCGCCGAGACACCTACGGCGAGCGACGGGTGTCCCGCCCAACAGCCGTAGGTGTTTCCGCAGTCACGCTAAGACGCGACGAACGGGATCCCGGGTACACCAAGTGCCGAGGTACGCCATGTACCCCTAATCGAGGACGATTGCGACCTTGCCGGCGAGGGCCACGGCGGACGCGCGCAGGTACGCGGGTGCTGTCTCGACGGCCCGGCGGACCATGTCCCTGCCGACCGGGCTGAAGGACACCACCTCGGCGGAGACGTGCGCGGCTTGGCTGAGCAGGTGCAGCACGCCCTCCCGGGAGCCTTCCAGATCCGCGAGGCGGGCGAGTTCCAGCAAGTGGCGGGCGCGGTGCTCAGTGGAGTGGATGGTCGCCGGGTCCAGGGCCTCGGCGTGCCTGGTCGCCGACGTGGTGTCGCCGAGTTCGACCGCGCACATCACGCCGTACACCTCGGTGCGGACCGTGCCGACCTTCGTCCACGGGTGCGCGTAGCCCTTCGGGAGCATCGTCGTGACGATCCGGTGCGCCTTGCCCCATTCGGCCCAGGCGGCCTGGTCGCCGGCCCTGGCCCGGGTCAACGCCCCGCACAGGTGCAGATCGGCCAACATCGCGACGGACTCGGTATGCGACGCGACGTGCCCTGGGGCGTCGCTGCGCGGACCAGCCTCGACCAGGGGCTGGATCAGGTCGAGGGCTTCGCGGAGTCGGGCGACCGCCTCGTCGGAGCGGCCGGTGGCCCGAAGGAGGTGCGCCGAGTACCAGACCGAGCCGGCGATGGTCACCGGATCGTCCGTCTCGAGTGCGGCTGACATTGCCCGGTCGGCCGAGAGCCATACGAGTTCCCGGTCGCCGTGCCAGGCCAGGTACGCCTGGGCCTGGTGGTAGGCCTGCGCGAGCAGTGTGAGGACCTGTCGGCGTTCCTGGCCGGCGTGCAGGCGGGCCGCGAGTTGGAGTTGCTCCAACAGGTCCGGCAGGATCTCGCCGACCTCGGTCCGCTGGGACTGGGAGGTGTGCCAGAGGTTCCACGCCGCGTCGACCATCGCGCGCAGGTACTCCACGGACTGGGGTTCGCCGGAGATGGTGAGGGACCAGTTCGTCAGCGCGCGTCGCACGGCCGGGATGCTCGGGTGGGTCAGGCGCCCGGTCATCGGCAGGTGGCCGACCTGGGGGCCGAGGAGTTCCGCGAGGTCGTCGATGCGCAGGGCGGGAGCGAGCTTCTGCGCCGCGCTGAGAGTCAGCGACCGTTTGCCGTTCTCGATGAACTTGACGGTCGTCACCGACAGGCCGGACTGGGCGGCGAGATCCGACTGGGACAGTCCGCGGGCCTTGCGGTGGGCGCGGACCCGGTCGCCGGGGCTGATCGATGACGATGACATGGCGGCCTCCCATGGGTACACGTGTACCCCATGCTACGCGCGCAGCCCTGTTCGACAAAGGACAGACCGCGTCCGCGACGACGAGCGTGTGTTCGGAGCCTTACCGGATCGAAGGCTTTTCATTCATCCCATGAACCCCCCTCCCGGGTTATTGTCATGCGACTGCGAAAGTCCCGACCCCCATTCATCTTGGCTGTGCCGCGTTCGTACCCAATGGAATGAATTGGATTGATCGGTGGGCAAAACAAAAGCGGCCGTAACGGTGACTTCTCACCAGTTACGGACCGCCGCTGCTGTTCTCTTCGAACTCCCCCAGATCCGGAGATCAGCCGGACGGCTGTGTATTCGGGTTGGTCGGGCAACCAGGGAGGCGCGGGTTGTTCTTACAAGCGATCACGTCGGGCTGCGGGAAGCCGTCCGCCTCGACGTTCGCGCTGGTGGAGCGCGGGTTGTGGGTGAGTGCTTCCAGCCCGAGGAGGGCGGTGAGGAAGCCCGCGACGAGCACGATCAGGAACAGGCGCTTACGCATGCCCTGGTCCCCTTTCCAAGAAGGCCATTTACCGACGCCAATGACAATCGCGGGTCGTGATACCAAGCGGGTCCCTTACCGATACTTCCACTGGGTAAGAGCTAGTCAGGTCCGCCGGGGGCGTGCGTGCGGGGGGCTTTCACTTCGAGACTAGGGCGCGATCAAGGCTGGAAACTGTCGCATCCCTGTCTGCACATTGACCGAAAAGGCGATATGCCTTTACGTGGGCCGAACAGTGTCCATGATGGTGTTGAGAGTATCCGGGGCGGGAATTCCCATGGCGTCGTAGTGGTCCGCTGCGGTGCGGGCGTGCAGGGCCGCCTCGTCGGGCCGGTCGAGGTTGCGGCAGGCGAGCGCGAGGCCGTCGAGGGCCTTGGCGATCTCCAGGCGGGCGTCGATCTCGCGGGCCATGTCGAAGGCCTGCTGGTGGCGCTTCAGGGCCTGGACGTGTTCGCCCCGGTCCCGGTGTACCGCGCCGAGGATGTTCTCCACCATGGCGCCGATCGCCGGCCGGCGCAGCGCCCAGAGCAGTTCGAGAGCCTGGCGGCCGCAGTCCTCCGCGCGGTCCAGGGCGCCCTGGCGGCGGTGGAACTCCGCGTAGTGGGCGAGGATGATCGCCCGGCGGCCGGGTGCGCCGATGTCCTTGGCCATCACCATCGTGCGGTCGAGCAGCCGGAAGGCCGTGGGCAGGTCGCCCAGGCCGGCGTGGCCGAGGGCCTCGTTCATCAGGCCGGTGAGTTCGACGATCTGGCTGCCGAGTTCGCGTTCGATGGTGACGCCGCGTTGGGCGGTGGCGATGGCCTCGTCGTTGCGGCCGATGGTGGCCAGCACGTAGCTGAGGCCGATCAGGGCGGAGGCCTCGTCGCGGCGGTCACCGCAGAGCTGGTGGATCTCCAGGGCGCGTTCGTAGCAGCGCATCGCCTCGGTGAACTGGCCGAGTTCGCCGTAGTAGGAGCCCATTCGGTTCAGGCCGGCGCCCTCGCCGGACAGGTCGCCGATCTTCGTGGCGAGGACGTGGCTCTGGCTGGCGTAGTCCACGGCCTCGCGGAGTCGGCCGACGTGCCAGTAGGGCAGGGACAGGTTGAGCAGGCTGCGGCGTTCGGCGTCGTGGTCGCCCAGCCGGCGGGCGGCCTCCACGGCGGTGTGCAGCATGGCCATCTCGTCGTGGATGTGGCCGCGCCAGAGCAGGTAGAAGCTCAGGTCGCGGGGCAGGTGGCATGCGTGCTGGTCCATGCCGAGCCGGTCGGCCCGGCGGACCGCCGCGATCAGGTTGGCCCGTTCGGCGTCGAACCAGGTGAGGCTGGCCGTGAAGTCGCTGACCGCCGGGGCCGTGGCGGGGGGATAGGTCAGGCCCAGCTCGATCTGGGAGCGGCCCGGCTGGAGCAGGTCGGCGGCGCGGTGGGCGGTGTGCAGGTAGTAGTCGAGGAGCCGGTGCACGGCGTGCCGGCGTTCGGTGTCGGACTCCTCGGCCTGGACGGTGATCTGCGCGTACCGCCGGACCAGGTCGTGGAAGGTGTACCGGTCGAGCACCCGTTGGGTGAGCAGGTGCGCGTCGAGCAGGTCCTCCAACTGTGCCTCGACCGCAGCCGCGGGCAGGTCGGCCAGCGCCGCCGCCGCGTACAGGTCGAAGTCGGTGCCCGTGTGCAGGCCGAGCAGCCGGAAGAGCCGCCGGTGGTCGGGGCCGAGGAACCGGTAGGACAGCGAGATGGCCGAGGCCACGCTGCGGTCGCCGATGACGAGCTCGCCGAGTTGGCGGTCCTCGGCGCGCAGTCGTTCGAGGAGGTAGTTGACCGTCCACTGCGGGCGGTTCTGGCAGCGGGCGGCGGCGATCCGCAGGGCGAGGGGCAGCCGGCCGCACACCTCGATCAGGTCGGCGGCGGCGTCGTGTTCGCCCGGGGCCAGGTCGCGGCCGAGCACCCGGGTGAACAGGGCGAGCGACTCGGCCTGGGACAGCACGTCCACGGACAGCGGGGTCGCGCCGTCGAGGCCGGCGAGGCGGGCGCGGCTGGTCACGAGGACCATGCAGCCGGGGGTACCGGGGAGCAGCGGCCGGATCTGCGCGTACTCCGCGGCGTTGTCCAGCACGACGACGAGCCGGCGGCCGGCCACCTGGACCCGCCAGCGCGCGGCCCGGCCCTCCAGGTCGTCGGGCAGCTGGTCGCCGGGGACGCCCATCGCGCGCAGCATCACCTCCAGCGCCTCGCAGGGCTCCAGAGGCTCGCGGCCGGGGGTGAAGCCGTGCAGGTCGATGAAGACCTGGCCGTCCGGGTACTGCTCGGCGGCCCGGTGCGCCACGTGCACGGCGAGCGCGGTCTTGCCGACCCCGGGCATGCCGTCGATGACGAACAGGGACAGCCCCGCCTCGGCGGCCCCGGCGAGCAGCCGGTCGACCTCCTCGCCCCGGCCGGTGAAGTCGGGGACGTCGTACGGCAGGGAGTTGGGGCGGACCACGGGCGGCGCGTCGACGGCGGCGGCGGGGGCCGGTTGTGCGGGCGGGTCGAGGTCGGAGCTGTTGCGGAGGATGCGCTCGTGCAGCTTGACGAGTTCGGTGCCGGGGTCGATGCCCAGCTCCTCGGCGAGCAGGTGCCGGGTCTCCTCGTACAGGTGCAGGGCGTCTGCCTGGCGGCCCGACCGGTACAGCGCGAGCATCAGGTGGCCGCGCAGGGCCTCGCGGAGCGGGTGCTCGCTGAGCAGGGCGCGGAGTTCGCTGACGAGTTCGCGGGCCTCGCCCATCGCGAGCCGCAGGTCCATCAGGTGTTCGGTGGCGGCGAGCCGGCGTTCCTCGAGGACGGCCGCCGCCGACATGATCGCGGCGCTGTCGAGGCCGCTGAGCGCCTTGCCGCGCCACAGGTCGAGCGCGGCCTGGAGCTGGACGACGGTGTTGTGCGGCAGGCCCGCCGCGTCCGCCTCCCGCGCCCGGGTGAGTCGCACCTCGAACAGCCGGAGGTCGAGTTGTTCGACGTCGACGTCGATCCGGTAGCCGGGGCCGTCGGTGGAGATCAGTTCGGAGCCCGTCCCGAGGCGGCGCCGGAGGTCGGCGACCATCTTGCGGACCTGGTGCGAGGCGGTGGGCGGCGGATCGTCCTCCCAGGCGGCCTCGACGAGCCGGGGGAGCGGGACGACCTGGTTGGCGGCCAGCAGGAGCATGCCGAGCACGCGTTCCTGCCGGACCCCGCCGACGGCCAGCCGCGCTCCGTCCGACCACACCTCGAGCGGACCCAAGATCCGGAAGGTGAGGCCAGTCCCCGCGTCGGCCTGTGTCACCTGCCCACTATAGGACCGTGTTACGAGGACTGTGTAACCGAATGAAGCATCGAAATCTATAACGCTCTGCCCAAATCGCTCGGCCGCCCACTTGTCCTTGTTCGCCGGTCAGCTTGTCCTGTCTGGATCATGACTCTTCCGATTCGCCCGTAAAGGTCGGACAGTTTGGGGGGAATCTCGGACCGGACACCGGATTTCGAAACGCATTTCGTGGTACTAGATCCCGCAGTCCCGATTTGTACAGGTGCGGATTTCGACCCGAGCCGGAAACAGAAAACACACCGAACAGTTACCGAAGCGCGCCCGCGGCGAGTGGTAACCATTCGGAATCCATTTAGGAAGCCCGACCCGCACGCTGGCCCGTAACAGGAGCGGTCTCGATGGGGGAGCCGCCCGGGGTGCCGATATTCGGCGAGGGGAAAACAAAGACATGACTGACATTACGCCTGAATGCCAGATGGCTCCGATCATCGACGGGTACGAGAGCGCCGAGTGGGCCGGTCACGGCCTCGTCAGGGTCCCGCTGGAGCCGGTTTCCGGTGCCACGGAGGGATCCGAGGACATGGTGCTCATCTTTCCCGGCGCCAGGGCCAAGGGCCTCAAGTACGTCGTCGCCCGCTCGTGGGCCCCGAAGGACATGGTTCTCGCCGGTGCGGACGAGGCCTGGGAAATGTCCTGGGACACCGAGTGGATGGCCGGTGCCGACGCTGTCGAGGACGCGCGTTTCGTCCTCTAGGGATCGCGCGAACAAGTGATGTAGCGGCCCGCCGGGGACAGCGAGACTTCGATACGACAACGGAAAGGAGTGGTTGTTCCGATGGACATCGTGGTGCAGAAGTTCGGCGGTAGTTCTCTCGCGAGTGTCGAACGGATCTGGCGGGTCGCGAATTACGCGGCGGAAACTCATCGGTCAGGTCGGGCCACTGTCGTCGTGGTGTCGGCACGCGGCGATTCCACCGACGAACTCCTCGCATTGGCGGGCGAGTTCGGCGGCGAGGACTTCTCGGACCGGACCACCCGGGAGATCGACCAGCTCCTCGTCACCGGGGAGGTCGTCTCGTCCGCCCTGACCGCGATGGCGATCGAACGGCTGGGCGTGCCGGCCGTGTCCCTGACCGGGGCGCAGGCCGGCATCGAGGTCGCCGGCAAGTACGGCGGCGGCGTCATCTCCAGCATCGACCCGAAGCGGATCCTCGCCCTGCTGGAGGCCGGCAACGTCGTGGTCGTCAGCGGCTTCCAGGGCACCAACGCCGAGGGCGACATGGTCACCCTCGGCCGGGGCGGCTCGGACACCACGGCCGTCGCGCTGGCCGCGGCGCTCGACGCGAGCCGGTGCCTGATCTACACGGACGTGGACGGCGTGTACACCGCCGACCCGCGGCTCGTGCCCACCGCGCGCCCCATGCCCGAGGTCGACGTCCGGCTGATGGCGGAGATGGCCTTCGCCGGGGCCCGGGTGCTGCACTCCCGCGCGGTGGAGCTCGCCGCCATGCGGGGCATGGAGCTGCAGGTTCTCAGTTCGTTCGCGCCGGGGGCGGGCACCCGGGTCTTTGAGGGGAGCAACGACGCGATGCTGGAGAGCGACGGCGCCGTGGTGGCCGTGACCCACGACTTCGATGTCGCGCGGGTACTGGTCCGGGCGCGCAGGGACCTCGCGGCGGACATCCTGTCGGCCCTGGGCTCGCGGTCGATCCCCGTGGACCTGGTGGCCCGGTCCGGCCCGTCCGAGGACGAGTTCCGGATGGGCTTCACGGCCCGGCTCGGCGACATCCCGGAGGTGCTCGCCGTGCTCGGCGACGCCTTCCCGGAGGACGAGGGCCAGGTCCGGGTCGACCGCGACGTGGCCAAGATCTCGCTGGTCGGCATGGGCCTGCTGAACCGGCCGGAGTACGCGGCCCGGATGATCTCGACGCTCGCCGCCGAGGGCATCTACACCAGCTGGATCTCCACGTCGCAGTTGCGCGTCTCGGCGGTCATCGAGCGCGGACACGGAGCCCACGCGGTGGCCGTACTGCACCGCGAATTCGACCTGGAGACCGCCGCAGTGGTGGCCGACTCGATGACGGCAGCCTGAGGAGGAATGAACATGTTCGCCAATCAATCATTCGGGAGGCAGACCCGACTGGGCAGGTTGTTTCGCCATCCTGGTCAACGTCTACTTGTCGTTCCGCTGGATCACTCCGTCACCGATGGACCCATCGGGTTGGACATCGACGGGCTCGTCGGACAGCTCGCCACGAACGGAGCCGACGCGGTCGTCCTGCACAAGGGCGTCCTGAGGCACGTGAGTCCGCACTGGTTCGCGCACACGGCGCTGATCGTGCACCTGAGCGCGAGTACGGTGCACGCGCCGAACCCGAACTCGAAGTACCTGGTCGCCAGTGTCGAGGAGTCGCTGCGGCTGGGCGCGGACGCGGTCAGTGTGCACGTCAACATCGGCTCGGAGGACGAGCGCGAGCAGATCGCGGACCTGGCGCTGGTCGCCGACGCCTGCGACCGGTGGAACGTGCCCCTGCTGGTGATGATCTACCCGCGCGGCCCGAAGATCACCAACCCGAACGACCCCGCCCTGGTCGCGCACGCGGTCACGGTCGCCGCCGACCTCGGCGCGGACGTCGTCAAGACGCTCTACGTCGGCTCCGAGGCCGAGATGCGCGACGTGGTCCGGGGCGCGTCCGTCCCGGTGATCGTGGCCGGCGGTCCGCGCCGGGACGAGCCTGCGGACGTGCTCGCGTACGTGGCGGAGACGCTGCGCGGCGGGGCCTCGGGCGTGGCGATGGGCCGCAACATCTTCCTGGCCACCGACCCGGGGGCCATGACCCGGCAGCTGGCGGACCTCATCCATGGCGAGATTCCCGGCGAGACCGTGCTGGACGCGCGACACACCGGCCGCATCAGCGTGCTGGCTAGCTGACCGACCCCCGACTCTGAGAGGTTCCGCAATGAAGCTGTGCTGGGTGGACATCCGCTCGACCAACGGCCTGAAGGACGCCATCGTCGCCGAGGCGCTGCACCAGCGCGTCGACGGCATCATCGCCGACGACCTGGCCGACCTGACCAACCTGCCGCCGACCGTGACCCGGGTGCTGTTCCCGAAGAACGCGATCCCCGCCGACCTGGCCGGCGCGGACGTCGTGCTCGTGGACACCGACAAGTTCGGCGACACCGCGACCCTGGCGCTGAAGTTCCCGGGCGTCGAGTTCGGCCGGTACGTGGAGATCGTGGACGCGCCGACCCTGGAGCAGGCGTGCGAGGCGGCCCGGACCGAGACGTGGTCCTACCTGCTGTTCCGCGACCCGACGAAGATCCCGCTGGAGATCGTGCTCGCCGCGGCCGGCGCGGGCAAGGACACCGGCAAGGGCAAGATCATCACCCAGGCGGCGGACGTCGAAGAGGCCGAGATCATCTTCATCGTCCTGGAGCACGGCTCCGACGGCGTGGCGATGGCCCCGAAGAACGTCGGCGACACCACCGCGCTGAAGGCCGCCGCCGAGGAGCGCTCCGCGCCGGTCGAGCTCGTCGAGCTGACCGTGCTGGAGACCGCGCACATCGGGATGGGCGAGCGGGCCTGCGTCGACACCACCTCGTACTTCGGGGAGGACGAGGGCATTCTCGTCGGCTCGCACTCCAAGGGCATGATCCTGTGCGTCAGCGAGACGCACCCGCTGCCGTACATGCCGACCCGGCCGTTCCGGGTGAACGCGGGCGCGATCCACTCGTACACGATGAGCAAGGCCGGCCGGACCAACTACCTCAGCGAGCTGAAGGCCGGCAGCAAGGTCCTCGCGGTGAACACCAAGGGCGAGACCCGGGTGATCACGGTCGGCCGGGTGAAGATCGAGTCCCGGCCGCTGATCTCGATCGACGCGGTGGCCCCCGACGGCCGCGCGGCGAACCTGATCCTCCAGGACGACTGGCACGTGCGGGTGCTCGGCCCCGGCGGCCAGGGCGACGACTACAAGGTGCTCAACAGCACCGAGCTGCGCCCCGGCGACAAGGTGTGGGGGTACCTGCCGACCGAGGACCGGCACGTCGGGTACCCGATCAACGAGTTCTCGCTGGAGAAGTAGGGATGGACCGGCCACCCTTCCTCGACTTCCACACCAGGCTCATGCCGGGCCCCGACGCCGTCGACCGGCAGCTCGCCCTGATGGCCGAACTGGGCATCGACCGGGCGGTCCTCGCGGCGGGCGCGGTCATCGACCCCGACCGGCTGGCGCGGCAGCTGGTGGAGGGTGGCCAGTTCGACTCCGACGCGGACAACGACGCCGTCCTGGCGGCGTGCGCGCGCTCGGCGGGCCGGCTGATCCCGTTCTTCTTCGCCAACCCGCACCGCCCCGCCGAGGTCTACCGCGAGCGGGCCGCCGAGTTCCGCGGCCTGGAACTGTCCCCCGCGGTGCACGGCATCCCGTTCGCGGACGAGCGGATGGTCGACCTCGTCCGGGTGGCGGGCGAGTTCGGCCACCCGGTCTACACGGTCTCGCTCGGCCAGCCCGGGTTCGGCGCGGGCGACCTGGTGGAGCTCGCGAAACGGTTCCCCGACATCACGTTCGTCCTCGGCCACTGTGGATTCCTCGCCGTGGACCTGCACGCGGTCAACCAGATCGCCCCGCAGCACAACATCCTCGCGGAGACCTCGGGGACGTTCAGCTTCATCGTGAAGGCCGCGCTGGCCAGGCTCGGCGCGGACCGGGTGCTGTTCGGTTCCGAGCACCCGCACCAGCACCCGGCTGTGGAGATCACCAAGTACCGGACCCTCGACCTGCCCGAGGAGACCTGGAACAAGGTGGTCCGCCTCAACGCGCTACGAGTTTTGGGAGAGAGATGAGCACGCTACCCCGGATCGGTCAGTGGCGCAGCCTCGACGAGCTGCGCGCGTTGCAGGAGAAGCAGCTCCCGCACACGCTGGCCCAGGCGACCCGCTCGCCGTTCTACCGGGCCCGGTTCGGTGACACGCCGCCGGCGTTCGAGGACCTGGCGTTCACGAGCAAGCAGGACATGCGCGACCAGTACCCGTTCGGGATGCTCGCGGTGGACAAGGCGCTGCTGGCCACGTACCACGAGTCGAGTGGCACGTCCGGGCAGCCGACCCCGTCGTACTACACGGCCGGCGACTGGACCGACCTCGCCGAGCGCTACGCCCGCAAGTGGATCGGGATCAGCGCCGCCGACACCTTCCTGGTCCGCACGCCCTACGCGCTCATGATCACCGGGCACCTCGCGCACGCCGCCGCCCGGCTGCAGGGCGCGACCGTGGTGCCCGGCGACAACCGGTCCCTGGCGATGCCCTACTCGCGGGTCGTCCGGGTGCTGCACGACCTGGAGGTGACCCTCAGCTGGTCGATGCCGACCGAGACGCTGCTCTGGGCCGCCGCCGCGCGCGCCGCCGGGCACCGGCCCGAGACCGACTTCCCCAAGCTGCGGGCGCTGTTCGTCGGCGGCGAGCCCCTCAGTGCCGCCCGGCGGGCCCGGATCAGCGAGATCTGGGGCGTGCCGGTGGTCGAGGAGTACGGCTCCACCGAGACCGGCAGCCTCGCCGGGGAGTGCGAGCACGGCCGGATGCACCTGTGGTCCGACCGCGCGATCTTCGAGGTGTACGACCCGCTGACCGGCACCGTCTCGCCGGACGGCTGCGGCCAGCTCGTCGTCACCCCGCTGTACCGCGAGGCCATGCCCCTCCTGCGCTACAACCTGGAGGACAACGTCGAGGTCTCCTACGCGGAGTGCCCGTGCGGTTGGGTGCTGCCGAGCATCCGGGTCCTCGGCCGGTCGGCGTTCGGCTACCCGGTCGGCGACGGCACCGTCACCCAGGCCCGCCTGGAGGACCTGGTCTTCGAGCTGCCCTCCTCCTACGAGGTCCTCTTCTGGCGGGCCCGCGCCGACCGGGACGTGCTCACGGTCCAGATCGAGGTGCCCGACGCGCACCGGGCCGTCGCCGAGTCCGCCCTCACCGAGGTCATCCGCCGCGAACTGGCCGTCAACTGCCAGGTCACCGGGGTGGCGCCGGGCACCCTGGTCCCGAGCCAGGTGCTCACCGGCATCCACGACGTCGTCAAACCGCGCAGCCTGTTCGGCGCGGACGAGGACTGGGACAAGGCACTCCTCTACTACTGAGTGAGGAAGACATGAGAATCGCCATCGTCGGGGCCGGGCTCGCCGGACTCACCCTGTCCGCGGCACTGCACCGCAACGGCATCGAAGCACACGTGTACGAGCAGGCGCCGGAGCTCGCCGAGGTCGGCGCGGGCATCCAGCTCGCCCCCAACGCGGGCCGCCTGCTGCACCGCCTCGGCCTCGCCGACCGCCTGGACAAGGTGGCCGTGCAGCCGGTGGCGCTGGAGATGCGCCGCTACCACGACAACGCGGTCCTGTTCCGGCACGGCCTGGGCGCGGACTGCGCGGAGCTGTACGGCGCGCCGTACTACACCGTGCACCGCGCGCACCTGCACCAGGCGCTCCTGGACCTGCTGCCGTCGGACTCGGTGACTCTGGACAGCCAGGTCGTCGCGGTGACCGACCGCGAGGGGGACGTGCTGCTGGAGTTCGCCGACGGGCGCTCGACCACCGCCGATCTCGTGGTCGGGGCGGACGGCATCCACTCCCTGCTCAGGGCGCGGATCGTCACCGACCAGCCCCGGTTCTCCGGCCACGCCGCCTACCGGGGCCTGGTACCCGCCGAACGGTTGCCGCACCTGCTGGACGAGCCGAAGGTCCTGCTGTGGTTCGGCCCCGGCCAGCACGTCGTCTGCTATCCGATCGCCGGCGGCCGGACGATCAGCTTCGTGGCCACCGCGCCGGCCGGGGGTTGGCGGGTCGAGTCCTGGCAGGCGTCGGGCTCGGTCGAGGAGCTCGAGGAGGCCTACGCGGGCTGGCACCCCGAGGTGCTCGGTGTGCTGCGGGCGGCCGACAGCGTCCAGAAGTGGGCCCTGCACGACCGGGACCCGCTGCGCCGGTGGCGGGACGGCCGGGTCGTCATGGTCGGCGACGCCGCGCACCCGGTGCTGCCGTTCGGGGCGCAGGGCGCCGCCCAGGGCATCGAGGACGCGGCGGCGCTGGCCCGGTGCCTGACGGACGCGACGCCCACCGGCCTCGACGAGGCCCTCGACCGCTACGAGCGCAACCGGCGGCCCCGGATCGCCGCGGTCCGTGCGTGGGTACAGAGCAACACCCGCAACCACCACTACGACGACGGCGAGCAGCAGCGCCAACGGGACGGCGCGATGGACGCCAACTGGGGGCTGACCAGCCAGGAATGGCTGTACGGATACGACGCGGAAAGGCTGGACGGGTAATGGATTCACTGGGCATCAGTGGCAAGGTCGCCATGGTCACGGGGGCGGCCCAGGGCATCGGCAGGGCCGTCGTCGCGGCGCTGCTGGAGAACGAGGCCTCGGTGGCGGCGGTCGACAACAACGCCGACCAGCTGTCGAGGCTGCTGGAGCAGTCCGGCGCGGGGCACAAGCTCAGCGTCTTCCCGACCGACGTGCGCGACAGCGCGGCCGTCGACGAGACCGTGGCCACGATCGAGCGCGAACTCGGGCCGATCGACATCCTGGTCAACGTCGCGGGCGTGCTGCGGACCGGTCCCGTGGTCGACATGACCGACGAGGACTGGGACGCCGTGTTCTCCGTGAACACCGACGGCGTCTTCTACATCTCCCGGGCCGTGGCGCGCCGGATGCGGACCAACCCGTCGAGCGTCATCGTCACCGTCGCGTCGAACGCGGCCGGGGTGCCCCGGATGAACATGGGCGCGTACTCCGCCTCCAAGGCCGCCTCGACCATGTTCACCAAGTGCCTCGGGCTGGAGCTCGCCGAGTACGGGGTGCGGTGCAACGTGGTCGCGCCCGGGTCCACGTACACCGACATGCAGACGTCCATGTGGGCCGACTCCGACGGCGCGCGGATGGTCATCGAGGGCTCGCCCACCGCCTACAAGATCGGCATTCCGCTGCGCCGGATCGCGGACCCCGCGGACATCGCCGACGCGGTGCTCTTCCTGGTCTCCGACCGGGCCCGGCACATCACCATGCACGACCTCTACGTCGACGGCGGGGCCGCACTCGGGGTCTGACCGCGCGACCCGCAGAAGGGAAGATCATGGGAATTCCGTCCATCGTGCCCTACGCCATGCCGTGCGAGGCCGAGCTACCCGAGAACGTCGCACCCTGGCAGCCCGATCCGCAACGCGTCGTCCTGCTCGTCCACGACATGCAGCGCTACTTCGTGGACTTCCTGCCGGCAGGTTCCGAGCTGGTCAGCCTGCTGGTGAACAACGCCGCCCGGCTGCGGGACGCGGCGGTCGAACAGAACATCCCGATCGTGTACACCGCGCAGCCCGGCGCCATGACCCCCGAACAGCGCGGCCTGCTGCGCGACATCTGGGGCCCCGGGATGAGCGCCGACGCGGACACCCGCCGGATCGTGCCGGAGCTCGCGCCCCGGCCGCAGGACACGGTGCTGACCAAGTGGCGGTACAGCGCGTTCCACCGGTCCCGCCTGGAGACCATTCTCCGGGACAGCGGCCGCGACCAGCTCCTGATCTGCGGGGTCTACGCGCACGTCGGCATCCTCAAGACCGCCCTCGACGCGTTCACCCTGGACATCGAGCCGTTCCTGGTGGCCGACGCCATCGCGGACTTCACCGAGGCGGACCACAAGATGACCCTGGACTACGCCGCGCGGAGGTGCGCGGTGACGTTGAGTACCCGTCGTGTGGTGGAAGCTCTGAGCCCCGTGGGCAGCCTGCGGTGACCGCGGCACTGTCCTGGGACCGGCTGCCCGCCGCGCAGCAACCCGACTGGCGCGACCACCCCGCCTACCCCCGGACCCGGGCGTTCCTCGCCGCCGCCACCCCGCTGGTCACCCCCGAGGAGCTCACCGAGCTGCGCGGGGACCTGGCCAAGGTGGCGGCCGGCGAGGCGCAGGTGCTCCAGATCGGCGACTGCGCCGAGAACTTCTACGAGTGCACGCCGGCCCGGACCAGGACCAAGATCGGGGTACTGGAGGACCTCGGCGACCACCTCGCGAAGCTCACCGGCCAGCCCGTGGTGCGGATCGGCCGGCTCGGCGGCCAGTTCGGCAAACCCCGATCAGAACCCACGGAGGTGTACGAGGGCGTCGAGCTGCCCACCTTCCGGGGCCACCTGGTGAACTCGGAGATCCCGACCCGCGCCGCCCGCCGGCACGACCCGCGCCGCCTCCTGTGGGCGTACGAGGCCAGCGCCGAGGTGACGGGGATGGTCCGCGAGCACCGCAGCCAGCGCGATCCCCTGCACGGCTCCGGCCCCTGGTCGAGCCACGAGGCCCTGGTCCTGGACTACGAGGGCCCCATGCTGCGCCCCGCCCCGGACGGCACCTACCTCGGCTCGACCCACCTGCCCTGGATCGGGGAACGCACCCGGCAGACCGACGCCGCGCACGTGCACCTGCTGGCCTCGGTGCTCAACCCGGTCGGCTGCAAGGTGGGCCCGGCCGCGACCCCCGCCGGACTCCTGGAGCTGTGCGAACTCCTCGACCCGGCCCGGGAGCCCGGCCGGCTGGTGCTCATCTCGCGGATGGGGCGCGCCCTCCGCGAGGCCCTGCCGCCGCTGCTCCGCGCGGTCCGGCGGGCCGGGCACCAGGTCGTGTGGCTGTGCGATCCGATGCACGGCAACACGGTGAAGACCGGTTCCGGGGTGAAGACCCGGCTGTTGCCCGACATCGTCGCGGAACTGACCGCGTTCCGGGAGGTGCTGCTCGCCCAGGGCCAGGTGCCCGGCGGGGTGCACCTGGAGGCGTCCGCGTCCCCGGTGACGGAGTGCGTGGGGCACGGGGTGGCCGAGGACGACCTGTCGTCGGAGGCGTACACGACCCTGTGCGATCCCCGGCTCGACCCGGAGCAGACCCGGCAGGTGCTGTCGGAGTACGCGTAGAGACAGCGGCGGCCCCCGGGGAGTACCCCGGGGGGCC